>CACBZI010000011.1 GCA_902543665.1 uncultured Pelagibacteraceae bacterium
TTTTTCATTTTTTGGAACAGGTATACCCCACGTGAATGATGTTCTGCTAATAGATAAATCTTTCAATCCTTTTTCTACAAATCTTACAACTTCATTTTTTCTAGACTCAGGAAGAATGAAATTAGGATTTTTTTTATAAAATTCTAAAAGTTTATTTGACCAAGCTGATAATTTAAAAAAATAAGATTCTTCCTCAACCCATTCAACTAATGAACCAGAAGATTTAGATATTTTCTTCCCATTCTTATTTTCTATTTCATCTTCGTCATAAAACGCTTCATCTGATATTGAGTACCAGCCACTATATTTATCTAAATAGATATCACCTGAGCCTACAAGTTTATTCCATATTTCAATTACAGATTTGTGATGTCTGGGTTCAGTAGTTCTAATAAAATCGTCATTTGATAAATTTAATGTCCTTGTTAAATTCCTAAAAGTTTCAGAAAGTTCATCGCAAAAAATTTTTGGATCTTTATTGTTTTTTTTTGCCTCATTTTGAATCTTTTGACCATGTTCATCCGTTCCTGTTAAAAATAAAACATTAAAACCTTCCAATCTTTTAAATCTTGCAAAAATATCAGCTACAATACTTGAATAAGCATGACCCATATGTGGTTTACCAGATGGGTAATAAATTGGTGTTGTTATATAAAAATTTTTAACCATACTTTATTTTGTTATTAATAGCATTAATTAACGAATTTTGATTAAGATTTAAAGTCAAGTATTTGTTTAAATTAGCCAACACAAAACTTTTTAATTCGAAAATCTTATCATTTTTAAGAATATTTTGATCTTTTAAATTAGTAAAATAGACGTCTGATAAATAAAAAATTAGATCAATATAAATTATATCTTTATTTTTTTTATGTAAATTAAGTAATTTTGATAAGTTATCTATAAAATTGTTTATTTGTGATATATCATATTCATCTAAAATATAATTAAATTTCAAAAAATTACCTGGTGTTAATTTAGAGTTTTCTGGATCTAAAATAACTTTAATATTATGAAACTTAATTAGTTCATTTATAATCTTAATTCTTTTGATTTCATTAAGAATAATTTTTACCTCTAAAGATCTTGATTTAATTGTATCTAATATTGGCTTAGTTTTATTATTAATAAGTATGAAATAATTTCTTTTACTTGGTTCTTCAACAATTTTTAGTAACGCATTAAGACTGCTTATATTAAAAAGTTCAATATCATCTAAAATTATGAATCTATCTTTATTAATTAATGTTGATTGTAGTATAATAGACTTAAGATTTCTAATATCATCAACTTTTAAAGATTTATAATCAGAGCCTTTCAAATATAAAATATTTTGAAATATTCCATCTTTAAATTTTTTATATAAACTTGAAGAATCAGATAAGGTATATTTTGTTATATTATAATTCTGTTCATCAAATATTGAAAAAAGGATATGATTGATTAAGGTTGATTTTCCAGTCCCTTTTGATCCTGAAAGCATTAAAACTTTAGGCAATTTATCTTTTAAATATAATGACGATAAAAAATTGAAATCTTGTTCTAAACCAAACAATCGTAAAGAATTTTTTGGGTTAAAATATTTAGGGTAATCCATCAAATATTTAAATATTTTTTTACTATATTAAAAATATTTTTTTCAAGAATATTGTTATTTGAAGATGAGTCCAAAATGAAATAATTTTTTTTATTTTTTGCAATTTTTAAGAATGATTTTTGAGCCTTGGTATAAAAAGATTGTGAAAAATTATCATATCTATTTTTAGATTTTCGTTTTTTGAGTCTAAGTTTTGAGGATTTAGTGGAAACTTTTAAAATAAATACTAGATTAGGCCTTACATTTCCCAGGATTTTTTTATGAATATTATTAATAAATTTTATATCTACTTTTTTCCCGTAAACTTGATAAGCTATAGTTGAGTCTGTAAATCTATCACAAATAACAATTTTTTTTCTTTTTAAAGCAGGTTTAATTTTATTTAATACGTGTTCATTTCGTGCAGCTAAATATAAAAGTGTATCGGTATATTTATCAAATTTTTCTTTGTTAACACGATTGAAATAATCTTTTAAAATAAGATTTCTTATTAACTCAGCACTTTTTGTTCCTCCTGGTTCTCTGGTGAGAACGACATCAATTTTATTTCTTCTTAAATTATCAAATAATTTCTTACTTTGATAAGACTTACCACAGCCCTCAACACCTTCGAAAACTATAAAGAACGGTTTTCTTTTATACATCACCCCAAATAAGATAATTTAAAGAAGTGATTAAACTTTTGAAAAAATTAACTTTTTTTAAATCCTCTGCTGCATACAATGGTAGTGATTTTATTACCTCATCCTTAATGGTTACAACTAACTCAGCAACTTTCTCTCCAGCTTGGATAGGAGCTACTAGCGGCCCATTGTATTTTAGGTAAACACTTAAACTTCTTATATTTTTTTTATCAACTGTTAAATAAAAATCTTCTTTTGTTATAGCCTCTATTTTATCTTTTTTTCCAAGCCAAGTATCTAATTTGAAAGTTGATATATTTTTTTTTGAAACTTCAAACGTATTTGTATTTCTAAATCCCCAATTTAATAGTTTCAATGACTCCGAGCTTCTTAAATTTTTTGTTTTAAAACCAGAGGCAACAGCTATAAGGCGTCTATCATTTTTTTTCATAGAACTTGCTAATGAGTATTTTTCAACTGCTAAATATCCAGTTTTAATACCATCAGCCCCATTATTTTTGTATAATAAGGGATTTCTATTTCCTTGCTTTATTGGATCACCGCCAGTTCTATCCCAAGTAAAATTTTTTTCTTTGAATATTTCATAATATTTAGGAAAATTTTCTATTAAATATTTTGACATAATTGCAATATCTCTAACTGTAGAAACATTATCAGGATCATTTATTCCTGAAGAATTTGTAAAATTTGTGTAGCTCATGCCAATTTCTGCAGCTTTTTCATTCATCATTTCTGCAAAATTTTCTTCTGATCCTGCGATTCCTTCCGCTAAGGCAACACAAGCATCGTTTCCTGAAGCTATAATAATACCTTTAAGCAAATCCTCCACAGACACTTGATCGTTTACCATAATAAACATTGAGGAATAACCACTCTGAGATAGTCTCCATGCATTTTCTGAAACAATAAATTCATCATCTAATGATAATTTATTTTTTTTTAACAAATCAAAAGCAATTATCGAAGTCATTATTTTAGTCATTGAAGCTGGATAAATTTGTGCATCTGCATCTACTTCGTAAAGAATTTTACCAGAATGATAATCCTGTAGAATAATAGTTCTTGCGTCTATTTGGGGATTAGAATGTACGATATTAAAAAATAGAAACGCTCCAATAATTGAAAAAAAAATTTTATTCATTAATAATATCTAGTTCTTCAAATCCAAAGTTTTTAAGCAGACTGTAATCATTTTTCATTAAATTAATAGTATAATAAGGTCCCGAAATTAAAGAAGTTTCTACATTACTTTTATTTAAAATTTTCAATTTTTTTATATCATAAAAGGCTATTTCTTTAATGATTCTATCTTTTAAAAATTTAGCTACTTCATTCTGATAAAATGTACCTATTAGAATATAAAATCTTTCTTTTTTGAGTGTCTTTTTTAATTCTTTATTTTTTGAAATGTTTGAAATTTGAACAGATGCTACTGGAGCATTAGAGGATATTTTTTTTTCCTCATTATGAATTTCGGTTTTTTTAGCTATAAATGATTTATTTTTTTTTATTTCAATGACTTCGATTAATGGCAAATCTTTATTTAAGTTTAATTTTTTAGCGACAAGTTCAGTAATTAATACTTTGTAGAAGTCTGGATATTTAATTTTCTTAGTATTTTTTAAAATAATAGTATCTTTAGTTTTAGGATTAATGATCTTTAGTAAAGAATTAGGTTTAAGTGAATTATGTGCAATTTGTAATTTTAAATTATCTAATTGACCATTTATTATTTTATTTTCATAATCTACGTCATTATAAATTAATGCAAAACCTTTAGAATTAAAAGGTGTTTTATTTTCAAATTTAGTAATGTTGTATGTACAAGAATTTAGAAAGAAAAATATGATTAGTAATTTAAATCTCATTTTTAAAATCTTCCTTCAATTTACATACTGCTAAAGCAAATCTTAATGATCTATTCCAATTAAGAATTTTTTCGTAATTTTCAAAAATCATAAATGCTGGGGTCAAAGTTTTTGAATTTGGTATTATATCCTTATCAGGAATAATAATTGCTACTTTTGTGTTTTTGTCTAAATTTGAATTATCGAAATTAATTAAATATTTTTCAAAAAATTTTATTTTTTTTTTGTTTTTAATATTTCTAGCAGATGAATTGAGGTATTTTTCTGGAAAATTGTTTTTTAAATTAACTTTTAAAAAACAAGGATAATTTTTCTTCCATCCTATCTTATTAAGATAATTTGCAGCAGATGCAAATGAGTCCTCTGTTTTTTTAAGTTCAATAATCTTATTATTATTATAATCAATTGCGTAATTCCTTATAGTTCTAGGCATAAATTGAAAATTTCCAAAAGCACCTGCCCAGGAACCATATAAAATATCTTTGTTGATTATTTCTTTATCCACCAATTTAAGTAATATTAAAAGTTCTTTTGTAAAGAATTCACTACGTCTTTTATCATAACTTAATGTAGCTAATGATGATACTATATCCATTTTACCCAAATACTTGCCAAAATTAGTTTCAATTCCCATTAAAGCAAGAAGCAATTCTTTTTCAACTTTAAATTCTTCTTCAACTTGATCGATAATTTTTTTTTCTTTTTTATATAAATTTAGACCTATTTTAATTTTTTTTTTTGTTGTTCTTTTTTTGATGTAAGTAAATGTATCTTCGTAAAATTCAGGTTGATATCTATCAAATTTAATTACATTAGGTAAATATTTTGCTTTAGACATCAAATCATTAACCACTCCTTCTGAAATGCCCTCTTCAATCGCAATGATTTGAAAATTTTTAAGCCATGTATTAAATGATTTTTCATTTGCATAAGAACTGGCAGGGATAAGGAAAATTAGATAAATAAATAATGTAATAATTTTGAACATTTTTTTAATTATCATATTTAGTATTTATTAACTAGCATAAGAAATCTTTATACTTATTTATTGTTATTTAGTTGCATTGATAGTAATAAATACACAATTAATATTATTGGAGAGGTGGCTGAGCGGTTGAAAGCACTGGTCTTGAAAACCAGCAACGGGGCAACTCGTTCGTGGGTTCGAATCCCACCCTCTCCGCCATTAAAGTTTAAAATCTTTAAATATTTTTGAAACTGGATTTTTATCGATTTTTTTTTCTATCAAATTCTTTTGATAATAATTTAATATTATCTCATCTTCGTAATTAAGAAATTTTTCTAACTGAATTAAATGTTCTTCATCAAAACTATTAATATATTTATTAACAAATGAACTTAATAATATGTCCATTTCTTTTGTTCCTCTATAGGCTGCGCGATAAATCAATTTTTTTTTGAATATTTCTAATTTATTGTTCATAAAATTATATTATACATTATTACATCATTTTAATGAAAAAAGATTTTATATTTTGTGAAGTAAACAAATTAAAAGGCGTTGGTCCTCAATTATCAAAATATTTAAAAAAAAAGAAAATTGAAAAAATTAAAGATATTATTTTAAATCTTCCTTATTCAGAAACAGATAGATCTAAAATTTTTAAATTAAACAATTTAGAAATTGGTAAAATTCAAACTATAAAAGTTCAAGTAAAAAAATTAAATTTTCCAAGGATTAGAAATTTACCTAATAAAATTGTCTGTGAAGATGAAACTGGAAAGATTAACATTGTATATTTTAACAGTCGTGAGGGATACCTTAGAAAATTATTTACACTAAATGAGTGGGTAATCATTAGCGGAAAGATAAATTATTTTAAAAAAAATTATCAGATTACAAATCCAGATTATGTAACCATATTAAAAAATCAAGACTATGTTACAAAAAATATACCTAAATATAGTTTAACTGAAGGATTAAATGAAAAAAAATATAGATCAATAAGTGAGGAGGTAATCAATAACATTCCAAAGATAAAGGATTGGTTAGATGATTTCTATATAAATAAAAATAATTTAAACAATTGGAATAAAAGTATTCAAGAGCTTCATAAATCAGTAAACTTACAAAAAATTCAATCTAAAAGTTTTAGAAGATTAGTTTTTGATGAATTATTAGCAAATTTTTTAACTTTGTCAGAAAATAGAAAAAGAGTTAAAAGAAAAAAATTATCAAAAAGGATTAATTATGAATATGAAAAAAAAATTATTAAAGATTTACCTTTTATTTTAACCGAAAGCCAAAAAAAAGTATTGACTGAAATAAATTCGGATTTAGAAAGCAATTATAGAATGTTTAGATTGATTCAGGGTGATGTTGGCTCTGGCAAAACTATTGTTTCATTATTATCAATTCTAAATGTGATAAAAAGTGGTTATCAAAGTGTTTTTATGTGTCCTACCGAAATACTTGCAAAACAACATTTTGAACTTTCAAAACAAATTTTAAAAAAAATGAATTTAAAGATAGAATTTTTAACGGGCAAAACCGAGTCTAAAAAGAGGAAAGAAATTTTGAATAATTTATCAAATGGAAAAATAGATTTGCTTGTAGGAACTCATGCTTTATTCCAAAAAAAAATATTTTTTAAAAAACTTGGTCTCGCAATAATTGATGAACAACATAAATTTGGAGTTAAACAAAGGAGTGAACTTGCTAAGAAAGGTGGTGATAATTGTGATGTGATCCTTATGTCTGCAACACCAATACCAAGAACTATGATGATGTCTTTATATGGAGATATGGATGTATCAAAAATTACTGAAAAACCATTAGAGAGAAAAAAAATAATTACATTAAGTAAACCTGAAAAAAAAATACATGAGCTTTGGCCATTTATAAAAAGGCAAATTAATGAAGGTAATCAGATTTTTTGGGTGTGCCCTTTAATTGAAAATTCAAAATTTCTTGATTATTCTTCGGCTAAGAAGAAATTTGAATTAATAGATAATAAATTTAAAAATAAAGTTGGTCTTATTCATGGTTCTTTAGAAAAGAATGAAAAAGAAATAGTTTTAAAAAGATTTTTAGAGAAGAAAATTTCAATATTAGTTTCTACAACAGTAATTGAGGTTGGTATCGACTTCCCAAATGCAAATTTAATTGTTATAGAAAATGCAAATAAATTTGGTTTAGCACAATTACATCAATTAAGGGGTAGAGTTGGAAGAGGTGTTAAACAAGGGACATGTATTCTGCTATTTAAGGATAGTTTGAGTAAAAATGCCATTAAAAGAATTCAAATTTTAAAACAATCTGATGATGGTTTCTTTATTGCCGAAGAAGACCTTAAATTAAGAGGATATGGTGACTTAATTGGCTTCCAACAAAGTGGAATTAAAAATTTTAGATTTGCAGACCCAGTAAAACATGAAGATTTATTTAAATTAGCTGAAAATTATGCAAAAAATTTAAAAAATGATGTCGAATATGAAAAATATAATTTTCTTTTAAAACTTTTTGATAAAGCAGAAATAATTAATGCAAATTAATTTTAATCAATATTTGTTGTTCCTGCAGATACTATAAATTTTGAAGCTTGTTCAAAAGAGACATTTAAATAGATTAGATCCTTTTTAGGAACCATTAATAAAAAGCCACTTGTTGGATTTGGTGTTGTAGGGACAAAAACATTGATTATTTCCTCTTTAATTTTCTCTTTAATGATCCCTTCATTATCTTTAGTAGCAAAACCTACAGCCCAAACTCCTTTCCTAGGATATTCTAAAAGAACAACACTTTTTTGTTTGTTGTTTGTTTTTGTAAAACTTTCTGTCATTTGTCCAATAGCAGAATAAATTGTTCTAAGAATTGGAATTTTTTTAAGAATATTATTAAAAATTTCAAAAAATTTTTTTCCCAAAAAAGATAGAGAAAGCCATCCAATAAAGGTTATAATTACGAGTGCCATCAATATTTCAACCCCAGGAATATTAAAGGGAAGATAATTGTTAGGGTTAATTTCTTTTGGAATAATTTTTCCTGAAATTCTAATGAGAAAAAGAGTTAAATAGAGTGTAATGCCGATTGGTATTAAGACGACAATACCTGCAATAAAATTATTTCTAATTTTAGAAAATATTGATTTTTTGATGTTAAGATCAGACATAAATTATGTATAACTTGAGTAAATAATGAATATTATTATTAATATAAAAATTGCAATTAGTAATTTATTATTTAAAATCATTAATTTTAAAAATGTATAACATAAATAGAAGAAAATTTCTTGGCTATTTTGGTTGTAGTTGTTGTTCTTTAGTACTACCATCATGCTCTACAGTGCCAATAACTGAAAGAAGACAACTTAGTATTATACCCGAGTCACGTATTAACAAGCAGGCTGATGCTGCTTATGAAAATTTTAGGAGCAAAACAAAATTAATTACCAAAGGTTTTCAATTAAATGAAATAAGGAAAATAGGAAAAAAAATGGAATTTGCTGTAAGTACTTTTTTCAATAGGCAAGGAAAAGAAGACCCGACGAAAAATTTTGGTTGGGATTATATACTTGTTGATAATGATAAAATAGTTAATGCATGGTGTATGCCTGGAGGGAAAATAGCTGTTTATACAGGTCTTTTAAAAGTTACAAAAAATACAGACGCTCTCTCAATAGTTATGGGACATGAAATTGCTCATGCAGTGGCACGTCACTCTCTTGAGAGAATGAGCCACGCTATGACAATCAATTTAGGTACAGCCGTTGCAGATGTTTTTTTAGGTGGGGCAATTAATAGAACTAGGAATACTGTTGGTCAAAATACTGGCTTAGATATTTTCCAGCTTGGTATTATGAATCCATTTGGAAGAAAACAAGAAACCGAAGCTGATTATCTTGGTTTAATTTTTTCTTCTTTATCTGGTTATGATATAAGAGAGTCTGTTAATTTATGGAAAAGAATGGCAGAAAAAAATAAGGGTAAAGAACCGCCAGTTTTTCTAAGCACTCACCCTAGTAGCAAAAAAAGAATAGAAAATTTAGAAAATTGGATTAATGAAGTAATTATAAAGTATCCACCAATTAAAACCTAGATTGGTGAGCCCTGATGGACTCGAACCATCGACACCCTCCTTAAAAGGGAGGTGCTCTACCAACTGAGCTAAGGGCCCTTGAAAGCGATCTTTTATATTTTAATTAATTAAATATCAATTAATTAATTAAAAAAATCTATATATTTTCTATAAAAATTATTAAATGTGCCATTTTGGATATTTTTTCTAATTTCCCGCATAAATTGCTGATAAAAATATATATTATTAAGCGAAATTAACATAGAGGCCAACATCTCATCAGATTTAATTAAATGATTCAAATAACTCTTTGAATATTTATTTAAATTCCTGATTTCGCATTTTTCATCCAAAGGATTTTTATCGTCCTTGTATTTAGAATTTTTAATATTAATTTTCCCTTGCCAAGTAAACGCTAATCCAGTTCTACCAGATCTAGTAGGCATAACACAGTCGAACATGTCGATACCTTCATTCACCGCACCTAATATATCGGATGGTGTACCAACACCCATTAAGTACCTTGGATTATCTTTTGGTAGAAAATCAGTTGTCTCATTTAAGATTTTAAACATATCCTTTTGTTTCTCGCCAACTGCCAGTCCTCCCATTGCATATCCATCAAAACCTATATCTATTAGTCTCTTTATACTTTCAATACGAAGGTCCTTATAAAGACCACCTTGTGCAATCCCGAATAAAGCTTTTGATTTATTATTACCAAATTCTACTTTGCACCTTTTTGCCCATGAAGTTGAAACATTAATTGCATTCGATAGAAGTTTTTTATCGTTTGTCAATTTAGGACATTCATCAAGAACCATGATTATATCTGAATTAATAGCTTTTTGAACCTGTATACTTTTCTCAGGACTCAAAATTATTTTTTTACCATCTAAATGAGATTTAAATATAGCGCCTACTTTAAAATCAATTTTATTAAATTTTGAGAGAGACATTATTTGATATCCGCCGGAGTCAGTTAAAATTGGTTTTTTCCAATTCATAAATTTGTGTAATCCATTAAATTCTTTTAAGATATTAACACCTGGTCGTAAAAGTAAATGATATGTATTAGCTAGAATAATTTGTGTATTTGTTTTTAAAATATCATCTGTGAAAACACTTTTAACAGTTCCTTGAGTGCCAACTGGCATAAAAGCTGGTGTTTCAATTATTCCTCTAGAAGTTCTAATAATACCAGATCTAGCTTTGCCGTCTTGAGCTTTAAGCTCAAAAGAAAATTCAATTTTTGACATTTATTTATTTAGATCTTAAAGAAATTATTTTATCTGGATTAGAAACTGCGCCAGAATTCGGTTCACCTTTTTTTATCTTATCAACGAATTCCATTCCTTTTATTACTTTACCAAAAGCAGAGTATTGTCTATCTAAATGCGGAGCTGACTCAAAACAAATAAAAAATTGACTATTCGCACTATTCGGATCAGCTGATCTGGCTGCTGAAATTATACCTCTTGTATGTGCAATGTCAGAAAATTCCGCCTTCAAGTTTGGAAGTTCCGAACCTCCTGTTCCAGCCAATGCAATATTAAAATCCTTACTATTAGAATTGCCGAATTTAACGTCTCCAGTTTGTGCCATAAAACCCTCAATTACACGATGAAACACAACTCCATCATATTTACCACTGTTCGCAAGTTCTTTAAATCTTTTTACGTGATTTGGAGCCTTGTTAGGGTAAAGTTCTATTTCAACTTCACCATAAGTTAATTTTAAAATCATTTTTTCCTCTGCCATAAGTGATGTAATTTCTAAACTAAATAAAAATATAAATAAATAAATAATTTTTTTCATTATTGTTTGTTTTTTAACATTTTGACAGTGTATTTTGTTACAAATCTATCAATATTTCCACCTAAACTTGCTATCTCTTTTACAAATTTCGAAGAAATGATTTGGTTCTCTACATCTGACATCAAAAACATTGTTTCAATATTTGAATTTAGTTTCTTATTCATCCCAGCTAATTGAAATTCATATTCAAAATCCGAAACAGCTCTTAAGCCCCTAATAATAGCCGCTGCATTATATTTTTTACATAAATCAATTGTTAAATTATTGAAAGCTACTACTTTGATTTTTTTTTTATCAAATCTTAGATCTTTAAAAAGAGAATTATTTATTATTTCAATTCTCTCATCTATAGAAAAAAGATATTCTTTATTAGTATTATCTGTTGTGGCAACTATTAACTTTTTAAATATTTTTAAAGATTTTTTAATTACATCAATGTGCCCATATGTAATTGGATCAAAAGTTCCTGGATAAACAGCTATTGTCATAATTTATTCAATATTGTCTTCAATTTTAATTACAGAAACAACTTTTTCAGAACCTGATAACTTTTTAATTCTTACACCTTGTGTATTCCTGCCCGCAATTCTTATTTCTTTTACTGCACATCTCATCATGCTTCCTTTATCAGTTGATAAAAGAATTTCATCTGTTTCGTTAACTACTATTGATGAGGCCACATTTCCATTTCTTGGAGAATTAATTATCCCAATAATACCCTTCCCACCTCTATTAGTAACTCTATAATCTAAACAAGAAGATCTTTTACCATAACCATTTGCAGAAACAGAAAGAATAAATCTGTCTACAGCACTTTTAACTTTTTTATCTTTCTTAAGCGTTTTTGAATTAATTTGAGAATTTTCTAGTATAGATAAAGAAATTACTTTATCTTTTTCATTTAATTGCATTCCTTTTATTCCTTTAGAGGACCTTCCTTTAAATAATCTTAATTTTTTTGATTTAAATCTTATACATTTTCCTAATTGAGTGCTTAATAGAATATCTTGATCATCCTTACATATTTTTACACCTATTATTTTATCATCTTGATCAAGTTTCATAGCTATTTTTCCACTATTATTGATATTGATAAAATCCTCTAGTGTGTTTTTTCTCACATTACCTTTAGCTGTAGCAAATATCACTATAAGATTTTTCCAAACAGACTCGTCTTCAGGAAGAGGCATAATTGAACTTATAGAGTGGTGACTTTTAAGTGGCAAAATATTAAATATTGATTTGCCTTTCGATGCTGATGTTCCTTCTGGGATTTTATGGGCTTTTATTTTATAAACGAGCCCCTGAGTTGAAAAAAAAAGAACAGGAGTGTGAGTATTAGCAGTGAAAATCTGTACAACAAAATCATCTTCTCTTGTTGCTATACCAGTTTTTCCTTTACCACCTCTCTTTTGAGCTTTTAAAGAACTCAAAGGACCTCGTTTTATATAACCTTGATTTGTTATATTAATTACAACCGACTCTTTTTGTATTGTTTCCTCAATATTATAATTTAAAACAGCGTCAATAATTTTAGTTTTTCTAGGTGAAGAAAATTTATCTTTTATCTTTTCTAATTCATTCACTATCAAACTATACAAAGCTTTTTTTGAACTTATAATTTTGTTGTATTCAATTATTAGTTTTGAAAGCTTAGTTATTTCTGTCTCAATCTCACCTATTCCATAGGCAGTAAGTTTTTGAAGTTTTAATTCTAAAATAGCATCTACTTGAAGATTTGATAATTGATAACTAGAAATATTTTTTTTTCTCTCTATAAGGTTTAAAATCTTGATACTTTTTTTAATTTTCCATTTTCTGGATAAGAGGTTTTTTTTTGCTATTTCCGTATCTTTTGAATTTTTAATAATCTTAATTATTTCATCAATATTCTCAACCGCTACAGCTAAACCGATCAAAATATGAGCGCGTTCTTCAGCTTTTTTTAAATCATGCTTTACCCTCTTAATAACAGTGTCTTCTCTAAATTTTAAAAATTCAGAAATAAATTCTTTTAAATTTAAAATTTTAGGTTTGTTGTCTACTATAGCAAGTGTGTTAAATCCGAATGAGCTCTCAATATTTGTTAACTTGTATAACTGACGTCTAATTGTTTCTGGTTCTACGCCTTTTCTTAGTTCTATTACAACTCTGATACCCTCTCTATTTGACTCGTCTCTTAAATCTCTTATGCCTTCGATTTTTTTTTCTCTTACTAAATTTGCAATTTTTTCAATAAGTAATGACTTATTAACTTGATAAGGAATTGACTTAATTACCAATACTTCACGACCACCTTTTTTTTCTTCGTGTTCTATTTCACCTCTGATTTTAAAAGAACCTCTACCTTTATTGTATCCCTGTTTTATTATATCTTTTCCTATTATAACGCCTCCGGTTGGAAAATCTGGTCCTGGTAAATATTTCATGAGCTGTCCAATAGTAATCTCTTTATTGTTTATAAAAGCTATAGTTGCATCTATCACTTCACCAAGATTATGTGGTGGTATACTGGTCGCCATTCCTACTGCAATACCGCCAGCGCCGTTTACTAATATATTTGGGTATTGAGAAGGTAAAACTTGAGGCTCTTTTTCAGTTTCATCATAATTGCTTCTAAAATTTACGGTGTTTTTCTCTAAATCCTCAGTTAAATGTTGAGCTATTTTCGCAAGCTTAGTTTCTGTGTACCTCATAGCAGCTGGAGGATCGCCATCAATTGAACCAAAATTTCCTTGTCCTGTTATTAATGGTATGCTCATTGAAAAATCTTGAACTAATCTTACTAATGCATCATAGACAGACTGGTCACCATGCGGGTGATATTTACCAATAACATCTCCAACAATTCTTGCAGATTTTCTAAAAGGTTTTGACCAGTCGTAGCCACCTTTATACATTGCGTAAATAATCCTTCTATGAACTGGTTTTAAACCATCTCTAACATCAGGAAGCGCTCTGCTGACAATTACACTCATAGCATAAGATAAATATGATGAACTCATTTCATCTTGCATAAATATAGGTTGAAATGATTTATTCTTTTCTATGCTATTTTTTTCCATTAAAATTAAAAAGGAATTTCATCATCTAAATCAGGATTTTCTTGATTTAGACTATCTTTAGGTAGTGAGCTTTTATTTTCTGAAACTAAATTAGAATTATTAATGTTATTTCTACTATCTAGCATCGTTAAACTAGAGTTGTATCCTTGAAGTAATATCTCTGTTGAGTACTTATCTTGACCAGTTGCTTCATCTTTCCATTTCCTTGTGCTTAATTGTCCTTCAACATAGACATTAGCACCCTTTTTTACATACTGTTGAACTACATTTACTAAACCTTCATTAAAAATTACAACTCTATGCCATTCAGTTTTTTCTTTTCTCTCTCCACTAGATTTATCTTTCCATGATTGACTGGTTGCTATGCTTAATCTAGCAACACTTTTACCATTTACCATTTGTTTAATTTCAGGATCTGCGCCTAAACGACCTATTAATTGTACTTTATTTAAACTACCAGCCATAATATTTTGAATATATTTGATTTTTTTATTGTTTAAATTCAATAATTTATATCATATTTGAATAGTAAATATAAGGTGATTATTATTTAATAGAAAAAAAAATGTTGAAAAAAATCGTTGTAAAAGGCGCTAAAGAACACAACTTAAAAAATGTTTCTCTTGAAATACCAAAAGAGAAATTAGTTGTTATTACTGGTCTTTCAGGTTCTGGAAAATCATCGTTGGCTTTTGATACAATTTATGCAGAGGGACAAAGAAGATATGTGGAAAGCCTTTCCTCTTATGCTCGTCAATTTTTGGATAAAATGAAAAAACCCAATGTGGATTTCATTGAGGGATTAAGTCCTGCAATTTCTATAGAGCAAAAAAATACTTCTAAAAATCCTAGATCAACAGTTGCAACTGTTACTGAAATTTATGATTACATGAGAGTTTTATTTGCTAGAATTGGCGTACCCTACTCTCCGTTTACTGGAAAACCAATAAGATCTCAGCCAATTAGTGAAATGGTCGATAAAATTAAAAAACTTCCAAAAAATAATACTATTTATATTCTGGCTCCAATAGTAAGAGGTCGAAAAGGTGAATACAAAAAAGAAATATTAAACTACAAAAAAAGAGGTTTTTCAAAAATTAAAGTAGACGGTAAATATCTAAATATAGATGAATTTCCGAACCTAAATAAAAAAGTAAAACACGATATATCAATAATAGTTGATAGAATTATATTAGACTCAAATTTGGGAAATAGACTGGCTGATAGTATTGAAACTGCAGTTAATTTATCTGACGGTTTGTTAATAGTAGAATATGAAAATGAGACTTTGCCTAAAAAATTTAGGAAAAAAGAGTCCATTACATTTTCGTCAAAATTTTCTTGTCCTGAAAGCGGTTTTACAATAGAAGAAATTGAACCAAGATTATTTTCATTTAACTCTCCATACGGTGCATGTGAGGAATGCGAGGGTATAGGCCATAATCTGAATGTAGATCCTAATCTTGTAGTATCTGATACAAAAAAAAGCCTTCAGGATGGAGTAATAGAACCTTGGGCAAAATCAACCTCACTATATTATGCTCAGACATTATCTTCCATAGCAAAACATTACAAAATTTCAATGGCAGAGCCATGGAAAAAAATTTCTAAAAAGATTCAAGATATAATTCTATATGGCTCAGATGATGAAGAAATAAGATTTTCTTACGATGATGGGTATGAGTCCTATACAACAAAAAAAACTTTTGAAGGAGTTATAAATAATCTTGAAAGAAGATATCTCGAAACCGATAGTGAATGGAAAAGAGAGGAAATATCTCAGTATCAAAGTGAAACAGATTGTGAAAAATGTAAAGGGATGAGATTAAAGGATGAAGCTTTATGTGTAAAAATAAATAATTTAAATATAAGCGAAGTTACTGAAAAATCGATTGATAATGCTCAAAAATGGTTTGCGAATTTAGAAAATGTATTAAATGAAAAAGAAAATAAGATCGCACAACATATTTTAAAGGAAATTAATGAAAGACTAAATTTTCTTTTAAATGTAGGATTAAATTACTTAACCTTATCAAGAGAGTCTGGGACATTATCAGGTGGTGAGTCACAGAGAATAAGATTGGCATCACAAATTGGTTCTGGACTTACTGGAGTTTTATATGTTTTAGATGAACCATCAATAGGTTTACATCAAAGAGATAATAAAAAATTAATTACTGCACTTAAAAGATTAAGAGATTTAGGAAATACAGTAATAGTTGTAGAACATGACATTGAAACAATGGAAAGTTCAGATCATATAATTGATATTGGACCTGAGGCGGGTCTTAATGGTGGACAGATTGTTGCTGAAGGCGAAGTGAAAGAAATTATTAAAAATGAAAATAGTATAACTGGTAATTACTTATCAGGAAAAAAACATATTTCTATACCAAAAAAAAGAAGGAAAGCAAAAAATGGAAGATTTATAGAAATTAGTGGAGCGAGTGGAAATAATTTAAAAAAAGTAAATCTTAAAATACCTGTGGGAACATTTACTTGTGTTACTGGAGTATCTGGAAGTGGTAAATCAACTTTGATACTACATACTTTGTATAATGCTTTTAATTTAATGCTGAACAAAAATAAAAGTCGTAAAGTTCCAAAAGCTTTTACAGGATTTAAAGGAACAGAATTAATTGACAAGATAATTGATATCGATCAATCACCGATTGGAAGAACTCCAAGATCTAATCCTGCTACATATACAGGTGCTTTTGGACCAATAAGAGAGTGGTTTGCTGGACTTCCAGAGTCAAAAGCAAGAGGTTATAAAGTTGGAAGATATTCTTTTAATGTAAAAGGTGGAAGATGTGAAACATGTGAGGGCGATGGAGTTTTAACTTACGAAATGCATTTCCTTCCTGATGTCTTTATACCATGCGATACTTGTAAAGGTGCTAGATATAATAGAGAAACTTTAGAAATAAAATTCAAAAATAAAAATATTGCTGATGTTTTAGACATGACAGTAGATGAGGGTTGTGAATTTTTTGAAAATATTCAAAGCATCAAGTCTAAACTAATTACTTTAAAACATGTTGGATTGGGATATATGAAAATCGGTCAACAAGCTACTACTTTATCTGGAGGAGAGGCTCAAAGAATAAAATTGGCAAAGGAACTATCTAAAAGACCTACTGGTAGGACATTATATATATTAGATGAACCTACTACCGGTCTTCACTCTCATGACATTAAAAAATTACTAGAAATTTTGCAAGCTTTTGCAAATACAGGTAACACTGTTGTCGTTATTGAGCACAATCTTGATGTAATTAAAACAGCAGACCATATAATTGATATGGGTCCTGAGGGTGGTATAAATGGTGGAAGAATAATTGCAGAAGGAACACCTGAAAAAGTTTCAACTGTAAAAGAAAGTTATACAGGTAAATTTATAAGAGAAATTATTGGTAATGGCTCTATGAAAAAGACTGCTTAAAAATATAATTTATGGTATAAAAGAATCATGACAAGTATATTACAGTCATTATCAAAAACAGTTCACCTCTCTTTAGGTATTGCTATACTTCTTCTTTTAGGTTTGCATTTTTTTGGTGATGGATTTGCATTTGATAGATATTTCTTTAGTTGGTTATTTAGATATTTACACGTACTGACAGGAATAATGTGGATTGGATTATTATGGTACTTTAACTTTGTGCAAATACCCTCAATGCCAAATATTCCTGACGAACAAAAACCTGCTATTGGAAAAGTAATAGCCCCTAAAGCCTTATTCTGGTTTAGATGGGCAGCACTAGGAACAATAGTAACAGGTTTGATAGTATCTTACTTACAAGGTTACGTTCACCAAGCCATGATCTTAGGTTTCGGAAGTGGTGATCCAAAGACCACAGCAATAGGTATAGGAATGTGGTTAGGGATCATTATGGCTTATAATGTTTGGTTTGTCATTTGGCCAAATCAAAAAATTGCTTTAGGAATTATAGAAAGTACACCAGAGCAAAAAGCTAAATCAGCAAAAACAGCAATGTTGTTCTCTAGAACAAATACTTTATTGTCATTTCCAATGTTGCTTTCGATGGTAGCTGCACAGAACCTTTATTAAGGTTGAATTTTGTCTTCATCTTTTTCAAGAGTTTTATGACTTACTTTAAAAAATTTAAGTATCGGAGAAGCAACAAATATGGATGAGTAAGTACCAATTATAACTCCTAAAATCATTGCAAAGGAAAAACCTCTTAAAATCTCACCTCCTAAAATATAAATTGAAAAAAGAGCAAGTAAAGTAGTTACTGAAGTAATAATTGTCCTCGAGAGTGTTTCATTAATTGATAAATTTGAGACGTCACCAATACTTATTTTTGTATATTTAAATAAATTTTCTCTAATCCTATCATAAATCACTACAGTATCATTCATTGAGTAACCAACGATTGTTAAAACGGCAGCAATAATAGATAGATTGATTTCCAAGGATAATACCGAAAAAATTCCTAATGTTACTACTACATCATGAAATAAAGCAATTATGGAACCAACGCTAAACTGCCATTCAAATCTCACCCATATATAAAAAAGCATTGCAGCTAGAGCTAATGAAATAGCTATGATAGATGACTCCAATAATTCAGAGCTTACTTTAGGACCAACGTTTTCTACTCTTCTAAAATCGACTTCCGTATTTAAGTTATCCGTTAAAGTTTTTTTAATTTCAGGTATAAGATTGTTATTAGTGTTTTTTTGCTCTACTTTAATTAAATAATCACCATCTTTTCCAAATCTTTTTACATTTACATCGCCTAAATTCATTGAATTCAATGATTCTCTTATTAAAGAGGCTTGCATAGATTTTTCAGTTCTCAATTCAATTAAAGTTCCTCCCTTAAAATCAATTCCATAATTTAAACCTTTGAAAGTAATTAAAATGACACTCAAAATAAAAATTATAATTGAAATTATATTCGCTTTTCTAAATTTTGATACAAAGTTGATATTTTTTATCATTAAATTTTTATATCTTTATTATTGTTTTTCAAAACAATCACTGATGTCAAATGTCTGGCTAAAAAATAGGCGGTAAATAATGTTGTAATAATACCTATGCCTAATGTTATTGCAAAACCCTTGACTGGACCAGATCCAAATGCAAATAAAATAATAGCTGCTATCAAAGTCGTTATATTAGCATCCAGAACTGTAATCTTAGCCTTAGAATATCCTGAGTCAAAGGCATGAATAATAGATTTTTCTGTTTTTAACTCCTCTTTGATTCTCTCAAATATTAAAACGTTTGCGTCCACAGCCATTCCTACAGTCAAAATTATTCCCGCTATTCCAGGTAAAGTCAATGTCGCTTCTAATATAGTAAGCACTCCTATTAACATTAACAAATTTGCAACTAGAGCTGTGTTCGCAACTAAACCAAACAATCTATATTTATAAAACATAAAAAGAATTACTAAAATAAATCCAACTATAAGGGAAGTTACTCCAGATTTAATTGAGTCCTCACCTAAATCAGGTCCAACAGTTCTCTCCTCTACAACATTGAGTGGTGTTGGCAAAGCACCCGACCTTAGTAATAATGCAAGATCTGTTGCTTCTTGAAAAGTAAAATTTCCTGATATCATTCCATTACCTGAGGTTATTGGTTCATTTATATTAGGTGCACTGATTATTTTTCCATCCAATACTATTGCTAGCCTTCTGCCCACATTATCAGTAGTCGCTCTTCCAAATTTTTGAGCACCTAATCTGTCAAGGGTAAATGAAACAGTTGGTTCATTTTGTTGATT
>CACBZI010000012.1 GCA_902543665.1 uncultured Pelagibacteraceae bacterium
CTACTCCAGAAAGGAAAGCTCCTATAAAATAACCTAATCCTACAAGATAATTAAAAAAGTAGGTAACAATAGCTAAAACAATTATTCCGACAACAGCAATTGTTTTATACTGTCTATTCAAATAGGCCTTAGCTCCTATTTGAATCGCTTCAGCGATTTCCTGCATTTTAGAGTTACCCGGACTAGATGAAATAATTTGACCAGATAAAAGATAGCTATAAGCAACCGCTAAAATTCCGGTAAATGAAATTAAATATAAAAGTTCTAAATAATCAGTCATTATGATAAACGGATAAATGCCAAAAAAGTATTAAAAACGCAAGCTAAAGTTAATAAATTTAGTAATATTTTACTCATCTTTTCTAATAACTTTTGATATTTTGTCTAAAATTGCGTTTAAATAACCAATTTGAACTTTTTCTAAAAAATATTCTGATGCTAAAACATACTCGCTTATAATTACTTTTTTAGGATTATTATGTTTGAATAAAAACTCAAATACTGCAGCAAAAAGTATAATTTTGAGTAATTTATCAGTTTTTTTTAAGTCTATATCGCTATTTAAATGCTCATTAATAGTACTCTCGATTAATTCGGATCTTTCCAAAGTTCCCTCTACAACATCTTTAATAAATTTTTTGTACTGGTTCTTAGGATAATCTATTTGGGTATTTGGATTCATTAATAAATTATAAATTTTTTGTACTATTTTTACTCTAGGCAATGAATTCTTATTTACTTTCAGAGACATTTAATCCAACTTAAAGGGAGTAAGCCCATTAAAAAAATTAACAACAGCCGCAGCAGCCTCTGCCCCTTTTTTCCTCCTATCACTTGCTTGCTTTAGATTAAAGCATGTAATGATGCCATTTCCTACGGGTTTTTTATGTCTGATAGATAAATTGATTAAAGCATCGGTAACAGATTGAGAAATTAATTCAAAATTATTTGTTTCTCCTTTAATAATACAACCAAGAGCAATGACTCCATCATATTTTTTGATATATTTCTCAATAATAAAAGGAATTTCAAATGCTCCTGGAGCTTCAGTAAGGTACTTCTCAAAACCACTATGTAGAGAAAGATGATCTATAGCAGTTTTTTCTAAACCTTTAGATATCAATTCGTTATATCTAGATACAACAATTAAAATTTTTTTCTTTTTCATTTAATTATTTCTTGTTTTTTTATTTTTAAACCAAATCCTTCTAGGCCAATAATTTTTTTTCTTGTTCTTGTAACTAATATCATATTTTTTACTTTTAAATCCTTAATAATTTGTGCGCCAATTCCATAGTATCTTAAAGTAAGATTTTCCTTCTCGTTTTTTTCTTTTACTTCTTTGCTTATTATAACTAATGCAAAGTTTTTAAACTTCATAAGGTATTTTAGAGATTTTTTAACAAGAAAATTCTTCAATATTAATTTTGAATTTTTGATATTTATAGAAATAACTCTAACACGAATTGATTTACTTTTATAAAAATTACCTTTTTTAATTACGTAATTTTTTGAATTATTTAGTTTATTTTCATAGATAATGAATTCAGAATCTTTGATTTTAGATTTTTTAACATAAGATTTTACAATTAACTTTTCATTCCTCAGTCTATAAGCGATAAGATCTTCAATTGATGCGATTTTTATTTTATGTTTATTAGAAAATTTTTGAAGATCTTTTAATCTAGCCATTCTTCCATCTTCATTCATTACTTCACAAATAACAGCGCTGGGGTTTATTTTTGCTAGTTTAGATATATCTACAGAAGCTTCAGTATGTCCTGCTCTTTCTAAAACTCCTCCTGACCTAGCAACTAAAGGGAACACATGCCCTGGGGAAACTATGTCACTTTTTTTTGCATTTTTATTTATAGCAATGTTGATAGTTCTTGCTCTATCGTATGCTGAAATTCCAGTAGTTATACCCTCTCTTGCTTCTATAGAAATTGTAAATGCAGTTTGCATTCTTGATTTATTTGTTCGAGACATAAGTGGGAGCTTAAGTTTTTCAATTTGCTGTTTTGTTAAAGCCAAACATATTAATCCTCTACCATGTTTGGCCATAAAATTTATACTTTGATAATTACATTTAGAACCTGGTATTATTAAATCTCCTTCGTTTTCTCTATCTTTATCATCAACCAAAATAAACATTCTTCCTTTTTTTGCATCTTTTATAATTGATGTGATATTTGAAAAAATATTTTTTGGCATTTTATTTCGTGTATTTATAAATATATTTACCAAATATATCTAGCTCGACATTTACAATATCATTTAATTTTAAATTTTTTAAATTAGTCAATTTTAACGTATGGGGAATAATATTTAATGTAATATTTTTATTTGTGACTTTAGAAATTGTTAAAGAAACTCCGTTAATTGAAATAGAGGCTTTTTCTTCTAAATGTTTTATTAATTTTCTATTTTTAAATTCAAGTTTTAAAATCCAGGAATTATCTATTAAGAAAATTTTTTTTACTTTAGCAGTGGTATCTACATGACCTTGAGTGAAATGACCGGATATTTTTTGACCATATACTAAAGATTTTTCTAAATTTACTTCGTCACCTATTTTAACTTTACTAAAATTGGATCTTCTTATTGTTTCAATTGAAATATAAAAATAAATTATTTTTTTATCAATTTTAACTATAGTGAGACAAACACCATTACAACTTATAGAAGATCCAAGCTCCTTTTTTTTAATTATTAAATGTGACTTAATTCCTATTAAAAAACTTTTACTTCCTTTTTTAATACTTTTAATAGTACCTTTATTAAAAATTATTCCATTAAACATTAGTATATCCTAGCTTTAAGTAATTTATCCTTATTCAAGTTTACATTTACCTCTTCTATAATCTTTAAATTCTTAATTAAATTTTTTTTACTATTATTATACCCATTTGACTTTAACTTTGTATTTGACTTAAAAATGTATAGATTATTAATAAAATTCATTTTTAAGAGTTGATTGAGGAATACTAATCCTGTTTCAATTAGAATTCGTCTTTTTCCTATTTGAAATAATTTTCTAAATAAATCAAAGAAATTATCTTTTGTTAATAAAGAATTTAACTTTATAATTTTAATATTCCTTTTTTTTAAAAAAGATATTTTTTTAGAATTATTTGAGGTTGTAAATAAATATGTTTTTCTTTTTTTGGTTAAACTAAAAAGAGCTAAGTTCTTTTTGAGTCTTAATTTTCTATCAATTATCACAAGGTCAGGTTTAAAATTATTTAAACCTTTAATTCTACAATTTAATAAAGCATTATCTTTATTTATTGAAGCTGATGTTGAAATTATACAGTCGTACTTTGACCTAATTAAATGACTAACTTTTCTAGATCTGTAATTTGTAATCCATTTATTTTTTTTGCTAATTGTTGAAAAATCTTTCGATATTGCAATTTTTGCGTCAATTAAAGGAAGTTTATATTTTTTATTTAAAAAGTAACTTTTATAAAAATCTTTATTTCTATTATCAATTTTTAACTTTTTAATTTTATTCTTTAAAACAATTTTTGCCTTTTTATATGTTCGAATATCAAGATCTTCAAAACAGTAATAAACATTTTTAACTCCTTTTTTTTTTATCAAATTTGTACAAGGAGGCGTTATTCCGTAATGAGTACATGGCTCTAAAGTAACATACATATCAGCATCTCTGAAATTAAGACTTTTACTTAACGCATTATATTCTGCGTGAGGTCTACCGTTAATCGATGTTACTCCTGAACTAATTACTGAATTATTTTTAACAATTACACATCCAACAGATGGATTTTTTTTTGTCTTGCCAATATTAATTTCGGCTATATTGAATGCTAAATTTGAATAAAAATTATGATTTTGCTTCATCAATGTTGCCTATGAATTCCTCAAAATCTTTTGCTTCCTTAAAATTTTTATAAACAGAGGCAAAACGTACATAGGCAACCTTATCTAGTGATGAAAGACCTTCCATAATAAATTTTCCTATAGTAGGTGTCGGAATTTCACTTTCACCAAGTCCCTCAAGGTTTCTCACAATTTTTGAAATAAATTTTTCAATAGTATCTGAGTCAATAGGTCTTTTTCTTGTCGCAATTCTTATTGACTTTGAAATTTTATCCCTGTCAAATGGTTCTCTCTTACCATTACCTTTTATGACTGTTAATTCTTGAAACTGAACTCTTTCAAAAGTTGTAAATCTTTCTTTTCTTTCACACCCACATAACCTTCTTCTCCTTATTGCTGTTCCATCCTCTGTCGGACGTGAATCTACAACTGAAGTGTCTTTCTCTCTACAAAATGGGCAAAGCATAAATATTCTAACTACTATATATAGGAAAAGATGAACAAAGTTCAATTATTTCTTTTTGAACTTCCTTTTCTATTTTTGAATTATCTTCTTTATTTTTGCTCAGTCCTTGAATTACTTTAAAAATTAAATCAGCAATTAATCTGAATTCTTCTGCTTTAAAACCTCTAGTAGTGCAAGCTGGTGTGCCTAATCTAATACCCGAAGTTATCATAGGACTCTCGCTATCAAAGGGTATTCCATTTTTGTTACAAGTTATATTCGCTCTTCCCAAAGAGGCTTGGGCATCTTTACCAGTCACTCCAAAAGATCTTAAATCTATTAACATTAAATGAGTATCAGTCCCACCAGAAAAAATTTTAAATCCTTTTTCTGTCAATCTCTCAGAAAGTACTTTAGCATTATTAATTACATTTTTAGTATAAATTTTAAATTCATCAGAAAGGGCTTCTTTAAAGCATACAGCTTTAGCTGCAATTACGTGCATTAGTGGCCCTCCTTGCAAACCAGGAAATATTGCACTATTAAATTTCTTATTTAAATCTTCTTTGTTTGTAAGAATTATTCCCCCTCTTGGACCTCTTAAAACTTTATGTGTAGTAGAGGTGACCACATCAGCATATTTTGTGGGATTGGGATAAGCACCCCCAGCAACTAATCCAGAAAAATGAGCCATGTCAACAAGCAAGTATGCACCAACTTTATCACAGATCTCTCTAAATTTTTTGAAATCAATTACTCTTGAATAAGCACTTCCACCTGCAATTATAAGTTTAGGCTTATTCTCAAGTGCAAGCTTTTCTACACTTTCGTAATCAATTAATCCTGTTTCTTTATCAACTTCATAATGAAGCGCATTAAACCACTTTCCAGACTGAGCTGGTTTGGCACCGTGAGTTAAATGACCACCTGAATTTAAGCTCATAGCTAATGTAGTTTCTCCTGGTTTTAATAACGCAAGATAGACAGCACCATTTGCTTGCGCACCTGAGTGTGGTTGCACATTAGCAAATTTACAATCAAATAACTCTTTCGCTCTTTCTATCGCTAAATTTTCTGAAATATCTACATGTTCACAACCACCATAATATCTTTTACCAGGATAACCTTCTGCATATTTGTTTGTTAAGACTGATCCTTGGGCCTCAAGAACTGCTTTAGAAACAATATTTTCTGAAGCGATTAATTCTATATGATTTTGTTGTCTTAAAAATTCTTCTTCAATTGATTTGTACAACTCTTTATCTGCATTTTTTAAATTTAATTTAAAAAAATTGTTTAAGTAATTGTTAAATTTTAACGCTGTTGACATAACTAAATTTTTTTTACCCTTCTTAAATGTCTTCCACCTTCAAACTTAGTATTTAAAAAAATATCAATTAATTTTAAAGATAATTTTTTTTTTATAAGTCTTGAACCTAATGCTATTATATTAGCATTATTATGCTGTCTAGACAATCTTGTAGACCTAATATTATAGCAAACAGCTGCTCTAATAGTTTTGATTTTATTGGCGCTAATTGACATCCCTGTACCAGATCCACATACTAATATTCCAACATCGCTTTTTTTAAGTTTGATTCTGGTAGCTAGTTTTTTTGCATAATCAGGATAATCGACAGATTTACCGTCATAAGGACCCATATCAAATATTGAAATTTTTTTTTTAACTAGATGATTTTTAATAATTTCTTTCAAATGATAACCTGCATGATCTGAGGCAATACACACAGTTTTAAATATTCTATTTAATTTTATATTGCTCATATTTAATAATTAAAATACACTAATACTAATTATAATAATATATTTGTCGCATTACATTACAAATAATGAGGAATTTTCATGAAAACTCTAGGTTCCTATCCAAAAACAAGGCTTAGAAGATTAAGAAAATCAAAGTGGCTTAGAAATCTTGTTTCTGAGAGCAGTATAACAACAAATGACTTAATTTTACCTATCTTTATAAGAGATGGAAAAGGTAAAATAGAAAAAATAAAGTCAATGCCTGGAGTTAAAAGATACTCAGTAGATAAATTAGTAAATATTTTAAAAGAAGTAAAAAAAAATAAAATTCCTATGATTGCGTTATTTCCTTACACTCCTAATAATAAAAAAGATAAAATTGGGTCTGAGGCATTAAATGAGAATAATCTTATTTGTCAAAGTATAAGATTAATAAAACAGAAATTTCCTAGTATTGGAATTATGTGCGACGTAGCACTAGATCCATACACAAATCATGGCCATGATGGGGTAATAATTAAAAATAAGATTGATAATGATGTAACTGTAAAAATTCTTGTAAAGCAGGCTTTACTATATGCAAAGATGGGTTGTGATATTATTGCACCTTCAGATATGATGGATGGAAGGGTTGGAGCAATAAGAAAAGCTTTAGATAAGGAAAATTTTACTGATGTATGTATTTTGTCTTACGCTGTAAAATATGCGTCTCATTTTTACGGTCCTTTTAGAGATGCTGTTGGAAGTAAATCAAAATTAAAAAAAAATAAAAAAACTTATCAAATGGATTTTAGAAATTCTTCTGAGTCATTTAGAGAAGTTGGTTTAGATTTAAAAGAGGGTGCAGATATGATTATGGTAAAACCTGGTTTAATATATTTAGATATTATCAAACAATTAAAAAAAGTCTTTAACGTACCTATTTTGGCCTATCAGGTATCAGGTGAATACTTTATGATTAAAAATGCTTTAGAAAAAAAAATTATGAATGACGATGCTGTGATTGAAAGTATTACAGCGTTTAAGAGAGCTGGTGCAGCTGCGGTAATAACCTATTTCGCGTTAGATATAGCAAAAAAAATTAGACAACTTAATTAAAATAATTTTCTAATAGAATTCGAGAGTTTGGAAACGGCAAATTATTTGGTATAAAAAATCTATTTTGAATTATATTTCTTGTAAAATATAAAGATCTTTTTATTAAATCTTTTGAAAATTTACTTGGTACTCGTCTTTGTATCAAATAATTTGGTACATCGTATGTAAATGTATCAATCTTTATTTTTTTAATTTCAATATCTGTTCCATTATTATTATATTTTTCTAAATTAGGATCATAACCTAAAATTTTAATTAGATTTAATTCAAGGAAAATATAAAGAATTATCCAATTTTCATAATTAATTGAATTTAAAAATTCTTCATAAGATTTGTAGATTGTTTTATTTGGTTGTGAGTCTGGTAATAATAGATTTAAAATTGAACAAATTGATATTAAAGCAGATGTTCTTTCTTTATCATCAAAATATAGAGGTGTTATTGGTCTGACTAATTCTGTTTTAAAATACCCTAGTTTATTTTCATTTTTTGAATTATGTACGATAAATAATTTATTTGATAATTGTAAATAATTTCTTATCTTTCTAGAATTTCCACCATAAACTAAACCTGAAACTTTACCTTTTTTTTTTGAAAAAACATTAATGATATTGGCATTTTCTCTAAATTTACTTTTTGACAACAAATAACATTCGTCTTCCCAATTCATATATTTAAAATCCTAATTAATTTTGATGCTGCATTTTGCTGTGCATTTTTTTTTGATGAACCAGTTCCAGAAATCTTCTTTGATTCTGGAATTTCGACGATAGTTTTAAATACTGGTTTATGCTGAGGACCTGATTTTTTAAAGAAAGTATATTTTGGCAATTGTTTGTACTTTTTTAAACTAAATTCTTGGAGTTTAGTTTTTGAGTCAATTAAAGTAACGATAGATTGATCAATAAAAGTATCCCAAAAACTTAGTATAAATTTTTCAGAAGATTTTAAACCTCCATCTAAATAAATTGATCCAATAATAGCCTCTAAACAATCGCTTAAAATTTTATCTAAAGATCTCTCCAAATTTATATTTGATTTACCCAAATATAAAAATTTTTTAAGATTTAATTTCTTTGCAACATTTAAACAAGTTCTTTTATTTACTAAATTTGCAAATTTTTTATCTATTATTCCTTCTTTTTCATCAGGATATTTTTCTAGTAGTTTTTTTGATATTATTAATCCTAATACTCTATCTCCAAGAAATTCTAATTTTTCATTGTTGTTTTTGTTATCGTAACTTTTATGAGTTAGGGCTTTATGTAAAATTGATTTATCCTTAAAATTATACCTGATAATATTTTCTAAATCTTTTATAGGTTTAATCATTTTAATTTTTGAAAAGTTCTGTTTATTCTGAATGATTTATGAATATTCCAAAACTTTAACATACTACTTTTTTTTGTATCGTTAGAGAAAAAAATTATCTTCGCTTTTCCAACAAGATTAAGTTTTTTTACATACCCTACTTCTTCTAGAAATCTACTATCTTTTGAGCAATCTCGATTATCACCCATTAAAAAATAATGATTATTAGGAACTTTAAAAATCTTAGTATTTTGCAATGATCCTTTTTTATTGTAAGTCACCGAATGTTCTATGCCATTTGGAAGTGTTTCAATATAAGTGTTGGTTTCTAATAAAAAGTTTCCACATCTTATTTGACCAATATTATCAATCTTTTTTCTCACAATCTTAATTTTATTTATGAAAAGTTCTCCATTTATAAATTGTATTTCATCTCCAGGTAAACCGATAAGTCTTTTAATATAATCTGTTCTATTATCTGATGGGGTTTTGAAAACAACTAAATCACCTTGGGTGGGTTCTTTTGATAGAAAACGTTTATTTGAAAAGTTTGGACTAAAGGGAAAGGAATGTTTACTATATCCATAACTAAATTTAGAAACAAATATTCTGTCTCCAACTAACAAATTTGGCTCCATAGAAGATGAAGGAATATAAAATGGTTGAACAATTAAAGATCTAATTAAAATTGCTATTAGCAATGCCCCAATTAAAGTCTTAATATTATCAACTATTATCTTAACAATCTTATTTTTCATAATGAAAGCGTAACAAAAGCAACCGCATAATTATCTTCATCGGTTAGGGATAAAGAAATTTTATATTTTTTTTTTCTTAATCTTTTTTCAACATTTTTTTTGTTTTATTTATTAATTTTATAAATGGTTTTCCATTTTTTTCATTAAGAATTATAATTTCATTAAAGTTAATTCCTTTTGCTATACCAGTCCCTAAGGCTTTGGCAAAAGCTTCTTTGGCAGCAAATCTTTTTGCAAAACAACTTGCAATATTTTTTGTTTTGTAACATTTATGAATCTCATCTTTATTAAATATTCTACTTAAAAATAATTTTTTTTTAATTGATCTTTTTATTCTTTGAATTTTTATGATATCTGTTCCTATTCCATGTATCTTCATTATTTGATATTTCTTTTAAATTCTTTGATAGTTCTGTTAAGACCCGAAAAAATTGACTCTCCAATTAAAAAATGTCCAATATTAAATTCTTTAATTCCTTTTATTTTTGATAATATTTTAGCTGATTTATAAGTTAATCCATGACCTGCGTGAACCTCTAAGTCCAATTTATTTCCTAAATCAACAGCTTTCTGTATTTTTAAAAGTTCATTTTTGTAATTCTTTTTTTTATTAATCAAATTGCAAAATTTACCGGTATGTATCTCCACACAATCGGCATTAAGATTTTTTGCATCGGCAATATCATGAACATTTGGTTCAACAAAAAGGCTAATTCTTGAATTATTCTTCTTCAATTTATCAATAACGTTTTTTAAAAAACTTCTTCTATATTTTAAATTAAGCCCTCCTTCCGTTGTTATTTCTTGTCTTTTTTCTGGGACGATACATATAAAAGGAGGCTTTCTTTTTAATGCAATATTGAGCATTTCTTTTGTAGCTGCAATTTCTAAATTTAATGGAATTTTTAATTTTGATTTAATTTGCTTTAAATCTAATTCATTTATATGCCTTCTGTCTTCTCTCAAGTGAATAGTAACAGAGTCTGCCCCACTTTTTTGTGCTAATAAAGCTGCCCTTAATGGACTAGGGTAACTTTCTCCTCTTGCATTTCTAACGGTTGCAACGTGGTCAATATTTACACCAAGCCTAATTTTACTCATCAAAGATTTCTACTTCCTGGTTTTACAGCTTTTATAGTTGATAAGTTTTTAGGTAAATTTTTTTCAGTATAGGTTGGTATATTCAGCTGAATTTGAGAAATAATTTTATGTTTTATTAAAGATTTATTATTTGATCTATCAATAATACATGCATAACCAACGATTGAAGCACCAAAATCTTTGGCTAGCTTTGAACACTCCAAACTTGATTTTCCTGTTGTTATGACATCCTCTATTATTAAAACTTTTTCATTTTTTTTTAAAGAGAAGTCTCTTCTGAGTTTAAATTGACCATTTACTCTCTCAGCAAAAATAGTTTCTTTTTTTAATAATCTGGCTATTTCATAACCAATAACAATTCCACCCATAGCAGGTGATAAAATCACATCAAAGTTTTCCGATTCATTTGAAATTTTTTCAGCAAGTGACTCGCAAATTTTTTTAGCTTTATCAGGTTTGCTCATTAATTGCGCGCATTGAACATATTTTGGGCTATGTAGACCTGATGATAATATAAAATGTCCTTCTAAAAGGGCATTAGTTTCTTTTAAAATTTTCAAAGATTCTTCTAATGAAAGCATTTTTCTTCTGTTTATGTCGAATAATTTTAAATCTTAAATTACTTTGCTTTATTTGACTTATCAAGTTTGTAAAATTTTTCAAATCTTTAATTTGCAAATCAAAAGAAAAAGTAAGATGTTCTTTGTTTCTCTTTATTATTTCTAAGTTCACAATATTCCCTTTATTAAGGCCTATAAGAGAGGTTATATGACCCAAAACTCCTGGTTTATGGGGTAGATCAACTTCGATAGTACTTGAATAATTTTTTTCAGCTGTGTTTATATTTTCTGTTGATTTATCCTGCCAGTATCTACGTATTGCAGATCTAGCTTTCCCGGTAGCTGACGATGAAAGCCAGTGTAGTGAAGGTGATGCATTTTTAGAAGTCTCAATTTTTACCAGGTCTCCATTTTTTAAAATAGTTTGTAAGGTTGCGTGGCTACCATTTATAGTACATCCTATTGCGCTATTACCAACCTTAGTATGTACAGCATAAGCAAAATCAATTGGTGTTGCTTTTTTTGGAAGTTTTATCACTGACCCTTTAGGTGTAAAGCAAAAAACGTTTTCTTGAAACATTTGCAACTTTGTAAACTCATAATAATGCTCAGGACTTGTTCCAGCCTCAATTATTTCAACTAAATCTCTTAACCAATCGTATTCTTTCCAAGAAAGCTCAGAAAATTTTTCTGAAGATTTATATTTCCAGTGTGAAGCTATTCCCCTTTGGGCGAATTCATGCATATCGTGGGTTCTAATTTGAATTTCTATTCGATTTTTTTTTGGTCCGATAACTGCTGTATGAATAGATTTATAATTATTTATTTTAGGTGTTGAAATATAATCTTTAAATTTTCCAGGAATTGTGGGAAATCTACTATGAAAAATTCCTAATGTTTGGTAGCAATCTTCCACACTCCCAACAATTACCCTAAAACCAATAATATCAGTGAGTTGTTCTAAAGAAATTTTTTTGTTTTGTATCTTCCTCCAAATAGAAAACGGTGTTTTTTCCCTACCCGTAATAGTAGCTGAAACTCCATTTTTTTTTAAAATTTCAATTAGTTCTTGAGAGATATTTTTGAAAGTATCATCTCTATTATTTTTAATAAAATTTAATCTTTCCAGTATTAGGTCTCTTGCAGGTTTGTTGAGTACAGAAAATGATAGGTCTTCAAGTTCATCTCGTATTCTATTCATCCCCATTCGATCTGCTAATGGAGCATAAATTTCCATTGTCTCCTTTGCTTTTCTTATAATTTTTTCTTTATCTTTTACGAACTGAATTGTTCGCATGTTATGTAGTCTATCTGCTAACTTTACTAACAACACTCTTATATCTTTTGATGTAGCTAAAATTAATTTTCTAAAATTTTCTGCTTTAGAGTCATCTGAGGCTTTATTTTCAAGCGCAGATATTTTAGTAACTCCTTCAACTAGATTGGCAACCTCTTCACCGAATTCCTTCTTTACTGTTTCATAAGTTACTTTAGTGTCTTCAATAGTGTCATGAAGTAAACCTGTTGTGATAGTTGCGCTATCTAATTTTAGTTCTGTAAGAATTTTCGCAACTGCAACTGGATGAATAATATAAGGAACTCCCTCATCTCTTTTTTGATTTTGGTGAGCCTCAAGAGCAAAATTATACGCTTTATTCAAAGACTCAGAATTTAAAAATTTATTGTAAGTTTTTATTTGATCAATTAATTCATTATTATTAATCATAATTGAATATTAACATTTTTCTGCAATCTTGTAATCTCAATCCTGGATTTTTGACTCAATTTATTTATCATATAATGCGCATTTTTCTTTAAAACCGGATGTGACCAATTATTGTCAATTTGTAATATTGGATACAATACAAAATTTCTTTGATGGCATTTAGGATGGGGTAATACTAAATCTTTTGATTTAAGAGTAATTTTTTTAAAATCCACTATATCAATATCGATTATTCTTGGATCGTTTTTTTTTGTTCTCTTTCTGCCCATTTTTTTTTCTATTAATTTTATTTTTTTTAATAAATTAAAATGATCGTTAGCATAGTTAGTTAAAATACCTACATTTAAATATTTGGGTAGATTTTGATTTGGGTACGAGGGTGTTTCATAAAAATTAGAAATTTTTATCACTTTTAATTTTGCTTCAATTAAAAGATTAATAGCAATAGTAATATTGTTAAAACGCTCTCCAAGGTTTGAGCCAAGATTTAAATGTATCATTTATTATTTTTACTCAATAATCTTGCCTTTTATCTATTCCAATCTCTTGTTTTTTTTACTTGTCTCTTGTCGTAAAGTTTTTTTCCTTTGGCTACAGCAATTTCAATTTTTACTTTACCTTTGAAGAAATACATTTTGGTTGGAATAATTGTTAGGCCCTCCTGGTTAATTCTTCCAATTAATTTATTAATTTCTCTCCTCTTTAAAAGAAGTTTTCTATTTCCTTTGGGATCATGGTTGTTATAAGACGATTGTCTGTAAAGAGGAATATGACAATTAATTAGAAATAATTCTCCATTATTATCTACGGCATATGAATCTGCTATACTTCCTTTTCCTTCTCTTAAAGATTTTACTTCAGAGCCTTTTAAAGAAATACCAGCTTCTAAAATTTCTAAAAAAAAATAATTAAAACTAGCTTTTCTATTCAAACAAATTATTTTTCTTCCGGGCGCTATATTTTGTTTCATTAAAGTAATTTAGCTACTTTAAGTGCTTCTGAAACTTTCTTTTTTGTTTCTTCTCTAATTTCAACTAATGGTAATCTTACAGATGGATTGCACATACCTAATAATGATGCTGCATATTTTACTGGTGATGGATTGCTTTCAATGAATAACGCTGAATGTAAAGGCTGTAAGAGCTTATCTAAAGTTTCTGCTTCTTCATTTTTTTGCTCACAAGCTTTTTGAAAATCTGAAGACATTTTTGCAGCTATATTTGCTGTGACTCCGATAGCTCCCACTCCTCCTCTTTTATTAAATTCAAGAGCATTATCGTCGTTTCCAGTAAGCTGAATAAAATCTTTTCCCATTGCTTTTAATTGCTGATTTACTCTATTTAAGTCACCAGTTGCATCTTTTACACCGGCTATATTTTTTAGTTCATATAGTTTGCTCATGGTTTCAACTGACATATCTATTACTGATCTTGACGGAATGTTATAAATTATAATTGGTATGCCAACACTATCGTTTATCTTTTTATAATGTTGGTACAAGCCCTCCTGGGTTGGTTTGTTGTAATATGGTGTAACAACTAATAATGCATCTGAACCGGCTTTTTCTGCATATTGAGATAGTTCAACAGCTTCATCTGTTGAATTAGATCCTGTGCCAGCTATCACAGGTATTTTTCCTCTACATTCTTTAACCGCAATATCTATAATTTTTTTGTGTTCACTATGAGATAAAGTGGGAGATTCTCCAGTGGTGCCTCCGGGGACTATACCATTAGTGCCGTTATTTAAGTGATAATCAATTAAACTTCTATATGTGTTTTCATCAAGATTATCATCTTTAAATGGGGTTATTAATGCAACAATTGATCCTTTAAGCATAAAACAATATAAGGTAGATATCCTTAAACTTATGCTTAATAGATTAATTAGTCTAGTATTTTTATTATCATTTTTGAAAATTAGTATCGTTTATTCAGAGACAGATTTCTTATTACCGCAAAAAAAACCATCAATTTTTAAAAAAACAGAAAAACAGATCCAAGAAAGTATTAATAAAGATCTACCTGCGCCAAAACCGTTATTAGAAAAAAAAAGTGAGACTAAACCAGTCGTAGTTGAACAAAAAAAAGACCCTGCTAAAAAAAAAGAAATAAAAACTGAGCTTAAAGAAGATGTAAAAACACAAATATCATCTACATTTGTGTACCCTAGAAAAAAACCAATTACATATAAAGTTTCTTCAAAAGAAGTAAAAAGTTCAAAAGTTCTTAATAAAAAAGATTTTGAGAGAGCAAAAGAAACAATTGATTTTATTAAACAAAAAAAATGGAATAGTGCTTTAAAAAGTGCTCAAAAGGTTAAAGATAGCGAATTCAGAAAATTAATTACTTGGATGCATCTTAAAACCACTAGAAATGGAGCATCATTTAGTGAATATAAAAAATTTATAGAACAAAATGACTATTATCCAAGAATTAACAGAATAAGGTATTTAGCAGAAGAAAAAATATATTTAAGAAATAATTCACCTACATCAATAATTAATTGGTTTGAAAAATATCCTCCCTTAGGTGGTTTAGGTAAAATTAAATTAGCTGAGGCCTATCTAGAACAAGGAAAACTAGAAAAAGTCAAAGAGTTAGTTAAAGAAGGATGGATTACTGCTGAGATAAGAAAAAATGATTTGGGTTATTACAGAGCTAAGTTTAAAAAATTTATCTCGTCAGATGATCATGTGAAGAGAGCTGATTATTTAGCATGGGAAAGGAAATATTGGGACCTAAAAAGAATGCTTAAATATTTGCCTACAGATCAAAGAGCTCTTTATAATGCAAGACAAATATTAATGAGTAACTCTTACGGCGTAGATAATGCAATAGCAAAGGTGCCTCAATATTTAAAAAAAGATCCTGGTTTAGAGTTTGATAGATTGAGATGGAGAAACCGAAGAGGACGATTAGACGGATCTTTAGAAATTTTATATCAAAACGCAAATAAGACTGAGACACAAATGGTTAGGCCAGATAAATGGTGGGAGCAAAGAGAAAGTGTTACAAGGAGTTTAATTTACAAGAAAAGATATAAGACAGCATATAAAGTGGCTAGTGAACACTCCCTATCATCTGGTCCGTCCTTTGCAGAGGCTGAATGGCTATCTGGTTGGATAGCTCTAACTTTTTTAAAATCTCCTGAGTATGCAATTAATCATTTTCAAAATTTTTACAATAATGTCGGGTATCCGATAAGCTTAGCTAGAGGAGCATATTGGTTAGGAGAATCATATGAAAAATTAAATGAAAAGGAAACTGCTAATAAATTTTTTTCAGAAGCAGCAAAGTTTCCAATGACTTATTATGGACAACTTGCTTTCAATAAGGTTAATCCTGGTGGAAATTTTGAATTAAAAGATGAAAGTAATTTTGATAAGGATTATGAAAAAGAGTTTAAAAAAAATAAACTAATTAAACATGTTATTCTATTGCATGAACTTGATGCAAGCCAATATGCTAAAGATATTCTTAAACATTTGGCTGAACTTAATATTGAGAAAGGTAGTGAAGTTTTAGCAGCAGAGTTATCTACATCTGTTGAAAGATATGACTTTGCAATACAAATTTCAAAAAAGGCATCTTATGAAAAAAGATTTTTAAATAAATATAATTATCCAGTTATTGCCACTCCGAAAATTGTAAATAATAAACAGATGCCTAAACAAGAAATTGTTCTTGCAATAATCAGACAAGAAAGTGAATTTGATAGGAAAGCAAATAGTTGGGCTGGAGCTAGAGGTATGATGCAGTTAATGAAATACACTGCTAAGATTGTAGCTAAACAAGCAAAACTACCTTACAGTATTAATCGACTAACAGCAGATCCAGAATACAACATTCAGCTTGGTTCATATTATTTTAATGGATTACTTAATGATTATAATGGCGTTTTCCCGTTTGCTATTGCCGCGTACAATGCGGGTCCAAATAGAGTAAAAACTTGGAGGAGAGTAAATGGAGACCCTTCTAAAGGTCAAATTTCTTATATTAATTGGATTGAACAAATTAGATTTGAAGAAACTAGAAATTACGTTCAACGAGTTTTAGAAAACATTAATGTTTACAAATATATTTTAAGAAAAGAACCAGTACAAATAGATAGTTATTTTAACTAATTGGCGGTGAGAGAGGGATTCGAACCCTCGGTAGCATAGTTAAATACTACGGAAGTTTAGCAAACTCCTGGTTTAAACCAACTCACCCATCTCACCACAAGCTTTACGTATCTTTATAAAGAAAATTAACTTATATTGCACCAAATTTGTAATGCAACAAAAACAATTATCAGGAATTTTTTATGCTGCTTTTGCATCTCTTTGGTGGGGTGTTATAGGGACGATTTTTTTCAAATTTGTATCTTTTGCATCATTTATTGAATTAACTGTTCACAGAACAATTTGGACAGCAGTTCTATTAATTCTGACAACAAGTTTTTATAAAAAGTGGCCAGAATTTATCAAAATTTTTAAAAAGAGAAAAAATCAATTATTGCTTTTTTTATCAGGTTTATTGGTAAGTATAAATTGGGGAACTTGGCTTTATGCCGTCAGTGTAAATAAATTATTAGACTCAAGTTTAGGATATTATATCTACCCAATAATAAGTGTATTTTTAGGAAGAATATTTTTAAAAGAAAAACTAAATAGAAATCAATTAATTGCTGTTTTATTAGTTGTAATATCTTTGTTTTATTTTTTATTAAAGTTAGGTGAATTACCTTGGATTGGTCTTACTGTTGCAATAACTTTTAGTATTTATGGATTAATAAGAAAAAAAATTAAAGTTTCATCAGATATAGGTCTGTTGATAGAAACATTGCTAATATCTCCTATAGCGATTGTATTGTTTATTTATTTAATAAATTCAAATTTAAACGTTTTTTCATTTAATGAACCACTTTTATCTTTTTATTTATTTTGGTCCGGCTTTATGACTTTAGTGCCTCTTTTTTTATACACTTTAGGTTTTAAGATTATTGGTATAGGTCCAGCAAGTATGATTTTATTTTTAACACCAACATCTCAATTTCTTCTTGGAATAACTTATTTTGATGAGATTTTAACCTTAGAAAAGCTTTTTGGTTTCGTAATAATTTGGATAGCTGTATCTATTTATCTTAATGAATTACGTAAAGAGTAAGACGTAATTATAATAAGTGGTACAATTAGAGCTATAATAAATGAAATAAATAGTAAGTTTGATGAGATAATCGGACTGAAATGCTCTACAGACATAATGTTACCTACTAAAAGACTTGATTGAAAATTCTGACTAGGGAAAAATAATAAACCTGAGCTTAAACCAAGAAAAATTGATACTGAAGATAATCTTGTATTAATTTTTTTCTTAAAAAAACCATAGAATATTGTTACAACTGCTGCACAACACAGAAGGTCTGCGAATAAGAATAAATATAAGATACTGTATCCCTTAGAAGCAAAAATAAAAACAATTGCACATAATAACAAAATTAATTTATTACATTTTTCTTTTACTTCTCTGCCTTTAAAAATTTTGTTTATTTCTTTTCCATTAATAATAATTAGGCTTGAAATAGCGTTTATTAATGTATCAATTGTACTTAACGTTAAAGATAGGGCCAAAATTAAAATAAGAACAATTATCAAAATATTATCATTTAATAACATTAGTTCAAAAAAAGCTAAATCAGGTTTTATTTTAGGGTCGAGAGAAAAAGATATAAGCCCTGTGTAGCCCATCCATAAAACAATCAAAAAAGAAATAATTGACGAATAAATTAAACTTTTTTTTAATATAAGATTATTTTTTGCAGCAAATACACGTTGCCAATTACCCTGGTGAAATAAATTTGTTGCTGCTACAGCAATAAAAAATGTCAGTCCGGCAGTGTAATTTGGAATATAGTTTATACTTATAAGTTTTGCAGAATTTTTTCTAATTAACTCATAACTGCTTATTTCTAAGTTTCCTGAAATATAAAAAATAGAAAATAATATTATGCTTAAGACTATTATGAATTGATATTTATCAGTAATAATTGAGAGCTTAAATCCACCTCTTAATATATACAAAAGACATATAATTAAAGTTAATCCAGATGTTATCCATAACGGTGTTTTTGAGATTAAATTCAATAAAAAAGCTATTGCTGTAATTTCTGCTATCAAAAAAATTGTTAAGTAAAAAAGAATTAAAATTAATATTATCTTTAAAATTCCGGTCCCAAATCTCCTTTTTACAAACTCAGTTAAAGACATCCCATTTGGAAATTCTCTCCTAATTTTTGGTCCAAAATTTAATAAAAATAACATAGGTGCGGCCGTACCTAATGCATATCCAATTACTGCCCCTATTCCTCCCCAGGTAGCAGCTCAAGCTGGTCCAAATAATATCCAAGCTCCCAAAGCAGACGCTGATAAACTCGTTGTTAATGAAAAAATACTCTCATTTCTATCACCAATTATGTGGCTTTTATTATCTGAAATTTT
>CACBZI010000013.1 GCA_902543665.1 uncultured Pelagibacteraceae bacterium
ATAAAATGACACTAAACAAGAATTTAAAAAATATATTTTTTGTATTATTTGCAACTTTAATATTGAGCGCCTGCTCAACTGCAAAAAAAACTGCTGATATAGATGGAGACGTTTACACTGGTAAAGATACAGTAGAATATTTAGCTGCTGGAGTTCCTGACCGAGTGTTTTTTGCTACGAATAAATCATCTCTTACTACAGCTTCAAGAGCAACTTTGAGAAAACAGGCAACATTTTTAAGAAAAAATAAAAATTTGAATGTTACAATTGAAGGACATGCCGACGAAAGAGGAACAAGAGAATATAACTTAGCATTAGGAGAAAGAAGAGCTAATGCTGCAAGAGATTATCTTATGACCTACGGTATTTCAGGTAAAAGGATTTCTGTAATAAGTTATGGAAAAGAAAAACCCGTTAATCCAGCCTCTTCACCTTTAGCATGGTCCCAAAACAGAAGATCTGTTACTGTCAAAGTAAATTAACTTTAATATAATTTTATAAAGACCCTTTAATACTTCATTTTAAAGGGTCTTTTTTTTGCCATCTTATCTATTTAAATTTTTATTATGTTGAAAAAAAAGATTTTAATGAAAGGTGCAACTATAACAATTGTTTTACTTTTCTCTACTTTTTTAAATGCAGAAGAAGAAGAGATTTACTTAAAATCAATCTCTGATCAGATCCAGGTCATTACAAAAGATCTAAAAACTTTAGAAAAAGCTGTATACCAAAAATCTGACGCTGTTTCCTCTAATTTAAATTTAAAAAAATCTGATGGTTTAAATGAGGATATATTAACAAAACATCTTCTTAAATTAAATAAAATTGAAGATCAATTTAGAGAACTTACAAACAAATTTGAGGAAGTAAACTTTAAATTAGATAAACTATCTAATCGAGTTACTAAAATTCAATCAGATACTCAGTTAAGATTTTCTGATTTAGAGACAGGATCAAATTCTATTAAAGAAAAAAAAGAAAATGTGCTTTTACCAGGCACTAGTAAACCACAAGACTTTGGGGCAGGACCCGCTTACCAAACATCAAACTTACCAAAAAAGCAAGATGTAAGTTCAGTTGAAAGTGTGCAAACCGTAATAACACAAGAACCTGAGAAAAAAGAATCTTTGTTGCCGGATAAACCACCTTTAGAACAATACGAGTTTGCAGTAAGTTTCATGAAAATTGGAGATTATGAAACTGCTGAATTTGCACTAAAAGAATTTATAGAAATCAATAAAGATCATGATTTAGCTGGCAGTGCTCAATATTGGTATGGTGAAACATTTAGAATAAGACAATTATACTCCGATGCTGCAACCGCTTATTTAGATGGTTACCAAAACTATCCAAAAAGTAAAAAAGCACCAGATAATCTTCTTAAGTTAGGAATTACTATGGTACAACTTGGCGAAAAAGATCAAGGGTGCAAAATGATTTTAGGTCTGAAAAAAGAATACCCAAAAGCAAGCAAGTCTGTGTTACAAAAAGCTCAATATGAGCAAAAAAAATTCAAATGTAATTCTTAAAAAAACTTTTAAAAAAGAAATAGTTTTTAATAGGATTTACCAAAATTTAAAAAAAGAATTATTAGGTTTTAAAACAAGGAAATTTGTCGTAGCTATATCAGGTGGACCTGATAGCTTAGCTTTAGCTGCCACTAGTAAAGCTTTGAGTTTGGAAACTGACTTACAATTTTATTATGTTTTAGTAAATCATAATATTCGAAAAAACTCTGCAATAGAAGCACTTGAGGTAAAAAAGTTGCTTAAAGAATTTCAAATAATATTAAATATTTTACATAATAAAAAAAAAATTGGCAAAAACATTCAAAGTAAAGCTAGGCAAATAAGATATGATTTACTAGCTAATTTTTGTATAAAAAAAAGAGCAAAAATTATCCTAACCGCACATAATCTAGAGGATCAAGTCGAGACCTTTTTCATAAGATTATCTCGTGGAAGTGGGCTAACTGGTTTATCAGCGATGAAAACAGTTAGTTTTTTAAATAAAAACATTAAATTGGTAAGACCTTTATTAGATATTAAAAAAGATTCTTTAGTAAAAATCTCAAAAAAAGTTTTCGGAAGATATTTTTCAGATCCTTCGAATGTAGATAATAAATACTTAAGGACTAAGGTAAGAAGTTTAAAAAAACCACTTTTAAAAAGTGGAATTAATTATGATCAGATTATTAAATCTATAAAGAACTTATCCTCGAGTAAAGATATACTAGATAAATATGTTAACAAAATAATTAGAGAATTATTAATTATTACTAAAGATAATGTGAAAATAAATTTTAAAAAATTTTCAAAACTTAACAATGAAATAAAAATTAAGCTACTTAATGAAGCTATTCGTAAAATAAAAAATAATTACTATGATCCAAGATCTAAGAAAGTAATTAATCTAATTCACAATCTTAGCAGAAAGGATTTTAAAAAAGCCACACTAGCAGGATGTCTATTTTTCGTAAAAAAAGATCAAATATGCGTTAAAAAGGAACAAATTTAATAAATTTTTTGATAATTTGTAATATTTTGTCTTATTTACAACTAATTATTGATTAAATTATACTTGTTATATTAAATTAAATGTTTATTTAGAAAATTATGAATTCAAAGAACTTAATAATGTGGGCTATAATTGTCTTATTATCAGTAGGATTGTTTAACATGTTTCAAGATCCGAAAAAAATAAATGCTGAGAAAAACTCTCTTGCATTTTCGAATTTTCTGAATGAAGTTGAGGCAGGAAGAGTTGTAGAAGTTCAAATTCAGGGAAATAATATTTCAGGAGTTTTGGCAGATGGAAAAAATTTTACAACGTACTCTCCTAATTATCCAGAGTTGGTGGATAAGCTTTCATCAAGCGGTGTAAGTATTAAAGCCACACCACAAGAAGATAAGATGCCGTCCTTATTAGGAATTCTTCTATCTTGGTTTCCAATGCTTTTATTAATTGGAGTTTGGATTTTTTTTATGCGTCAAATGCAAGGTGGAAAAGGTGGAGCGATGGGCTTTGGAAGATCAAAAGCTAAATTATTAAACGAGGCACAAGGAAAAGTAACTTTTAACGATGTAGCTGGAGTTGAAGAAGCTAAAGAAGAAGTTGAAGAAATAGTTGAATTCTTAAAAGACCCAAAAAAATTTAGTAGACTTGGTGGAAAAATACCTAAAGGGGCTCTTTTGATTGGTCCACCTGGAACTGGAAAAACTTTATTAGCTAAGGCGATTGCTGGAGAAGCAAACGTACCTTTTTTTTCCATTTCAGGTTCAGATTTCGTCGAAATGTTTGTAGGTGTTGGAGCGTCAAGAGTTAGAGATATGTTCGAGCAAGGAAAAAAACATTCTCCATGTATAATTTTTATTGATGAGATTGATGCAGTTGGAAGAAGTAGAGGTGCCGGTCTAGGAGGCGGTAACGATGAAAGAGAACAAACTTTAAACCAATTGTTAGTAGAAATGGATGGCTTTGACACTAATGAAGGTATCATATTAATTGCGGCAACTAACAGACCTGATGTTCTAGACCCAGCATTATTGAGACCTGGAAGATTTGATAGACAGGTGGTTGTTGGAAACCCAGATATCATTGGAAGAGAGGCTATATTAAAGGTGCATGTAAAAAAAATAAATATTGGGCCAGACGTTAAATTAAGAACAATAGCAAGAGGAACGCCGGGCTTTTCAGGCGCTGATCTTGCGAATTTAATTAATGAGTCTGCTCTTTTAGCAGCTAGAAAAAATAAAAGAGTTGTCACAATGTCTGACGTAGAGGAAGCAAAAGATAAAGTAATGATGGGTGCTGAAAGAAGATCAATGGTGATGTCAGAAGATGAGAAAAAATTAACCGCATATCATGAAGGAGGACATGCAATAGTAGCTTTAAACGAAAAAGCATCAGATCCTATACATAAAGCTACAATAATTCCAAGAGGTCGAGCTTTAGGAATGGTTATGAGATTACCAGAAAGAGATCAACTTTCTGTAACTAGAGAAAAAATGCATGCTGATATTGCAGTTGCAATGGGGGGAAGAATAGCAGAGGAAATTATATTTGGTCACGATAAAGTCACTTCTGGAGCTTCATCAGATATAGACATGGTAACCAAAATGGCAAAAAATATGGTAACAAAATATGGAATGAGCTCTGAACTTGGAACCATCGCGTATGGAGAAAACGAAGAAGAGGTCTTTTTAGGTAGATCAGTTACAAAACAACAAAATATGTCAGAAGAAACTGCCAAAAAAATTGATGCAGAAGTAAAGAAAATTGTAGATAAGGGTTACGAAAGAGCTAGAAAAGTATTAACAGATAAAATTGATGATCTTCATAAAATAGCAAAAGCTTTACTTATATACGAAACTCTGTCTGGAGACGAAATAAGAGACTTAATTCTTAAGAATATTAAACCAACAAGATCTTTTAAAGAGGAAGATAATGATGAGGGAAAATCATCGTCTGCGTTAGGATCTTTAGGTTTAAAGCCTAAACCCGCAGTCTAGAATTTAATGACTAAATATTACACTCGCGCGTGTAATTTTTATTACGGTAAACAAGCAAAATTTCTCCTAAATAAAAAACTAGCTTTACCTCTATGTGGAGATAGATTTATTGCTTTTGATAAAATTGAGATATTTCAAAGAAAAAATAATATTATCAAAAGTAAATATATCCATATAAAAGATATTAAAAAACTTTCAAAAAAAAGAAAAAAAAAAGTTGAACAAGATCTTAAAAAGATTACCTCAAAAAGAAAAAACTTTCTTAAAAATATAAATTTTTTAGATCCAACTATAATGGGAATTTTGAATCTTACTCCAGATAGCTTTTCAGATGGCGGGAAATTCAATAAAAAAAATGTATCATTAAAACAAATATCAAAAATGATATTTTCAGGCGCAAAAATTATTGATGTAGGAGGAGAGTCAACACGACCAGGATCAGTGACAGTTAGCACCAAGCGTGAATGGGGGCGCATTAAATATGTTTTAAAAAATTTCAAAAAAAAGAACAAAAAAATATGTTTATCTTTGGATACAAGAAAATCAGATTTAATGATTAAAGGCATCAGAAATGGAGTAGATTTAATTAACGATGTTTCTGGTTTTGAGTACGATAAAGACTCTATCACTAAATTAAAAAAATTTAAAATACCTTTAATATTACATCATATGCAAGGAACCCCCAGCACTATGCAAAAAAAACCAAAATACAAAAATGTTTTGTTGGATATTTACGATTTTTTTGAAAAAAAGATTAATAATGAATTACTTAATCGAAATTTAATTATAGATCCAGGTATAGGTTTTGGTAAAACTTTGAAACATAATTTGACTTTAATTTCTAAAATCTCTTTGTTTCATAGTTTGGGATTTCCAATTCTAATTGGAACTTCTAGAAAAAGATTTATAAGTCAAATATCAGGAAAAAATGATAGTAATGATAGAACAGGTGGAACAGTTGCTTCAGTTTTATATTTGTTGTTACAAGGAGTAAAAATCTTTAGAATTCATAATGTAAATGAGATAAAACAAGGAATTTTAGTTTTCAAAAAAATTTTAATGAACTAATGAGAAATAAATATTTTGGTACTGATGGTATTAGAGGGACTGTGAATCAAGGAAATATCACAGGTGAAAAGTTTTTTAAATTTGGACTAGCCTCTGGAACGTACTTTAAAAATCAAAAAAAAACTAAACAAGTTGCGATTATAGCTAAAGATACAAGATTATCTGGATATACTTTAGAGCCAGCCTTAGTATCAGGTCTAGTATCTGGAGGGATGCATGTTTTTACTTTAGGTCCACTGCCAACTAATGGACTTGCGATGTTAACTAAATCTATGAGAGCAAATATGGGTATAATGATTACTGCTTCTCATAATCCATATTATGACAATGGTCTAAAATTATTTGGACCTGACGGAATGAAACTTTCGGATAAAATTGAAAAAAAAATTGAAAAACTTATAGATACCAAAAATACAAAACAGTTAACAGAGCCAAAGCGATTAGGAAGAGTAAAAAGATTAGAAGATGGAAATGAAAAATATATTAAGATTTTAAAAAATAATTTTCCAAAAAATTTTAATCTTAAAGGTTTAAATATAGTTTTAGATTGTGCTAATGGGGCCGGTTATAAAGCTGCACCTAAACTTTTAAAGGAGTTAGGAGCTAAAGTTTTTGTTATGGGGGCAAAACCAAATGGCTTAAATATAAATCATATGTGCGGCTCAACTTTTCCATCTAAAATTCAAACTGCTGTAAGAAGATTTAAAGCACATGTAGGAATTTCATTTGATGGAGACGCCGATAGAATTATCATGTGTGATGAGAAAGGTAAAATTATTGATGGCGATCAGATTATTGCTATGCTAGCCAGTAGATGGAAATTAAAAAAAATATTAAGAGGAGGTGTAATAGGAACGTTAATGTCTAACTATGGGCTTGAGAAATATTTAAATAATAAAAAAATTAAATTTATTAGATCTAAAGTTGGAGATAGATATGTAAAAGAAAAAATGAAAAAATTAAATTTCAACTTAGGTGGAGAACAATCGGGCCATATTATACTAGGTAAATTTGCTACAACTGGTGATGGACTTTTAGTAGCTTTGGAAGTTTTATTCTCTCTTAGAAAAAAAAGAAAAGCAAGTGAAATTCTTAATGTTTTTAAACCATTGCCTCAAAATTTATTAAACGTTAAGGTTAAAGATAAGGAGATAATAAATACAAAAAAATGCAAAAGCTTTATAAAAAAAGCTAAAATTTTAATGGGTGGCAAAGGTAGAATTCTTGTTAGAAAATCTGGAACTGAACCAAAAATTAGAATTATGGCAGAGTCTCATGATAAAGCTTTAAATTTGAAATGTATAAGTTTGATTAAAAAAGCGATTACTTAAATTGATACCAAGGTCTAAAATTTTAATCATAGCAGGCTCGGACTCCTCAGGAGGGGCAGGAATACAAGCTGATATAAAAACTGTAACAGCATTGGGCAGTTATGCAATGACAGCAATTACTGCAGTGACAGCACAAAATACTACTGGAGTAAAATCAATTTTTTCGATTACTCCTAAAGAAATAGAAAAGCAAATACTATTTACTTGTAAGGATATAAAACCAGATGCCATCAAAATTGGAATGCTTCACTCATCAAAAATTATTAACTCAGTTGTTAAATCATTAAAAAAGATTAAAACAAATAAAATTATTCTAGATCCCGTAATGTTTGCTAAAGGTGGTACAAAATTGATAAGTAATACTGCAATACTCTCATTAAAAAAAAAATTATTGAAAAAAGTGTATTTAATTACTCCAAACATTCCCGAAGCAGAAGTTTTAGCTAAAACTAAAATAAAAAATGTAGATGATATGTTAAAAACTGCAAAAATATTAATTAAGTTGGGAGCAAAAAATGTTTTAATAAAAGGTGGTCATAGAAAATCAAATATTATGGTAGATGTCTGCTTAAATAAATCAGAGTTCAAAATTTTTAAGAATAGAAAGATTGTTTCTAAAAATACTCACGGAACAGGCTGCACATTATCAAGCGCAATTACTACTTTTTTATCATGTGGAAAACCCTTAAACAAATCTTGTTACTTAGGAATTAAGTATGTAAACCAAGCTATTAAATCTAATATAAATTATGGCAAAGGTCATGGACCAATAAATCACTTAAATTCAATAAAATTAAAAAAAATTTATCAAAAATGAAAAATGTAGTTGTAGTCGGGTCACAGTGGGGAGATGAAGGGAAAGGTAAAATCGTTGATTGGCTCTCTAGTGAAGCAGATGTAGTAGTTCGTTTTCAAGGTGGTCATAATGCAGGTCACACGCTAGTAATTGATAAAAAAGTTTTTAAATTAAGATTGCTGCCTTCCGGAATTGTTAGAGAGGGAAAAATTTCTATCCTTGGAAATGGAGTAGTAATTGATCCCTGGGCTTTGATAAGTGAAATTAAAGAAATAAAAAAGCTTGGTATCAACGTTACCCCAGATAATTTTATGATTTCTGAGTCTGCATCATTAATTTTACCTTTCCACCAAGAAATAGATGAAATAAGAGAAAATGCAGCAGGAAAGAAAAAAATTGGTACCACAAAAAGGGGAATTGGACCATGTTATGAAGATAAAGTTGGGAGAAGATCTATAAGAGTTATGGATTTGAGATCTGAAAGTAACTTAGATACTAGACTGGAAATTGTTCTTTCGCATCATAATGCCATTAGAAAAGGATTAAAAAAAAAAATTTTCAAAAAAGATGATTTAAAAAAGGATTTACTCAAAATTGCGCCAGATATTTTAAAATTTGCTCAACCAGTCTGGCTAAAATTAGATGAATATAAAAAAGATAGAAAAAAAATTTTATTTGAAGGAGCTCAAGGCGTTCTTCTTGACGTAGACCATGGAACGTACCCATATGTAACATCATCTAATACTGTACCAGCTATGGCAGCCACAGGCTCCGGATCTGGACCTAATGATATTGGTTATATTCTAGGAATTACAAAGGCATATACCACACGGGTTGGAAGTGGGCCTTTTCCAACTGAATTACATGATGAAATTGGAGAAAGTCTTGGCAAGAGGGGAAAAGAGTTCGGAACAGTGACTGCTAGAAAAAGAAGGTGTGGTTGGTTTGATGGGGTGCTAGTCAGACAAACTATCAAAATTTCAGGTATTAATGGAATAGCATTGACAAAATTAGACGTATTAGATGAATTGGATGAAATTAAAATTTGCATAGGCTATGATTTGAATGGAAAAAAAATAGATTATCTACCTGCTGCATCTGAAGATCAATTTAATATTAAACCAATTTATAAATCCTTTCCCGGATGGAAAACCTCTACTCAAGGTATCAGGATAATGAAAGATTTACCTGAAAAAGCTAAAAAGTACATCTATGCACTGGAAGATTTTGTAGGCGCTAAAGTTTCAAGTATTTCAACAAGCCCAGAGAGAGAAGACACAATATTAATTGAGGATCCTTTTAAAATTAGTTAGCAGGTAGTAAATTTTTTGAATTACTTGCATTGATCATCGATTTTTGAAGTTTTTCGAAAGCTTTTGTCTCAATCTGTCTAATTCTTTCTCTACTTATTTTATATTTTTTACTCAGTTCATCTAGAGTGATAGGATTTTCAGATAATCTCCTGGCTGAGATAATTTCTTTTTCTCTTGAGTTAAGAATATTCATAGCTTTGTATAATAATTCTTTTTTATCCTCGTATTCTTGTTTTTGTGAAATAATTAGTTCCTGGTCAAGATTATCATCTACTAACCAATCTTGCCATTCCTCTGTTTCTCCAATTTTTATGGGATCATTGAGTGATTTTTCTTGTCCCATCATTCTTCTATTCATGTTAACAACTTCATAAGAGTCAACGTCTAATCTTTTTGATATTTCTTTAACCTGCTCATCTTTTAGGTCACCATCTTGTCCTGGAGCTATTTGATTTTTTAATTTTTTTAAGTTAAAAAACAGTTTTTTTTGAGCAGTTGTTGTACCCATCTTTACTAAACTCCAAGATCTCAGAACGTATTCTTGAATAGCTGCTTTAATCCACCACATTGCGTATGTTGCAAGTCTAAAACCTTTATCAGGATCAAATTTTTTAACTGCTTGCATTAGACCTATATTACCCTCTGAAATTAATTCATTAACAGGCAAACCATAACCTCGATATCCCATCGCAATTTTTGCTACCAATCTTAAATGACTTGTTACTAGTTTATGTGCAGATTGTAGATTGCCATTTTCTCTCCAGTTTTTAGCTAACATATACTCCTCTTCAGCATCCAACATTGGAAATTTTTTTATTTGTGAAAGGTAAACTGATAATCCTCCTACAGAAGGTGATGGCAAATTACTTATTTTGTTATTTTCACTCATAAATAAAGTGTATGTATAATATAAATTTTTTCAACCAGCAACATTGTCAAGAAAATTAAGTATTTTTTTAAAATCTTCTGGCATATTTGTTTTAAAATTCATCCACTTTTTTTTTGTAGGATGCTTAAACTCGATACTTTGAGCATGCAAGACCTGTCCTTTTGTTTTTCTTAATAACTCGTAAAAAACATTATTAATTTTTTTATAAGTAACATTTTTTTTTCCATATTTATAATCTCCTAAGATTGATGTACCTTTATATTTCAAATGGACTCTTATTTGATGTGTTCTACCAGTTTCCAGCTCGCATTCTATCAAGCTAATTTTTGGTACATCTTTATTATTAAATATTTTAATCGTTTTATAATTTGTTATCGCTTTTTTTCCAATAATTTCGCTTGTCGTCATTTTTTGCCTATTTTTTTTATCCCTAGTAATTAAAGTTTCTATTCGTCCATGAAAAGGCCTTATAACACCCCAAGTTAAACACTGATATTTCCTTTTAATTGTATGATTAGCAAATTGTTTTCCTAATTCTGAATGAGACAAATTATTTTTTGCAACCACCAACAATCCACTAGTGTCTTTGTCTATTCTATGAACGATACCTGGTCTTAAATTACCATTAATATTAGATAGGCTATTTTTATACTTATAAACTAAGGCGTTAGCTAAAGTATTATCATAATTTCCAGCCCCAGGATGTACAGTCATACCTTTTGGTTTATCAACTATAAGAAGATCTTTATCTTCATATACAATATTTAAATTTATTTTTTTAGCAATTAATTTTTCCTCTTGCCTTTTAACCAAGTAAATTATTATTTTGTCATTAGTTCTCACCTTTGTTGATGGAGAACTTATAATTTTTTCGTTTATAATTAAATTTTTACTTTCAATTAGTTTTTTTAAATATGATCGAGTGAGATAACTAATTCTTTCTGATAGAAATATGTCAATTCTCTTACCAGAGTCCTTTTTATTAATTAAAAATTTGATTGTTTTATTCATAAATTAATTTAAATTAGCACCAATGCGCCGGTAGCTTCAACTGGATAGAGCGCCGGATTTCGGCTCCGGAGGTTATGGGTTCGACTCCTATCCGGCGCACCAAATATCATAGTATCCAATCTTTTAATTTATCTTTGTTTTTTACAATGTAATCTGGAAAGCTATTATCTATAGAAACAGTTTTATAATTAATTTTTCTTTCAAATAAATCTTTTCTTTTTGATATTTTGTCTTCTATCTTTTCTAAATCTGTGAAGTTTGGTCTATTGAATTCTTGATGAGAATAAGAATTTATTTTTTTTTTGATATCTTCTGGAGTCTTTAAAAAACTAAAATGCCATCCCCCATCTTTAATTAATTGAGGCTGTTTTTCAGAAAATATTTTCCAAAAGGGAGTCTTTTTTGTTTTTATATTTCTTAGCCACTGAGGAGATTTAAGATATCTTTTTTGACATATCTTAGTTCCAGGCCAATACTCATCTGTGATGTTAAGTAAATTAATTTTAGATTGAAAATTTTTTTGTAAAAAACATGCATATTTTTTTTTAATATTAAATTCTTTGATTTTTTTTGGATCAGGAATTTCGTCAATATCAGATATCATTATAAGATCATTTGGTTCAAATATTTCAATACCTCTGCTTATAGCGTTTCTTTGAAATTGATCCCTAACATGATTTTCGTGCCAATTTTTTTTATTAGATTGCACTTTTAAAGGAAGGTCTTCAACTACTATGTAGTCAATTTTATTCTTAAAGTTTAAAAAATTCTCTCTTTTAAAGTTTAAATTTTTCTTATTTCCAGCGTGGTCTCTTGTGGCTTCACATATTACAAATTTATCAACAATGTCCCCCAAAGTATTCAAACGAATATCTAGCATCAGATCTTCGTCGAAATACATAAAACAATCAATTAATTTCATTTTATTTTATTCACCCATATTTATCAAAGTTCCTCTTTTTTTTGCACCAAAATAAGAAATATAAAAAACTATTACTCCGATAATAAAATAAAATAGTGAAATTAAAATTGATTTAAATATTTTTAAATAATTGACAGTTTCTGTCATGAGTATATTTCTCATTTCTTCGAAAATATGAACTAGCGGAAGACCTTTCGCTATTATTTGCAATGTTTCGGGTAGTATCTCAATTGGATAATATATGCAACCTAAAGGAGCTAAAAAAAATAGACTTGCCCAAGCAATATTTTCAAATGAAGGTCCATATCTTAACAGCCCAGATGTAACAAGAAGCCCTAAAGTTATACCAAATAGATAAAGAGAGATTAATAAAAATATAAGAGGAATTCCAAGCTTAAGAACTGAAACTCCAAACAATGGTATTGCAATTAAAACAGCAGGAACTAAACCTATGAGAGTTCTTATTATAGCTGTTAAAGTCAAAGCTGCTATAATTTCTCTAATTTTAATAGGTGCTATAAATAAATTTGTAAAATTTCTACTCCAGATTTCTTCTAGGAACATCATATTAAAACTAATACTTGCTCTAAATAAAAAATCGTAAAGGATAGCTGCAGTTAAAATTATCCCTATAGTATTACTGTAGTATTCAGAGTTAAGTGTAAAAAATTTAGAAATGAAACCCCAAAGAAAAATTTGAACGGTAGGCCAATAGATTAAATCTAGTATTCTTGGAAATGAATTCATTATTAAATAAAGATGTCTTAAACCTAAAGCAATTATTTTATTAAAATTCATCTTCACTCCTTGCTAACTTTAAAAATGTTTCCTCCAAATTACTTCTTCCATGTTTTTTAATTAATGCTTCACAAGTTCCGCTATCTATAATTTTACCTTTTTTCATCATTATTACACTGTCACAAAGTCTCTCTACTTCATTCATATTGTGAGAAGCTAATAAAATGGTAATTTTATTTTTAGATTTGTATTCTTGTATATAACTTCTGATGAAATCTCCAATATCAGGATCCAAACTTGCAGTAGGCTCATCTAAAAGCAGAATTTCTGGTTTATTAATCAAAGATTTAGCTAGAGATACTCTATTTTTTTGACCTGAGGATAACTCTCCTGTCTTTCTCTCAAAAAAATTTTTTATGTCTAAATCACTTGCTATGTCATTTATTCTGTCTTTAAGATTTTTAATTCCATATAGTCTTCCATATATCTCAAGATTTTGTTTGACTGTAAGTTTTTTTGGCAACTCAACGTACGGGGAGGCAAAATTAAATCTACTTAAAATCTGATCCCTGCTATATTTTTCAATATTTTTATTTTCTATGAAAATTTCTCCTTCAGATGGAGTGACTAGCCCCAAAATCATTCCGATGGTTGTAGTTTTACCACAACCATTTGGTCCCAATAGACCAATAGTTTTATTTCTTTCTATATTAAAATTTATTTTATTAACCGCTAAAAACTTTTTATAAATTTTCGAAAGATTCTTGATTTGAACAAACATTATCTTGATGCCCTTTTTAATCTATCATTTATTGCTATTCCTGGACCTAAATTAGGAATTTTGGCAACAAATATTTTTTTGAATCCTTTTTTTTTTATTTTTCTCATAGTTTTATATAAATTAGCTGCAGCCTCTTTCAAGTCGGCTTTTTTACTTAAATTAAAATAGTTACTTAAATTTTTAAACTTTTTTCCAAATACAATATATGCATGTTCCAATTTTTTTGGTTTTTTTCCGATAATCACTGGTATTCCTGGAGAGTAATGTTTTTTTAACAGTCCTGGAGATTTTAGTTTAGATTTTTTTCGTGACAAATTTACTTTGAGACAATTTCTAATATCACTTGAACTTATTATCCCAGGTCTTAAAATTTTAGGTTTTCCAGTTAAATCCACTACTGTAGACTCAATTCCAATTTTAGAACTTCCATCATTTATTATAATCTTTATTTTTTTTTTAAAATCATCAAATACATCAAAAGCATTTACCGGACTTAAGGTTGATGAAATGTTTGCACTAGGCATTGCAAGTGGAAATGGTAGCTGCTTAAGCACAGCTCTAATTACTCTGTTATTTGGAAATCTTATTGCAACTGTATTCAAATTTGCTGTTGCAGAACTTGCTATCTTTGAGAACTTATTTTTCTTTAGAACAAAAGTGAGAGGACCTGGGCAAAAATTTTTGTAAAGCTTAAAAAATTTTTTATTTAATATAACGTCTTGATTTGCTTTTTTTATCTTATCGTAATGGATTATTAAAGGATTCCTATTTGGTCTTTTTTTTAATTTAAAAATCTTTTTTACTGCTTTTTTTGAGTAGGCATTTCCCGCCAAACCATAAACTGTTTCGGTCGGCAATCCAATAATATTGCCTTGTTTTAGAAATAAAACAGTTTTTTTAATAACCTTTTTGTTGAAAGAGTGAATATTTGAATAGATATTTTTCATAATGTAAATATTATTTAGTTTATGAAAAGTGAAAATATTCCAGCTGATATCAAAAGTAAATCATTAAAAGAGGCTAGAGATGAAATTAATGAAATTCTTACTCAACTTGAAAGCAAAAATTTTGATTTAATCAATATAGAAAATACCTATAAAAGATTAATGAAATTAAACAAACATGTTGAAAATTTATTTAAAATTAAATCTAGAGAAATAACAAAGTTCTAAAAATTACATGATTGGAAAAAAACTAGCAAAAAATGCCAAAAAAATAGATCGATTCTTATTAAATTTTTTAAATAAACAAAAAAAATCTTTATTAGTTAAACCTATGATATATGGATTAATTTCAGGTGGAAAAAAAATTAGGTCTACAATAATTTTTGATACTGGAAAACTTTTTGGAATAAAAGAAAAAAAACTTTTAGATATTTGTGCTGCAGTAGAATGTATTCATTCTTACTCACTTATACATGATGACTTACCATGTATGGATAATGACTCAATAAGGAGAGGAAAACCTTCGACCCACATTAAATTTGGTGAGTCAACTGCAGTACTCGCAGGAAATTCATTACTCACATTGGCATTTGAAATAATTTCAAGCAAAAATTTATTATCTTCAAATCAAAAAAATGAAGTTATAAAACTTTTGTCAAATTGTTCAGGCCACACTGGAATAGCTGGGGGTCAAGAGCTAGATTTAAAGTTCGAGAACAAAAAAAAAAATTTTAATCAAATATTAGACATGCAAAGAAAAAAAACAGGAAAATTATTTAATTTTTGCCTTCAGTCTGTAGCTATTGTTGGAAATAAAAAGAAAAAAGAAAAAAATACATTGGGAAAAATTGGTGAGGATATAGGTTTGTTATTTCAACTTACTGATGACTTTTTAGATGTTAAAGGATCTAGGAAGTTGGTCGGTAAACCAATTAAAAAAGATCGAAAAAAAGGTAAATCAACTCTAATAAATCTAATAGGTTATAAAAAATCTTTGAGGTATGCTGATAGATTAAAGAAAAAAGTATTGCTAAAATTAAAAAAACATGGAAAAAATGCTAGAGATTTAATTGATACTATTAAATTTATACAAGAAAGAAACTTTTAATGAGTAAATTTATTAAACAAATAAACTTTCCTTCTGATTTAAGAAAATTTAAAAAAGAGAATTTAAAAGATATTTCAGATGAACTTAGAGATGAATTAATCGAAGTGGTATCTGAAACTGGTGGACATTTAGGTGCAGGATTAGGTGTGGTTGAATTAACAGTCGCACTACATTATGTATTTGATACTCCTAAAGATAAATTAGTTTGGGATGTGAGCCATCAATGTTACCCACATAAATTAATAACTGGAAGAAGAGATCGAATTAAAACATTAAGAAAAGGTGGTGGCTTATCTGGCTTCACAAAAAGATCTGAAAGTGAATATGATCCCTTTGGAGCAGCACATAGTTCTACATCAATATCTTCTACATTAGGCATGGCAGTAGCAAAAAAATTATCTAATAATAAAAATAATGTTATTGCCGTGATCGGTGATGGAGCAATGAGCGCAGGAATGGCTTACGAGGCAATGAATAACGCAGGAGCATTAAAATCGAATCTAATTGTAGTTTTAAACGACAATGATATGTCTATAGCCAGACCAGTAGGCGCGATGAGCAGGTATCTAGCAAACCTGCTTTCAGGTAAACTTTATTTTAGTTTTAGGGAAACTATAAAAATGGTTATTTCCTCTTTTTCAAAAAGATTTAGCCAAAAAGCTGGAAAAGCCGAAGATATTTTAAGAAATATGGTGACTGGGGGGACACTGTTTAGTGAATTAGGATTTTATTATATTGGACCAATCGATGGACACGATGTTGAAAATTTGGTTCAAATATTAGAAAATGTCAAAAACTCTAAGCATCAAGGCCCAGTATTAATTCACGTAAGAACACAAAAAGGAAAAGGTTATAAACCAGCTGAGGACTCTGGAGATAAATATCATGGTGTTTCTAAATTCAACGTATCAACTGGGGAACAATCTAAATCAAAATCTAATATTCCATCTTATACAAAAGTATTCGCTGAAACCCTTATAAAGCACGCTGAACAAGATACAAAAATAATAGGAATCACAGGCGCAATGCCATCTGGTACTGGCCTTAATTTATTTGAAAAAAGATTTCCTGATCGAACATTTGATGTTGGGATCGCAGAACAGCACGCTGTAACATTTGCGGCGGGATTAGCTACTGAGGGATATAAACCATATGCAGCAATTTACTCTACTTTTTTACAAAGAGCCTACGATCAAGTAGTCCATGACGTAGCACTCCAGTCATTGCCAGTAAGGTTTGCAATAGATAGAGCAGGATTGGTTGGCGCAGATGGGCCTACGCATGCAGGCTCTTTTGACATCACTTACCTATCTACTTTACCAAATTTCGTTGTTATGGCTGCAAGTGATGAGGCGGAACTAGTCAAGATGATAAACACTTCAGTTCAAATTAATGATAAACCATCGGCTTTTAGGTATCCAAGAGGAAATGGAACAGGAACTCAATTGCCTTCAATCAAAGAAATTTTAGAAATTGGAAAAGCAAGAATTATTAAAGAAGGTAAAAAAGTAGCTTTACTTAACTTTGGAACTAGACTTGAAGAGTGCAAAATTGCATTAGAAAAACTTTCCACAAAAGGTATAGAATGTACTTTAGTCGACGCAAGATTTGCTAAGCCTTTAGATGAAAAATTAATTATGGAGATAGCAACAAATCATGAAGTTTTAATTACTATTGAGGAAGGTTCAATCGGAGGTTTTGGCTCACATGTAATGCAATTACTTTCTGATAGAGGTGTTTTTGACACTGGCTTAAAATTTAGATCCATGATTTTACCTGATATCTTTATTGACCAAGACACGCCTAAAAAAATGTACGAAATCGCAGGTTTAGATTCTAAGTCTATAATTAATAAAGTTGAGGAAACTTTAAATTCAAAAATTGTTTTAGCTAAAAATAAAAATAAAATATCTAATTAACCACACTGTGCTCTGTTCATTAAAAAATGATCTAAAATAACACAATTTATCATTGCTTCACCTATTGGAACTGCTCTAATGCCTACACAAGGATCATGTCTTCCTTTAACAGAGATTTTTGTATTTTTACCTTTTTTATCTATCGTTTTTCTACTTGTTAGAATTGAAGAAGTAGGTTTGACAGCAAATGAAGCAATAATATTTTGACCAGATGAAATTCCACCTAGAATACCACCAGCCTGATTAGATTTAAATTTAACTTTACCAGATCCTTTGCTCATCTCATCAGAGTTTTCTTCACCACTTAAAAAAGCTGCGTTCATACCGGCTCCAATATTTACTCCTTTAACAGCATTAATACTCATTAACGCTGCCGCTATATCAGTATCTAATTTTGAATATATTGGAGCTCCCAAGCCAACCGGAACTCCTGTAGCTCTCAATTCGATTATTGCTCCACATGACGAACCTGCTTTTCTTACTGCTAAAAGATATTTTTCCCAAAGTTTAACAGATTTTTTGTCAGGACAAAAAAATGGATTTTTTCTTATTTCACTATCTTTCCAATTTGACTTGTCACATGACATCAGCCCTAATTGAGTCACTGCCCCAATCACATTGAAATTAGCACCAATAATATTTTTTAAAACTATTTTTGCAACAGCTCCTGCAGCTACTCTACAAGCTGTTTCTCTAGCAGACTGTCTTCCACCTCCTCTATAATCTCTAATTCCATATTTTTTAAAGTACGTATAATCAGCGTGTCCAGGCCTGAATTTTTCTTTGATTGTCTCATAATCTCTAGATCTTTTGTCTTCATTATGTATTACAATTGATATAGGGGTCCCAGTCGTTTTGCCCTCGAATACACCAGATAAAATTATTGCTTTATCAGACTCTTTTCTTTGAGTGGTAAATTTTGATTGTCCTGGTCTTCTTCTGTCCATATCTTTTTGAATATCTTTCTCAGATAAAGGAACATTAGGTGGACAACCGTCAATTACACATCCGATTGCAGGTCCGTGAGACTCACCCCATGTAGTAAACCTAAAAAATTTTCCAAAAGTATTAAAAGACATAGATAATTAATGTATAAATTATTTTAGAGAAATTATGAATCAAAAAAATGGCAAAAATTCATTAGGTATCGATATTTGCTTTGAAGATCTGGACAATCCAATAGATTTGTTCAAAAAATGGTTTTCTACAGCAGAGAAAAGTGAAATAAATGATCCTAATGCTTTAGCAGTTGCAACCTCAAACCAAAATAATCAACCTAATGTAAGGATGGTTTTGCTTAAAGGGCTAAGCGATAAAGGATTTGTTTTTTATACTAACTTTAATAGTAAAAAAGGTAGTGAACTAAAAGTAAATCAAAAAGCTGCTATTTGCTTTCATTGGAAAAGTATAAGACGGCAAGTAAGAGCTATCGGAAAAGTTGAGGAAGTTTCAACAAAAGAAGCTGACGACTATTTTTATTCACGTCCATATAAGAATAAAATAGGAGCGTGGGCATCATCTCAATCAGAGGTATTGGACCAAAGAGAAACGTTTATTAAAAAGGTAAGAGAGTTTGAAAAAAAATTTTCAGACCAAAATAAAGTTCCACGTCCACCTCACTGGTCTGGCTGGAGATTATTACCAGAAGAAATAGAATTTTGGTTAGATGGCGAAGGAAGAATTCACGAGAGATTAAATTATAAAAAGATAAATGATAAATGGAAGAAAGAACTTCTTTATCCTTAAAA
>CACBZI010000014.1 GCA_902543665.1 uncultured Pelagibacteraceae bacterium
ACTTGGTAAATAGTCGATTACTGCATCAAGTAAAGGTTGAACACCCTTATTTTTAAATGCGGATCCAGTTAAAATTGGAACAAAGTTAAAGTTTAGTGTCCCTTTTCTTATACATTTAATTAAGTCTGCCTCTGATGGCTCTTTTCCATCAAGATAAGCCTCCATAAGTTTTTCATCTTCCTCAACAGCTGTTTCAACTAAATTCTTTCTATATTCAGCTGCTTTTTCTTTCAAATCTTGAGGAATATCAATATAATCAAATTTTGCTCCTAAATCCTCGTTCTGCCAAACTACCCCTTTCATCTTAACAATATCAATAACACCTTTTAAATCTGCCTCCGTTCCAATTGGTAATTGTAAAGGTAAGGGTTTACAACCTAATCTATCTTTTATCATCTCAACACATCTATAAAAGTCTGCCCCTGTCCTATCCAATTTGTTCACAAAACAAATTCTTGGAACTTTATATTTATCTGCTTGTCTCCAAACTGTTTCTGACTGAGGTTCAACCCCAGCAACACCATCGAATACTGCTACTGCTCCATCTAAAACTTTTAATGATCTTTCAACTTCGATTGTAAAATCTACGTGACCGGGTGTATCAATTATATTTATTCGATGATCTCTCCAAAAACAAGTAGTTGCAGCAGAGGTAATTGTTATGCCCCGTTCTTGTTCTTGTTCCATCCAATCCATGGTCGCTGCTCCATCATGAACCTCACCGATTTTGTGACTCTTACCTGTGTAATATAAAATCCTTTCAGTAGTTGTTGTCTTGCCCGCATCTATATGGGCCATAATACCAATATTTCTATATTTGTCTAAAGAGTACTTAGTCATAATTTATTACCATCTAAAATGTGCAAAAGCTTTATTTGCTTCTGCCATTTTATGTGTATCTTCTCTTTTTTTAATAGCAGAGCCTTTATTTTGTGACGCATCAATTATTTCTGCATAAAGTTTCTCGGCCATAGTTTTGTTTTTTCTTTTTCTAGTAGCATCCATAATCCATCTTAAAGCAAGAGCTTGAGCTCTTTTCGACTTTACTTCAACTGGTACTTGATATGTAGCTCCTCCAACTCTCCTAGAACGACATTCCAAATTTGGTTTAACGTTAGTTATAGCATTATTAAAAACTTTTAGAGGATCTTCATTATTCTTTGATTTTATTATATCTAATGCATCATAAAGAATTTTTTCAGCAGTTGATCTTTTACCATCGTACATTATAGAATTAATAAATTTTGAAATTATTTCTGAGTGGAATTTTGGATCAGGATAAACTTTTCTAATTGGTGCTTTTCTTTTTCTAGACATATAAATTTATTTTGGTTTTTTTGCTCCGTAAAGAGATCTTCTTTGCTTTCTGTTTGCAACTCCTTGAGTATCTAAATTTCCACGTAATATATGGTATCGTACACCTGGCAAATCTTTAACTCTACCACCCCTTAAAAGTACGACAGAATGTTCTTGTAAATTATGCCCTTCTCCAGGAATGTAAGCTGTAACTTCAAAACCATTTGACAACCTTACTCTCGCAACTTTTCTTAAAGCAGAATTAGGTTTTTTTGGTGTTGTTGTATAAACTTTCACACAAACACCCCTTTTTAAAGGTTGTTTTTCCAAGGCAGGAACTTTATTTCTTGCCAAAGGTTTTACTCTACTTTTTTTAATCAACTGATTAATTGTCGGCATAGCTATATTTTGAAGTTTAAAGTAAGATAACCTGAAAATTTTGTTAGTGTTTAAGGCTATAATATGCCTTACTTCTAACATTCAAAATGTGCCGTAAACTAGCATTGAATTGCTAAAAGTCAATAATTAATGGGTTTTTTTTAGATATTTATGATGCCGGATTAGTGGCTTTATCGTTAGATTCTAGCTCTTGTTTTTTTAGCTCTTCAAGTCTCACTTTGTCCTGTTCTCTTGCTTCTTTATCCCAGCCGATTTTCGTTAGTCCTGTTCCTGCGGGAACTAGTCTTCCAACAATTACATTTTCTTTTAAACCTTCTAATGAGTCGGTTTTTCCTTTAATTGATGCATCTGTTAAAACTCTTGTAGTCTCTTGGAAAGATGCAGCAGATATAAAAGAGTTAGTCTGCAAAGATGCTTTTGTAATGCCTAACAATACTCTCTCAAATGTAGCTGGCTTCTTTTTTTTCTCTTGCAATTCATCGTTAATAAAATTTATTTGTAAAAGGTCAATAACTTCACCTGTTAAGAGTTCTGAGTCTCCTGGATCTTTCACTTCTACTCTTTTCAACATTTGTCTTACAATAGTCTCAATATGTTTATCATTGATCACAACTCCTTGTAACCTATAAACTTCTTGAACTTCAGAGACAAAATATTCTGTTAATTTCTCTACACCTAAAATTCTAAGTATGTCATGTGGTGCTGGGCTTCCATCAAGTAAATATTCACCTTTTTTTATTTTTTCCCCTTGATTGAAATTTACGTGTTTTCCTTTCGGTATTAAATAATTTGAATTTTCTCCATTAGAGGAAACTATTGAAATTTTTTGCTTTCCACGAACTTCCTTACCAAATTCAATCACACCATCGTTTTCTGCAATTATTGCACTGTCTTTAGGTCTTCTGGCTTCAAACAATTCTGCTACTCTTGGTAAACCTCCTGTAATATCTTTTGTTTTAGAAGTTTCTTTTGGTAATCTTGCCAAAACGTCTCCAGCAGAAATTTTTTGTCCATCTTTAACAGATAAAATTGTATCAGGAACAAGATAATATCGTGCTTCATTACCGTCAGCTTTTTTTATTATTTCACCTTTTTCATTTCTTAAAGTAATTCTTGGTTTCAATTCAGAGTTTTTCGAAGATGATTTCCAATCCGTAACTGATTTTGAGGATAATCCAGTAGCATCATCTAATGTTTCAGTAAGTGAGCTTCCCTCCATTAAGTCCATATAATTTGCTATTCCACTAGTCTCAGCTATAACTGGTAATGTGTAGGGATCCCATTCTGCAATTTTTTTACCTTTCTCTACCATGTCTCCATCTTTAAAAAATAATTTTGATCCATAATTTACCTTGTATATTGCAAGTTGTCTTTTATTCTCATCTTCGATACTCAATTGAGTATTTCTACCCATAACAATAATGTTTTTCTTTGAGTCTTCTATTAAATTTTTATTTATTATATTCAACTTTCCTTTTGTTTGAGAAATGATTTGAGATTCTTCTTTAATTTGTGCGGTTCCACCCACATGAAAAGTTCGCATAGTAAGCTGAGTTCCTGGTTCACCAATTGATTGAGCAGCTATCATGCCTACAGCTTCTCCTATACTTACTAATTTTCCTCTAGCTAAATCTCTGCCATAACATATTTGACAAACTCCTCTAGTAGAAGCGCAAGTAATAACAGAATAAACTTTAACAGACTTTACGCCTGCAGCATCTATCTTTTCACAGTCAAATTCATCAACAAGTTTATCTTTTTTAATTATTATTTCTCCTGTTACAGGATTTTTAATATTTTCTGCAATTACTCTTCCAAGAACTCTTTCTGATAAACTTACAAGAATGTTCCCTCCCTCGATTATTTCTGAAATATTTACAGAAGATCTCTTTTTAGGATCACATTCTGCTTTAGTAATTTGCACATCTTGTGCAACATCACAAAGTCTTCTCGTTAAATATCCAGAATTTGCTGTTTTCAATGCTGTATCAGCTAAACCTTTTCTAGCACCGTGGGTTGAGTTAAAGTATTCTAAAACTGATAATCCTTCTTTAAAGTTCGAAATGATAGGTGTTTCTATGATTTCCCCTGATGGTTTCGCAATTAACCCTCTCATACCTGCTAACTGTTTCATCTGAGCCTGCGAACCTCTTGCTCCAGAGTCAGCCATCATATAAACAGAATTTGTCTCAATTCTATCGTTATCGTAAACTTTTTCTGCAGAGGAAATTTCTTTCATCATTTCATTTGCAACAGTGTCAGTGCATTTAGACCAAACATCAACAACTTTGTTATATTTTTCTCCTCTAGTTATTAACCCATCTGCATATTGTTTTTCATATTCTTCAATTTGTTTTTTAGTATTATTAATGAGACTTTCTTTTGTTTTTGGAATTATCAAATCATCTTTTCCAAATGAAATTCCTGCTTTAAATGCATGTTTAAATCCTAAAGTCTTAATTCTATCGCAAAAAATGACTGTTTCTTTTTGACCACAGTACCTGAAAATTGTATCAATTACCTCTGATACATTTTTTTTTGTTAAAAGTTTATTAATTAAACTAAACTTAATATTATGGTTTTTTGGTAATAGGTTTGCTAATAAAAACCTTCCAGCTGAACTTGTGTACTTTTCTTTGGTTTCTTTTCCTTGTTTGTCAATTGTTGAAAAAGTTGAAATTATTTTTGAATGAAGACTTATTGATTTATTTTCAAGCGCTTGTTCAATCTCTTCTACACTAGAAAAAATTCCTTTAGGTTTTGTGTCATCTGAGCTCTTTGATTGAGATAAGTAATAAATACCTAAAACAATATCTTGACTTGGTACAATAATTGGCTTTCCGTTTGATGGACTCAAAATATTATTAGTCGACATCATTAAAACTCTTGCTTCAAGTTGAGCTTCTAAACTTAGCGGAATATGGACTGCCATTTGATCTCCATCAAAATCTGCATTAAATGCTGCGCACACTAATGGATGTAATTCAATTGCATTACCCTCAATCAGTTTTGCCTCAAATGCTTGAACACCCAATCTATGAAGTGTTGGAGCTCTATTTAATAAAATTGGATGTTCTCTAATTATATATTCTAAACAATCCCAGATCTCACTCTTTTCTTTTTCTACAAGCCTTTTAGCCTGTTTGATTGTAGTAGCTAGTCCTAATTTATCTAATCTTGCATACAAAAAAGGCTTGAATAATTCTAAAGCCATTTTTTTTGGCAAACCGCATTGATGTAGTTTGAGCTGAGGTCCAACGACTATCACAGATCTACCAGAATAATCTACACGCTTTCCTAGTAAATTTTGTCTAAATCTTCCCTGTTTACCTTTAAGCATTTCAGCTAGAGACTTTAATGGCCGCTTACCTGTTCCGGTTATTACTCTGCCTCTTCTACCATTATCAAAGAGTGCATCAACGGACTCTTGTAGCATTCTCTTCTCATTTCTTACAATTATATCAGGAGCTTTAAGGTCTAATAATCTTTTTAAACGATTGTTTCTGTTAATCACTCTTCTATAAAGATCATTCAAATCTGAAGTTGCGAATCTACCGCCATCTAGTGGTACTAAAGGTCTTAGTTCAGGTGGAATAACTGGAACAGAGGTTAAAATCATCCACTCAGGCTTGTTTCCAGATGAAATGAAAGACTCTATTAGTTTAAGTCTTTTTATTGTTCGTTCCTCTGTTACTTTAGATTTTATTTCGGTTAATGACTCTCTTAATTTTTTTTGCTCTTTTTTGAGATCTAAATTAACCAATATTTCTCTGACTGCTTCGGCACCTATTCCAGCTGTGAAAGCATCCTCTCCAAATTCCTCTTGAGCCTTTAATAGACCTTCCTCTGAAATTAATTGACCTTTTTTTAAGTTTGTCAATCCAGGTTCAATAACAATAAAACTTTCAAAATATAGAACCTTTTCTACTTCTTTCAATTTCATGTCTATAGCTAGCGATATTCTACTTGGTAGAGATTTTAGGAACCAAATATGCGCGACTGGACAAGCTAGATCTATATGGCCCATCCTTTCTCTTCTAACATTTGATTTAGTTACCTCTACACCACATTTTTCACATATAATTCCCCTAAATTTCATTCTTTTATATTTCCCACATAAACATTCATAATCTTTGACTGGACCGAATATTCTTGAACAAAATAATCCATCTTTTTCAGGTCTAAAGGTTCTATAGTTAATAGTCTCTGGTTTTTTTATTTCTCCATATGACCAAGATTTAATTTTTTCAGGACTTGCTAAAGTTATTTTAATACTATTAAAATTGTTTTCTTGAGTGATGTTTTGATTTTCAAAACCTTTTGTTAAATTTTTTTCCATATCTAATTTAGTTCAATATTTAGTCCTAATGCTCTTATTTCTTTTACTAATACGTTGAATGACTCTGGTACACCAGATTCGAAATTATTATTACCTTTAACTATTGTCTCATAAACTTTTGTTCTACCTGCGACATCATCAGATTTAACAGTCAATATTTCTTGCAATGTGTAAGATGCTCCGTAAGCTTCTAAAGCCCAAACTTCCATTTCACCAAATCTTTGACCTCCAAGTTGAGCTTTACCACCTAAAGGTTGTTGTGTGACTAAGCTATAAGGTCCTGTAGATCTTGCATGAATCTTATCTTCAACGAGATGGTTGAGTTTCAACATATAAATAATACCAACTGTTACAGGTCTATCAAATCTTTCACCTGTTTGACCATTCCAAAGATGAGTTTGACCTGTGTTTGGAAGTTTTGCTAGATTTAACATTTCTGTAATATCTTTAGTGCTAGCTCCATCAAATACTGGTGTAGCTATTGGAACTCCATTGGATAAATTTTGAACCAACTCAGCTATTTCTTTATTAGAAAGTTTTGAGACTACATTTTCATAATAAGATTTTCCATAAATTTCGCTAAGTTTAACTTTAATCTTTTCTATCTCCTTATCAAAATTTCTCATATGTTTTTTAATTTGATCTCCTAATTCTGAACAAGACCATCCTAAATGAGTTTCTAATATTTGACCTACATTCATTCTGCTAGGAACTCCAAGAGGATTTAAAACTATATCTACTGGTTTGCCATTTTCCATATATGGCATATCCTCTACCGGTACAATTTTACTAACGACACCTTTATTGCCATGTCTGCCTGCCATTTTATCACCAGGCATTAACCTTCTTTTTACAGCAACAAAAACTTTAACGACCTTCATAACAGTAGGTAAAAGATCATCACCTTGTTGAATTTTTGTAACTTTATCCTCGAATCTTAAATTTATATCTTCTGAAGCTTCATCAAATTGATTTTTTAATTTCTCTAAATTATCATTTATTTCTTGTTTTTGAAAAGATATTTTCCATAGTTCCTTTAATGATAAATTTTCAAGGTCATTTTTATTTAAAGTAATCCCAGGTTTAAGATCTTTGAATTGTTTGTTAATACTTTGACCGTTAATTAAATCAATTACTCTTAATTTAATATTTCTATTTAAAATTTCTTCTTCAACTTTTTTGTCTTCTTGTACTGACTCAATTTCAGCTCTTTCAATTGCTATAGATCTCTCATCTTTTTCTATTCCGTGCCTATTAAATACTCTTACATCAATTACAACACCTGCGCTACCTGATGGCAATTTCAATGACGAGTCTCTGACATCAGTAGCCTTCTCTCCAAAAATTGATCTTAATAATTTTTCTTCTGGACTTGATGAAGTCTCACTTTTAGGTGTTACTTTCCCAACTAATATATCGCCTGGCTTTACTTCAGCTCCCACGTAAACAATGCCTGACTCATCTAAATTTCTTAAACTTTCTTCGCTAACATTTGGAATATCTCTGGTAATTTCTTCAGCTCCAAGTTTTGTATCTCTTGCCATTGACTCATATTCTTCAATATGAACAGAAGTAAATACATCATCTGTAACGCATCTTTCAGATATTAATATTGAGTCCTCAAAATTATAACCTTGCCAAGGCATAAATGCCACAGTCACGTTTTTACCTAGAGCTAGTTCTCCAAGTTTTGTAGCTGGTCCATCTGCAATAATATCTCCTTTTTTGATTTTGTCTCCGACTTTAACTAATGGTTTTTGATTAATACATGTGTTTTGATTTGATCTTTGAAATTTTGAAAGATTATAAATATCTACTGCAGATTGAGAAAGATCTGTTACTTCCGTTGCTTTTACAACTATTCTTTTTCCATCAATTTTATCTACAACTCCTGATCTTTTAGCTACGATTGTAACACCAGAGTCCAATGCAACATCAGACTCGATACCAGTTCCAACTAGAGGAGACTCGGGTTTTAACAGCGGCACTGCTTGCCTCATCATATTAGAACCCATTAACGCTCTATTGGCATCATCATTTTCTAAAAATGGAATTAAAGCAGCTGCAACAGATACTAATTGTTTTGGCGAAACATCAATAAATTCTATATTATCTCTATTCGATAATTCAAAATTTAGGTTTTTTCTACAAGCAACTAATTCTTCAACAAAAGATCCGTCTTTATTAAGTTGTGAGTTAGCTTGTGCAATTGTATATTTCTCTTCCTCTATAGCAGAAAGATATTTTATTTCAGAGGTTACTTTGCCGTTAACTACTTTTTTATAAGGACTTTCAATGTATCCAAATTTATTTACACGGCAATAAGTTGCTAAACTGTTAATTAATCCTATGTTAGGACCTTCTGGAGTTTCTATTGGACATATTCTTCCATAGTGAGTTGGATGAACATCTCTTACTTCAAAACCAGCTCTTTCCCTTGTTAACCCTCCAGGCCCTAAAGCTGAAACTCTTCTTTTATGTGTTATTTCAGAAAGTGGATTAGTTTGATCCATAAATTGTGAAAGCTGAGAAGTTGCAAAAAAATCTTTCAAGGAGGTAGTAATTGGTTTAGCATTTATCAAATCTTGAGGCATAGCAGATTCTATCTCCAGAAAAGTGGACATTTTTTCTTTTACTGTCCTTTCCATTCTTAAAAGACCTATTCTAAACTGATTTTCGACCAGTTCGCCAACAGATCTGACTCTTCTATTTCCTAGGTGATCTATATCATCTACGTCACCTTTGCCATCTCGCAAATCTAACATAAATTTAATTATCGAGACTATATCTGCAGTCTCAAGAATTGTTTTTTTGAGGCTAGTTTTTAAATCTAATTTTGAATTAAGCTTCACTCTACCAACTTCAGATAAATCATATCTTTCTTTTTTAAAATAAAGATTTTGGAATATTTCCTCAGCAATCTCTAATGAAGGAGCTTCCCCTGGTCTTAAAACTTTGTAAATATCACCTAACGCATCAGCCTTATTAGAGTTTTTATCGATTTTTAAAGTTTCTAAAATATAAGGTCCTTTATTTATTGGATCAATATTTACAATATTAAGCTCTTTTGTGTCTTGTTTAATAATCTTTTCTAATTGTTCTTCTGTAATATCGAACCCTCCACCAATTAAAATTTCTCCATTTTTTTCTTTAATATCTTGTGATAGATATTTTCCAACAATTTCCTCATTAGAAATTAAAATTGTGTTTAACCCTTTTTCTTGTAATTTTTTTGCAATTAAAAAATTTAGTTTTTCACCTTTAGACAGAACTTTTTTATTATTATTAGAGTCAATTAAATCATGAGATAGTTTAATTGGTCTTTTATAATTTTCTGGATTAAAATTTGTTTCCCAACCTTTTGTTTCTGCTTTATATATATATTTACTAGTTGTATAGAATGATTGAATTATTTTTTCTTTTGAAAAACCTAATGCAAACAATATTGTAGTAATTGGTAATTTTTTTTTTCTATCTATTCTAAAATATAGAATATCTTTAGGATCAAATTCAAAATCTAACCACGAACCCCTACCTGGAATAATTCTGCAATTAAATAAAAGCTTTCCGCTTGCGTGTGTCTTTCCTTTGTCATGGTCAAAGAAAACACCTGGGCTTCTGTGCATTTGATTGACTACTACTCTCTCTACTCCATTTGTAATAAATGTAGCGCTCGGTGTCATTAACGGCAGATCACCTATAAAAACTTCTTGTTCTTTAGCTGATAAAATTTGTTTAGTATTGTTTTCAGCATCAATGTCATAAACAACTAATCTAAGATTTGCTTTTAAAGCTGCGGAATAAGATAAACTTCTCTGCTTACATTCTATTACATCAAATTTTGGTTTTTCTAATTTATATGAAATATACTCTAAAGTTGATTTATCATTACCATCATCTATTGGAAATATACTTTTAAAAACTTTATCTATTCCTTTTGAGAGTTCGCTTATTTGCTCATTCAATGATTTGGACTCTAAAAATTCATTATATGAATTTTTTTGAACCTCAATTAAATTTGGTATTGATAAACCCTCTGCAAGTTTGCCAAAATTTTTTCTTATATTTTTCTTTTGAGTAAAAGATAATTGCATTAAATAATAAATTTTTATTGCAAAAATTATTTGCAATAAAACCTAATTTTAAATTTTGTTTACTTTAATTCTACTTTAGCTCCAGCTGCTTCAAGTTTTTTCTTAAATTCTTCAGCATCTTTTTTAGCTACACCACCTTTAACTTCTTTTGGAGCAGCCTCTACTAAATCTTTTGCTTCTTTTAAACCTAAACCAGTTATTGCTCTAACTTCTTTAATTACATTTATTTTTTTATCACCAGCTGATGCTAAGAAAATTGAAAACTCAGATTTTTCTTCTCCTGCTGGAGCTGCTGCGCCACCTGCTGGTGCTGCTGCAACTGGGGCTGCTGCTGTAACTCCCCACTTTTCTTCAAGTTGTTTAGATAACTCTGCAGCTTCAACTACAGTTAAAGTAGAAAGTTCATCTATAATTTTATTTAAGTCTGCCATTTTTTAATCCTGTGGTTTAATTTTTTAAACTCTTTGCGCGCGCTAAATTAGCAATTTTTGAGCCAGGTGCAAGTAAAATACTTACTAATTTTTGAGCTGGTGTGGCCAATATTCCCACTATTTTAGCTCTTGCTTCCTCTAAAGAAGGCAGTGTGGCAATAACTGACACCTCTTTTTCATCCAAAACCTTACCATCCATGAATCCGGCAATTATTTTTAGTTTATCATTCGATTTTGAAAATTTTGCTAAAATCTTAGCAGTGGAAATTGGATCGGATGAAATTGCAGCAGCTGTTGGTCCAGTAAAATATTTTTCAAGATCTTTTTTTGGAGTTTCTTTCAAAGCAATTTTTGTAATTCTATTCTTTGTGATTTTAAATAGAATGCCTTTTTCTCTTAATTCTTTTCTTAAAGCATCCAATTCACTTACATTTAAACCTTGATATTGCGCAATCATTACTGACTCATTTTCAGTAAAATTTTTTTTCATCTCTTCAACGTAGTTCTTTTTTGCCTCTTTCGACATCATAATTTTATTTGCCCCCTACTTTGTAAGAAATACCCATTGTAGAAGTTAAGAAAGTACTTTTAATAAAGTCACCTTTAATTGTATCAGGTTTTTCTTTTTTTAAACTTTCGATAAAATGATTATAGTTTTGTAGTAACTTATCCGCTGAAAAACTTTTTCTTCCAATTGTAGATGCAAGATTACCATCTTTATCAGTTCTAATTTCAACTAATCCAAATTTTATATCTTTTACAGCTTTTGTTAAGTCAGTTGCTACTGTTCCTAATTTTGGATTTGGCATCAAACCTTTAGGACCTAAAACTTTTCCATGTTTTCCAATTTTTCCCATCATAGCTGGAGTACAAATAAGTTTCGTAAAACTAAATTTTCCCGCAGCAATTTTTTCTAATAAATCATCAGAACCAGCAACATCAGCACCAGCTTTTTTTGCTTCATCAATCTTGTCTGGTTCACACAGTACTGCTACTTTATTTTTTTTTCCAGAACCATTTGGCAAATTAACAACTGTTCTTAAACTAAAATCACCTCCTTTTGATTGCTTCAAATTAATATTTAAAGACACATCTACTGACTCATCGAATTTTGTTGTTGAGTTTTTTTTAACTAAATCTAAAGCCTCTTTGACTGTAATTCTTTTATCTTTAATAGAATTTTTTAAAATTTCTCTATATCTTTTAGAATTTCTTTTCATAACTATTCTTTCACTTCGATACCCATTGATCTTGCTGAACCACAGATAATTTTTGTTGCTTCTTTTAAATCAAAAGCATTTAAATCTTTCATTTTTTCTTTAGCTATTGCTTCAGCTTGTTTCATCGTTATAGAACCAGCTACTACTCTACCAGGTTCACTTGATCCGCTTTTTAATTTTGCGGCTTCTCTTATAAAGTGAGAAGCAGGCGGAGACTTAATAATAAAATCAAATTTTTTATCTTTGTAAACTGTTATTACAACTGGAACAGGTTTTCCCATGAAAGCTTTTGTTTTTTCATTAAACGCTTTACAAAATTCCATTATATTTATTCCTCTTTGACCCAACGCAGGACCAACTGGCGGGGCTGGGTTAGCTTGCCCACCTTTAATTTGCAACTTAACATATCCTGCTATTTCTTTAGCCATTAATTTTTCTCCACTTGATTAAATTCTAAATCTACTGGTGTTGCTCTACCAAATATAGAAACTGACACTTTAAGTCTAGATTTTTCTTCATCAATTTCCTCAATTAAACCGTTAAAAGATGCAAAAGGCCCATCACAGACCTTAACTTTTTCACCGATTTCAAAACTCATCCCACTTTTTTGAGTTACAGCACTTTCACTTACCTGGCCTAATATTCTCTTGATTTCATTATCTGAAATTGGTGTAGGTTTATCTGAAGATCCAAGAAAACCGCTAACTTTTTGAAGATTTTTAATAAGATGATAAATTTGTTTTGTTAGGTCAATTTTAATCAAGACATAACCTGGAAAAAATTTTTTTTCTTTTTTTGATCTTTTTCCTTTTTTTACCTCGGTTACTTGATGTGTTGGAACTAAAATTTCTTCTAAATTATCTGATAATTTATTTTTTTTAAGTTCATCTTTAATAGATTCAACTACTTTTTTTTCAAATCCTGAATAAGCCTGTACAATATACCAATTCATATTTTAAAAGTTTATAGTTAAAATCAAGTTTAATAAAAATCTTAGAATTTGATCTAAAATTAAAAAAAATATTGCTGCAATTGATGCAAGAGCAAAAACCATTACTGCGCCCATCATAGTTTCTTTTTTTGTTGGCCAAGTGATTCTAAAGGTTTCTTGTTTAACCTCTTGAAAAAATTTAAAAGGATTTTTCATACAATTTAATTTTTGGCAGGAGCGGAGGGACTCGAACCCACAACCTCCGGTTTTGGAGACCGGCGCTCTACCAATTGAACTACGCTCCTAAGCGTTTATTTAATTATTTTAGTTACTACTCCAGCTCCAACTGTTTTACCACCTTCTCTTATAGCAAAATTTAAATTTTCACTCATTGCAATTGGTGTAATTAATTTGACAGTAAACTTACCATCGTCACCTGGCATAACCATTTCAGTACCTGAAGGTAATGTAACTTCACCTGTTACGTCTGTAGTTCTAAAATAAAATTGAGGTCTGTACTTAGTAAAGAATGGAGTATGTCTTCCGCCCTCTTCTTTTTTTAAAATATAAGCCTGACACTCAAACTCTGTATGTGGTGTTATAGATCCAGGTTTACAAAGAACTTGACCTCTTTCAACATCGTCTCTTTCAACACCTCTTAAAAGAGCTCCAATGTTATCACCAGCTTCTCCACTATCTAAAAGTTTTCTGAACATTTCAACGCCTGTGCAAACAGATTTTTTAGTATCTCTAATTCCAACTATTTCAATCTCCTCGCCAACTTTTATTACACCGGACTCTACTCTTCCAGTAACTACTGTACCTCTTCCTGAGATTGAAAAAACATCTTCAACAGGCATTAAGAAAGGTTTATCTTTAGGTCTATCAGGTTGAGGAATAGTTTCATCAACTGCTTTCATTAATTCCATTATTGCATTTTTACCTGTAGCTTCATCTTTCCCTTCTACAGCATTTAATGCAGAACCTTTAACTATCGGAATTTTATCTCCGGGGAATTTATAAGAAGTCAATAACTCTCTGATTTCTTCTTCAACAAGGTCAACTAACTCTTTATCTTTTACAGTATCAATCTTATTTAAAAAAACTACTATTGCAGGTACACCTACTTGACGAGCTAAAAGAATATGCTCTCTTGTTTGTGGCATTGGGCCGTCAGCAGCGTTAACTACTAGAATGGCACCGTCCATTTGAGCTGCACCAGTAATCATATTTTTAACGTAATCAGCGTGACCTGGGCAGTCTACGTGAGCATAATGTCTTTTTTCAGTTTCATATTCAACGTGTGCTGTCGATATAGTAATACCTCTTTCTTTTTCTTCAGGTGCTTTATCTATTTGATCATATGCAACGAAGTTTGCTGAACTTGATCCTCCAGCTTCTGACAATACTTTTGTTATAGCAGCTGTTAATGTTGTTTTACCATGGTCTACGTGTCCGATTGTTCCAATATTACAATGTGGTTTGTTTCGGTTAAACTTTTCTTTTGACATCTATTTTTTCCTCACTTTATTTATATTTTAATTCTTTTTGGAGCGGGTAAAGGGAATCGAACCCTTACATCCAGCTTGGAAGGCTAGCGTTCTACCATTGAACTACACCCGCAAAATCCAAACTTATCTCGCTCTTTATTATCAAATTTTTTAAGTTTGGTGGAGGGGGAAAGATTCGAACTTTCGAAGACCGAAGTCAACGGGTTTACAGCCCGCCCCATTTGACCGCTTTGGTACCCCTCCTAACTAGCATTGTGGGGATACCCACTAACTTAAAAAGCATTTAACAACAAGCGTTTTATAAGCATTTATGAAATAATTGCAATAAATCATTTTGCCTTAAAATATGCTATTAAATTGACTAATTAGCCTAAAAAATCATGAAAAAAACAACCTTTTTAATTGTAGGAAAACACGCTGTTTTAGAAGCTTTAAAAAACCCCTCTAGAAAAATTGAAAGGATATTTGTTACCGAAGATGCTCAAAAAAAAATCAACAGAGAAAATCAAAATTTAAATTTATTTAAAAAAATTAATGTTTTTTATAAATCAAGAAAAGAGCTTGATAACCTTTGTGGAAGAGATGAAACCGCACATCAAGGTTTAGTAGCAGAGGTTGAGCAATTAGAAGAAATTACGTTAAAAGAATTTATAATAGATAATAAAAAAAAGAATTTAAATTTAATCGCTCTCGAAGAAGTTACTGACCCAAGAAATATTGGGGCTATTATTAGAAGTGCAGTAGCCTTTGGAATGGATGGAATAATTGTTAAAGAGAGATCCTTCCCTTCTAAAAGTAAACTCCTTTACAAAAGTGCAAGCGGAGGCGTAGAACATATAAAAATATTTAAGGTTTCAAATCTTAATACTTCTTTAAAATATTTAAAATCTAAGGAATTTTGGATAAGTGCGTTTGATGTAGCGGGGACAAAAGATTTTACAAAAAATAACTGGAAAGGGAGAAATGTATTACTTTTTGGATCTGAAGGATATGGCATAAAAGCAAAAACTCTCGAAAATTCAGATTTCAAATTTAAAGTTGATATTAGTAACAATATTGAGAGTCTTAATATTTCTAATACAATATCTATAGTGTGTCACCATATTTCTAAATCAAAAAAATAAGACTTAATTTTTATTGTTTTTTTAGTTAATATATTTTAAAGAGATCTTTCGGCCCTCATAGCTCAATTGGTAGAGCAATTGATTTGTAATCAATAGGTTCGCGGTTCGAGTCCGTGTGAGGGCACCAAAATTAAAAAGTTTCTTTCCTAAGTTGCTCTAGTTGAATTTTCTTTTGTAAGCTTTTATTTTTATCATAAAGAAGGTTAAATTTAATCTGAGGATGTACTTTTACAATAATTTTTTTTGCATTTCTTATTTCAACATTATCAGCTACTGCACTAACAGGTCTTTTGACTGGATTTAAATTTATAATAGTAATTATTGATTTATCGCTAACAATTTTTCCTAACCATCTTCTTGGTCTAAACGCACTTATAGGCGCAATTGAAATTTTTTTAGAGTTGAGACTTAATATTGGACCATGAACAGATAGATTATATGCCGTGCTACCCGCCGGAGTTGACACTAAAACACCATCTGAAACTAATTTTTTCATAATATAAGTTGTTTTGTTTTTTATTGCTAGATTTGAAGCCTGCCTACTTTGTCTTAAAATAGAAACCTCGTTAATAGCTATATATTTTTTTTTTTTATTTTTTCTTAATACAATCATTTCTAATGGAGAAATAGTAATTTTTTTTGATTTGTTTATATTTTTGATTAAAAACTTTTTTGAAAATTTATTCATTAAAAATCCATAGTTGCCAGAGTTAATTCCATAAAATAACTTCTTATTATTTCTATTTTTTTTTAAAGTTTGTAACATGAAACCATCGCCTCCTATTACAATAGAGATATCAGATTTTTTAAGCTTTTCTTTTTTAAAAATTTTAATTACCTGTCTTTTAATTTTTAAAGATCTATTATTTTTATCAGATATAATAAATGTTTTATTCATTATTAAAGTGGTGCCCTCGGCCAGACTCGAACTGGCACTCCCAAAAGGGCAAGGATTTTAAGTCCTTTGTGTCTACCAATTTCACCACGAGGGCACATTAATTTTTTTGCAATATGTATATGACATTTATATTATTATTCAAATCTTATAAAGTAGATTTATTTGATGAAAAAAATCTTGATATATAATTCAGGGGGTGGATTGGGAGATTCAATTCAGTTATTTCCTTTAATTATAAGTCTTAAAAACCATTTTAAAAAATCAAAGTTTTATTATTTAGGAGCTCATCAAAATCATTTTAATGGAAAATTAAAAGAATATAATATTGAATTAGAAACTTTTGATATTGGTTTAAAATATTTTGGATTTAGATGGTGGCACTTATTTTTCACAAAAAATAGAGCCTTAAAGAAAAATATTAAAAAGTTTGATCTTATAATAGATCTACAAACGAAGCTTAGAAATTCGCTAATTTTAAAACAAATTCCTCATTCAATGTTTTACTCTAGAACGTTAAATGGTTTTTTTTCCTCTAAAAAAATTCAAACAAAATCTCGTGATCATTTAGAAAATTTAAGTTTATTTATTGAAGAAGATGTCGTTGAGTTAAATTTTAAAGTAAATAAATTACCGAAAAATCTTTTAATAGAAGCTAAAAGATTGCTTCCAAATTCAAACTACGTAGGATTTTCAATTACTCAAGGAAATGAATATAGAAAAAAGAGTTGGTCAATTTTTAAATTTACTGCTTTAGCAAATAAAATTCTTTCAAAAAATAAAATTCCAGTTTTTTTTATCGAAAAAAAACAAATTGATCTGATTGAAAAAATTAAAAATCAAGTTCCTTCAGCGATTTTTCCTGAACTAAATTCTAAATTAGCATGCCCTGCTCTTATCACAGCTTTATCGTCTAGACTTGATATTGCTGTTTCAATCGATAATGGAATTATGCATATGATTGCTTTAGCTAATATTCCTATGATTGTTTTATTTGGTCCTACAAATTCAGAAAAATTTGCTCCTAAAAATAAATTTACAAGTATTTTAGATAGTAAAAAAATTCACAAAACAAAAGATATTAATTCAATAGCGGTAGATGAAGTTTTAAGCTTAATTTAAATATTAAAAATCTTAATTTTTTTTTTCTTCAATAATTTTTTTATGTCTTTTCTCACACTAACTAGTTTTTTTTTTGAAGTTGATCGTGAAACTACTGATACACCTATTTTTCCTAATCTAAAAAAAGGATAGCTTCCAATATCTACAAAATTCTTAAATCTTTTTTGAATATAAGATAATTCTTTTGAAATATTGCTTTCAACAGTAAAAATATTTATTGTTTCGCTATGTATTTTTAAACCTCTAATCAAATATTTTTTACAATTTTCTATCATAGAGTTAAGAATTGAAGGAACGCCTGGAAGAGATAAAACATTTTTTGTAATAAATCCTGGTGCTGCACTAGATGGATTATAAATCAATTTCGCTACTAAAGGCATCTTTGCCATTTTTTTTCTTCCATCATTAAATTTTTTTTTTCCATAATAATTTTCTAGAATTTTATAAGCTTCTTTATGATATCCGTATTTTACTTTAAAGGCTTTGGCTATCGACTCAGCAGTTATATCATCATGAGTAGGACCGATACCTCCTGTTGTAAAAACATAATTAAATTTTTTTGACATAATTTTAATATTATCAATTATCGTTTTTTCAACGTCAGGTATAATTCGAACTTCAGAAACTGAAATACCACAATTTTTATTCAACCAAAAACTTATAAATGCAACGTTTTTATCCTGAGTTCTCCCTGATAAAATTTCATTACCAATAATTAAAATTGCTGCATTTACTTTCTTTTTTTTCTTCATAGATTATTAATTATATATGAACTTTAACGAAACATTAATATCAGGTGAATTTATTAAAAGATATAAACGTTTTTTTGTTGATATCAAAATTAAAAATGAAATAGTTACCGCACATTGCCCAAATACTGGTTCTATGATGGGCCTTTTAAAGGAAGGTAATAATGTTTGGATTAGTAAGTCAAGTAATCCAAATAGGAAACTAAAATATACTTTACAAATTATTGAAGATCAAAAATCTAAGGTTGGGATTAATACACATTTAACAAATAAGATTATTTTAGACGCATTAAAAAATAATTTAATAAAAGATTTTAAAAACTTAGATAAAATTGAGCAAGAAGTTAAGTTTGGAGAAAATACGAGATTTGATTTTCTTGTTACAAAAAAAACAAAAAAGTCTTTTATTGAGGTAAAAAACGTAACTTTATCAAGAGTCAAAAATTTAGCAGAAT
>CACBZI010000015.1 GCA_902543665.1 uncultured Pelagibacteraceae bacterium
GTATACTGCCCAAAATAATGAAAATACTCGCAACGATTTCAATATTTGAATTTTTAAAAAAACCTATTGAGTCGTTATGGGTTGAAAATCCTCCAGTTGCTATAGTTGTCATCGCATGACTAACACTATCAAACACTGTCATACCAAAAATCCAATAAAATAGACCACAAATAAAAGTAAGTACAATATAAGTAGAGATAATTATTGTAGCTACTTCAATTGTCCTTGGCAGAATTTTTTCGGTAGTATCTGGTCCCTCCATTTTAAATAATTGCATTCCACCGACTTTTAATAATGGCAATATTGTTATTGCCATAACTACTATACCTATTCCGCCAAGCCACTGCATAATTGCTCTCCATAATAAAATGCTTTTAGGGCTATTATCCAAATCAGATATTATTGTTGCACCAGTAGTAGTAATACCTGACATGCTCTCAAAAAAAGCTTCACTTAAAGTGAATTTTTGAGTAGAGAGCAAAAAAGGCAAACTTCCAAATGCCGCAATCATGATCCATGCTAAAGATGAAAATAAAAATGTTTGCCTTAAATTTAATTTAAATTCCTTTTCAAGATTTGCTAAAATAAATAATACTCCAATAAAAATTGTAACAAATGACGCAGATATAAAACTATGGCTCTCTTCATTAAGAATTACTTGTATCGCGTAAGGTGCCAACATAGATGAACCTAAAACAACTAGTAATATACCAATTAAAAAAAAGACTGTTTTGTTTGTAGCCATTAAATTTGAGATTATTTAAATAGTGCTAAAATTCAACTTAATATCATGCAATTATATCTGTATTTTGAGCATAAAATTTAATAAACCATACTAATGCTTGATAACAACATAATTCAATCAACTTCTTCTTGGCCATTTGTTGAAATAAGAAAGTTAATAAAAGATAGAAAAGATATCATAAAAAAAAAGAATATAATTACCTTTCAAACTGGTTATGGTCCAAGTGGTCTGCCACATATAGGAACTTTTGGTGAAGTTGCTAGGACATCTATGATGATTAATGCTCTAAATCACGTTCAAAAAATCGAACACGAATTAATTACTTTTTCTGATGATATGGATGGATTAAGAAAAGTCCCAGAAAATATTCCAAACGATAAAATTTTAAAAGAAAATTTAGGCAAACCTTTAACATCAATACCTGATCCATTTAAAAAATATAATAGTTTTGGTGAACATAATAATGAAATGCTTAAAGAGTTTTTAAATAAATTTAATTTCAAATTTATTTTTAAAAGTTCTACCGAAAATTATAAAAAAGGAATATTTAATTCCTCCTTGATGCGCGTTTTAGAGAAATACGAAGATATTATGGATATCATTTTACCAACTTTAAGAGAGGAAAGACGAAAAACTTATTGTCCATTTTTACCAATATGCCCAGAAACAGGGAAGGTGCTCGAGATACCAATGTTAAGTATGGACAAGAAAACCGGGTCTATAGTTTTTGATAACAAAGGTAAAAAAATTGAAACTAATATTTTAGACGGAAAATGTAAATTACAATGGAAAGTTGATTGGGCAATGCGATGGTTTAATTTTGATGTTGATTTCGAGATGTATGGTAAAGATTTGACCGAGAGTGCAATACTCTCATCTAAGATTTGTAAAACGCTAGGAAAAAATCCTCCAAATGGATTTGCATATGAGTTATTTTTAGATGAAAAAGGGGAAAAAATTTCTAAATCTAAAGGTAACGGAATCTCAATAGAACAATGGCTAAGATATGCTTCTCCTGAAAGCTTGGCTTTATATATGTATCCAAATCCAAAAAGAGCAAAAAAACTTTATTCTGAAGTGGTGCCAAAGACTGTTGATGAATATCTATCTTGCATTGAAAAATATCCTAAACAGGACATCAAGGAAAAATTGATGAACCCAGTTTGGCATGTACATAATGGACAGCCACCTAAAGAAAAAATTGTAATGCCATTTTCAATGTTGCTAAATTTAGTTGGTTCTAGTAATGCAGGTAATAAAGTAATTCTGTGGAAGTTTATAAATAGATTTCATAAAGAAATAAAACCGATAGATCATAAAATACTTGATGGGTTAACTGGATACGCGATAAATTATTTTAAAGATAAAGTTGAACCAAATAAAAAATTTAAAAAACCTAATCAAAATGAAAAAAAAGTATTACAAAATTTAGTTAAAAAACTTCAACAAATTGATCAGCCATTATCACCAGAGGAAATTCAAACTCATGTCTACACTGTAGGTAAAGAAAATGGATATGATAAAAATTTAAGAGATTGGTTTAAACTGATTTATGAAGTTATTTTTGGAGAGGAAAATGGTCCGAGGATGGGATTTTTTATAAGTTTTTTTGGACTTAAAGAAACAATTGATTTAATTAATGATAAAATAAAATAATGTTTTCAATATTAAAACCTTATATTTTCTCTTTAGATCCTGAAATAGCGCATGATCTTGCAATTAAGTCTTTGAAATTTAATATCTTGCCTAAAAGTATTTTTAAAGTTGAGGACGAAGAAATTTTAGAAACAACTTTTTTAAATACAAAACTACCTAACCCAATAGGTTTGGCAGCTGGATTTGATAAAAGTGCGGAAGTATATAATTCATTATTTAAATTAGGTTATGGTTTTATTGAAGTTGGTACTGTCACACCTAGAAGACAACTAGGCAATCCAAAACCTAGAATCTTCAGACTAGAAAAAGATCAAGCACTTATAAATCGACTTGGATTTAATAATCATGGATCAGAAATAGTCTCTAAAAGATTAGAAATGAGTCCACCTACAGGTTTTTTAGGAATAAATATTGGCCCAAATAAAGATACTGATAACAAAGAGGAAGACTATTATTTGTGCATGGAAAAACTCTCTTCATTAGGAAATTATATCACAATAAATATATCCTCGCCTAATACAGAAGGTCTTAGAGATTTCCACGAGCAAAAAGAATTAAACAAACTTTTAAGTGGCATAAATAAAATTAAGAAAGAGAAAAATATTTCAAAACCAATTTTTGTTAAACTCTCACCAGATATAGGTGACAGCGAGATAAGTAAAATAATTGAACTTATAAAAAAATATAAAATAGATGGTATTATAGTTTCAAATACTACTGACGGTAATCGTAACGCTTTATCTGACAATAAAAAAAATGAAGTTGGAGGATTGTCGGGAAAACCTTTGAAAAGCCTTTCTACTAAATTGATACAAAAATTTTTTAGAGAAACTAAAAGCAAAATACAAATCATTGGAGTTGGAGGAGTGGACTCTGGAAATTCAGCTTTTGAAAAAATAGCTGCGGGCGCCAATGTGGTCCAACTCTATACAGGAATGGTTTATAAAGGTCCTGGGGTGGTTAAGGATATAAAAAAAGACTTAATTGGGATTTTAAAAAAAGAAAAACTTAAAAATATTAGTGAAGCTGTTGGAATTAATGCTTGACCCACCTTGCCACTAGAATTATATAACTGTAGGAAAATTTATGTCTAAAAGATGCGAACTAACAGGAATATCTCCCTTAAAAGGTCACAACGTAAGCCACGCAAAAAATAAAACCAAAAGAAGGTTTCTTCCAAATTTGAAAAAAGTGACTTTTAGAAGCGATATTCTTAAGAAAGATATAAAAATAAATGTAGCCAATGCTGCTCTCAGAACTGTTGATTTTAAAGGTGGGCTAGATAAGTTTTTACTATCAGCGAAGAATGCGAAATTATCGAAAAAAGTAAAAAAAATAAAAGCTTCAATTTCAGCAAAGTCGTAAAATGAATTTATACTACAAGCTATCGATTTTGATGGGTCTAATAGTAGTAATTTCAAATTACTTAGTTCAATTTCCTATTCAAAAATTTGGTCTGGCCGAAATTTTAACATATGGAGCTTTTACCTATCCTATTACTTTTTTAATTACTGACTTAGCTAATAGAGCATATGGAAAAATAGTTGCACGAAAAGTTGTATATGTTGGTTTTATAATAGGGATTTTGCTAACTCTATTTGTATCAACAAATTTCTCAGATATTATTTCAATCAGAATAGCCGTTGGATCAGGATTAGCCTTTTTTATATCTCAAAATTTAGATATCAAAATTTTCGATTACTTTAGAAAAAAAAGTTGGTTTGTAGCTCCACTAACATCATCTACTTTAGGATCTATAGTAGATACATTTTTATTTTTCTCTATAGCTTTTTACTCTACAGGAGTTCCTTGGGTTACTTTAGCTATTGGAGATTTAATTGTTAAACTTACTATTACTTTAATAATGCTTATACCATTTAGGCTATTACTTAATAAAGTTAAAGACTATACAGATAATAGTTCTTCAAAAGTAAAACTTTAATTAAAACTTTTTTTATTCTTCTGAACAAATAAGTCAGTTAATTGATTTATCATTACATCCCCTAGATCTTGAACATCTGTGATTTTCACCGCTCTACTGTAATATCTGGTAACATCATGTCCAATTCCTATAGCTAAAAGTTCAATGTTTGATTTACCTTCAATCCATTTAACAGTCCTTTTTAAATTTGTTTCTAGGTAATCACTTGTATTAGTTGATAAAGTTGAATCATCCACAGGCGCTCCGTCAGATATTACCATTAAAATTTTTCTATCTTCTTTTCTCTTATTCATTTTATTATAAGCCCATTTCAAAGCTTCACCGTCTATATTTTCTTTTAACAAGCCTTCTTTTAACATTAAGCCCATATTATTTTTAGATTGCCTCCAAGGCATGTCTGCTGATTTGTATATTATGTGTCTTAAGTCGTTAAGTCTTCCTGGCAAACTTGGTTTTTCATTTTTCATCCATTTTTCCCTTGAGGAACCACCTTTCCAGTGTTTAGTAGTAAAACCTAATATTTCAACTTTTACTGAGCATCTTTCTAAAGTCCTTGATAAAATATCTGCACAAATTGCTGCTACAGAAATTGGTTTACCCCTCATCGATCCAGAATTATCAATTAGAATAGTCACTAAAGTATCTTTAAATTCTATATCTTTCTCTTTTTTAAAAGATAAAGAATTGAAAGGATCCATTATTATTCTTGGGAGTTTTGATGTATCTAAAAGACCCTCTTCTAAATCAAAGTTCCAAGATCTATTTTGTTTTGCTAATAACTTTCTCTGTAATTTATTTGCTAATTTTGATATGAAATTTTTTAATTGTTGCAGTTGTTGATCCAAGTTCTTCCTAAGTCTGATAAGCTCTTCAGAACTTTCTAAATCCTCTGCCTTAATTATCTCGTCAAATTCTTCAGTATAAGTTTTATATTTTAAATCACCAAAATTTGTGTTTCCTCTTTTTCTTAAATCCGGTCTTGAGCTATCTTCCATTTCAAGCTCCTCATCTGCTTTGTCGGATTCTTTTGCCTCATTTTCAAGATCTGGCACACCGCTATCAATAGACATTTCTTCTTGTTTTTCTTCTTTTTCTTTAGCTTTTTGCTCCTGGTTTTGAGGCTTTGATTGTGTATCATCATTATCGCTTTCATCATCTTTTTTTTCTTCTTTAATATTCTCATCTAAACTCATACTTGAAATTATCTTTGAAATTCTTGAATTAAATTTTTCTTGATCCAAAGTTAAGTCGTTTAATTCAGTAATGCTGTCTTTAAATCGATCATTTAAATCTTTTTTAAACGATTTTAACTTTTTATCTAACTTACTTTCATTTTTAAAATCTAAAAATTTTACTCTTAAGTAATTTTCAAAAGACTCTAAAACTTTGCTTTCACTGCTTTTTAAATCCAGTTCTGCTATTCTTTTCTGATAAAAATTTTCAATATTATTTTTTACCCCTTTAAAGTAACTTGTGCCTATTTTTTCACATCTAATTTTTTCAGAAATATCGTAAAGTTTTTTTGAAATATTTCCTTCTGGCTCAAACTTTTTAAAAGTTTCTTTGTTTGAAAATCTGTGTCTTAATGATTTTGAGTCTGCAGCTGCCCTTATTTCTTCAAAATTTATTTTATTACTTACTCTCTCAATATTAGGCAATTTAATGGTATATTTATTTGTACCAGAGATTTGATTACCAAAAGAAATTTCAATTTTTTGTGAGTTTGAAATAGATTTAACCGTTGAACTTATTGCAGTTTTGAAATCTTCTAACTTTTCCTTATTATTTTGCACTTACAGAGATACATTTACTGAAGACTCAGGCAAATCTTCACCAAAACATCTTTGGTAATATTCAGAGATAATTTTTTTTTCTAAGTCATCACATTTATTTAAAAAAGTAATTCTAAAAGCGTAGCCTTTGTCTTTAAAAATCTCCGCATTTTCTGCCCAGTGTAAAACTGTTCTAGGACTCATAACAGTAGAAATATCTCCGTTAATAAAACCTTTTCGAGTAAGATCGGCAACTTTAATCATGTTAGATAATAATTCTTTTCCCTCTTTATTATTAAATCCTTTATTTTTTGCTAAAACAATTTCTAATTCTTTTTCGAAAGGTAGGTAGTTTAGTGTAGATACAATATTCCATCTATCCATTTGACCTTGGTTTATTTGTTGGGTTCCATGATAAAGCCCTGTTGTATCACCTAATCCAACAGTATTAGTTGTTGCAAAAATTCTAAAAAAATCATGCTGCTCAATAACTTTATTTTTATCTAGTAATGTAAAGTTTCCTTCACTCTCTAAAACTCTTTGTATAACAAACATTACGTCTGGCCTACCAGCATCATATTCATCAAATACTAAAGCAACAGGATTTTGTATTGACCAAGGTAAAATACCTTCTTTAAACTCTGTTACTTGTTTGCCATCTTTCAAAATTATTGAATCTTTACCAATTAAATCTATTCTACTGATGTGGCTATCTAAATTTACTCTTATGCAAGGCCAATTAAGTCTAGCAGCGACCTGCTCTATGTGAGTTGACTTTCCAGTACCGTGATAACCTTGGATCAACACACGCTTGTTAAAAGAGAAGCCGGCTAAAATTGCTAGTGTAGTATCCTTATCAAATTTATAATCTGGATCAATTTTAGGAACGTAATCATTTTTTTTTGAAAAAGCCCCAACTTTCATTTCACTATCAAAACCAAAAGTTTGTTTTACTGAAAGTTTTATGTCTGGTTTTTGTACAAGTTGCTCTGTACTCATTTTTTTCCTAAAGTTTTTTTAAGCTGGCTATAAGCCAAAGTTATTTTTTTTAATTTTTCTTCAAATTTTTTGTTGCCTTGATTTTTATCAGGATGATATTTTTTTACAAGTTCTTTAAATTTTAAGTGTATTTGCTCCCATTTTACTTCCTCATTTAACTCCATTACTTGAAGGGCATCTTTATCAGTTTGTGAAATCTTTGTTTTTTTAAAATCTTTATAATTTGAACTTTCAAAAATGTTTAATTTATCCTCTAAAGCATTATTCCATAAAATATTAAAAAAATTTTCAGAGGAACCAAATTTTTTTGTCGATTTATGCCACGTTAAGTCAGATTTTATGAAGTATTCAATTTGATCATTATTCATATTTTCAAAATAATTCCAATTCTTGTTAAAAATCTTAATATGCTGTAAACAGAGCAACCTGTATTTCTTACTATTATCTTTCTCTACAGGTGCTTTAAATGAGCCAATTTCCTTACAATTTTTCCAGTCACATATAATTTTCATAAATTTATTCTATATAGTAAAACTTTGTTAATGAAAAATTATTTTGAAGAAATTAAAAAAAAATTGATAGATAACATTAATCTAGAAGATGTTGAGATAATTGATAATACAAAATTTCATAAAAGCCATAAATCTTTTGATCCAGAAAAGTATCATTTAGAGTTAAAGATTAAATCTTCATATTTAAATTCTCTCTCAAGACTAAGTGCTCAGAAAATGATAATGAAAGTGCTGAAGAGTGATTTAGATACAAAAATCCACGCTTTGGAAATTAAAATTGAGCAATAAACTTACTTATCTTTTTTAAACTTCCTACGGATATTTTAAATTTATTCGGTCTAGTTGTTTTACCAATGCTCTTTAAAAATATAAAATTAATTTTATCATCATTATTTTTTTTATCGCTTTTAAGATAAGGAATAAGATTTGTAATTGATCTTACATTTGAAAATTTTTTATAAGTATAACTTAAATTGTTGTCTGAATAAATTTTCTTAATTTCCTGAAGAGTTTTTAATTTACAAATTTTCTTAATTACAGAGAGGCGTGTTGCTAAAATCATCCCTGATAGAACAGCCTCTCCGTGAGTTATTTTTTTAGAGTAATTATTTTTCACTTCTATAGCATGCGCAAAAGTATGGCCAAAATTTAAAATCATTCTTAAGCTTTTTTCATTTACGTCTTGATTCACAAAGTGCATCTTAATTAGACAGCTTTTTTTAATCGCATAGGCTAATTCGTTTTTTTTTCTAAGTAATATTTTTTTTGAATTATCTTTTAGCCAATTAAAAAATTTTTTATCTTTAATAATCCCATGTTTCAATATTTCGGCGTATCCACATACCATTTCTTTTTTTGGCAATGAGTTCAAAAAATTTGTATCAGCTAGAACTAGTTTGGGTTGATAGAAACTTCCTATAAGATTTTTTCCATACGAAGAATTTACTCCTGTTTTTCCTCCAATAGCTGAGTCAACTTGAGCAAGCAGAGTTGTCGGTATATTGATAAAGTTTATACCCCTCTTGTAAATACTCGCAACAAAACTTACAACATCTCCCGTTATTCCACCACCAACTCCTATTACTAAATCAGATCTATTAAAATTTTTTGATAAAAGTTTTTTTAAGTAAGAATCAACTGTTTTTAAAGATTTCATTTTTTCATTAGAAGAGAATGAAAATAAAAATACATTATAGTTTTTAAGCTTTCCTTTTAGAATCTTTTTGAATTTATTGGGAATTTTTTTATCAATTATTAAAGCAATTTTTTTTGTTTTAGGACAAAGCTTTTTTATTTGATGTGGTAAAATATTTAAAGTTTTATCACCTATAAAAACAGAGTACGAGTCTAATTTATCTCTAAACTTAATTTCCTGATTTTTCATAAAGTTCAAGCACCTTATCTACAATAATATTTGCTTTTAAAAAATTACACTTAATTTTAAAATCTGCCTCACTATATGTTTTCTTGCGTTCCAAGTAAATTTTATTGACAGATTCTCTTAGATTCTTTTTTTGCAAAAGAGGTCTTTTTTTTGTCTTGCTCAATCTCTTTATTAATTCGTTAATTTCAACATCTAGCCAAAAACTAATTGAAAAATCTTTTACTGCCCTTCGAATAGATTTATTCATGAATGCTCCACCACCTAAAGAAATTACGGACCTTTCTTTTTTAAGTTCTTTCAGACTTAAAGATTGTTCAATCTTTCTAAAATAACTTTCATTTTTGGTTTTAAATATTACATTAATCGAACATCCCTCTTTAGCCTCGATTAATTTGTCAATATCTATAAAATTATAAGAAAGCTTTTGAGCTAGGCTTTTACCAATTGTAGATTTACCAACACCCATCATTCCAGTTAAAACTAAGCTTTTTTTCAATTTATATCCGATTTTGAATTTGATTTTTCATAAATATGTCTTATTTATTGAGTTTAAATTAAATCGTAAACTATGCAACTTAAATACAATAGATCTCCAAGTATTGGAAGCACGATATTAAAAACTTTAATTAAATTATTTTTTGCAATAATTATTTTTGTTCTAGCTATTTTTTTAATTGAAAAAATTAAGTTCCCAAGCCCTGAGAAAAAATTCAATATTGATATTACGAATGATATTAAGAAGCTTTAAATATTTTTTTGGCTTATTAATAATATCTATGTTTTTTAGCCCTGTAATATCTGAAGAAAAAATTGATATTTGGAAAAATAAAAAAAAACAAGAAGAAAAATCTGAGTCACTTATAAAAAATGATGAACAAGAAAGAAATAAAATACTTTTAAACCCCGCAAATAAAATAAAACCAGATCAAGTAATTCAAATAGAAGACAATACAAAAGAAAATATCAACGAAAATAAAGTTTTTGGAGTTCATGATCCAGCAGATTATAATTTTGACTTAAATATGTGGTCTTCGACAAAAGCAGAAGATATAAGAGCCAGCCTAAAAAGACTTAAAAAAATCAAACTATCTAAGACCTCAAATGAAATTCTTGAAAGTATTTTACTTTCTTATTCCTATCCGCCGATTGGAATGAAAGATGATGAGTTTGTTGATATTAAGATTAATTGGTTAATTGATAATGATCGATCGGATCTTATTGAGAGTTTTCTAAAACAAAATAAAGAATTTAAAAGTAAAAAAAGAGCAGTTCAATACTTGGTAGATCAAAACATCGCCAAGGCAGATATAAAAGAGGGTTGTGATAAAATAGAATTTATTGATAGCACTATTAAAGATAGTTATTTAGAAAAATTTAAAATTTATTGTCTTATTTTTAATAATAAAAAAACAGAAGCTCAACTTTTGTTAGATCTTTTAAGAGAGCAAAAAAAATCAGATAGTTTCTTTGATGATAAAATTAATTATTTATTAGGGATTGCAGATAAAACAACGAATAAAATTAATGAAAAAAATCTTCTTAATTTTTATCTATCAAGCGTAACAATTAAAAATTTTGAATACACCCCTTCAAAAAATACAAAAAAAGAAATTTGGCAATATTTAAACGCAGCAAATTTAATAAAAATAGATTTAGAAAATAAAGAGAAATTAATAGAGCTAGAGTCAGCAGCTAATAAAGGTCAAATTGATGGGAAGATTATTTTTGATACATATAAACAAATTCCTTTTGAAATAAATGTATTAATAACAGCAAAGAATACCTTTCAAACACTTGAGGGTAGTGAAGCTAGATCTTTAATTTATCAAAAATACTTATTATCTGAAAGCATTGAGACCAAGCTGGAATATTTATTTCTATTAGAAGATTTATTTAAAAAAGATCAACTAATAAATATTTATTCTTCTTATCTAAGCTCTGAGTTAAAAGAAATTGGATTAGAAAATATACCTGATAATTATAAAGAAGTTGTAAAAAATAGGATTGAGTCTAGTGAAAAAATAAATTTAGGTAAAATAAAGTATAACGATAAAATTTTACACCAATCAAAAGTAATAAGATTTTATCTGGAAAATGATGATCAGAAAAAAATTCAAAAAGATATAGATAAAATTTTTAAAAAGATATCTAAGAATAGGAAGTATTTTTATTCGGCCAAAGATCTTTCGTTAGTTGAGTCTCTTGAAAAAGATGGTTTTGAAATACCTCAAAATTTAAATATATCAGAACTGACTGATAAATATGAAGTTCCAAAAAATTTGTTACAATTAATTGATAATAAACAAAATGCTTATTTAGCCTTAAAAATAGTCGAAATAATAGGTGAAGACGAGCCTTATCAACTGGACTCAGAAACAATTTATTTCATTACTAATCTTTTGAACAAGATTGACTTAATTCAAATTAGAAACAAAGTTTTGGTTTCAGCTCTACCCCAAAGAGTTTAATTGGCATATAGTAGCTCTTTATGTCAAAGAAAAATATTTTAATAGAACCAGATCCTATTCTTAGAAAAAAGAGCCAGTCTTTAGAAAAAGTTGATGATGATTTAAGAAAACTTATGGATGAAATGCTGGAGACAATGTATGCAGCACCTGGAATTGGTTTAGCTGCTGTTCAGATAGGAATACTAAAACGTTTGATTGTTATAGATATTTCAAAAGAAGATCAAAAAAAGAAACCTTTATTTTTTGTTAATCCGAAAATAACTTTTCAATCAAAAAAAACCTCGGTTTATGAAGAAGGGTGTTTATCACTGCCCGGACACTTTGCGGAAATAGAGAGACCTGCTGAATGTCATATTAGTTACCTTGATTATAACGGAAAAAATCAAGAATTAAAAGCTAGCGGTCTCCTAGCTACCTGTATTCAACATGAAATAGATCATTTAAATGGAGTCTTATTTATAGATTATTTATCAAAATTAAAAAAAGATATGATAATTAAAAAATTAGCTAAACAAAAAAAAGAAATAAATAAAATTGTACTTTAGATTAAATGGCTTTAAAAATTATATTTATGGGAACACCAGAGTTTTCAGTTCCAATTCTTAAATCAATTTACAACTCTAAGCATAACGTTATCGAAGTATACACTCAGCCACCCAAAAAAAAGAATCGTGGACAATTGATTAATCTCACACCGATTCACGAATTTTCTAATAAAAATAATATTAATGTAAGATGTCCTGATCAACTTGATACTAATGAAGAGTTCAATAATTTAAAAAAACAAAAACCTGATGTAGTAGTGGTAGCAGCATACGGAAAACTTTTACCCTCAAAATTTTTAAACTTTAAAAATATAAAGTTTATTAATGTACATGCTTCATTACTACCAAAGTGGAGAGGTGCAGCTCCTATTCAAAGATCAATCATGAATTTAGACAATGAAACTGGAGTATCTATTATGAAAATAATTCCTAAATTAGATGCAGGACCAGTAATGATGAAATCTAAAATAAAAATTACAAAAAATTCTAATTTTTTAAGTTTAAGCAAAGAATTATCAGCGCTTGGCGCTGATATGATATTAAGGTCGCTAGACTTAATTGAAAAAAATTCAGAAAAATTTATAGATCAAGTTGAAAAAGAAGCTACGTACGCAAAAAAAATTGATAAAAAAGAGTCAAAAATAGAATGGAATACAGAAGCAAAAAACATTATTGCAAAAATAAATGCTTTATATCCGAATCCAGGATCCTGGTTTCAATACAAAGGTTCAAGACTTAAAATAATAAAAGCTGTTGAAGTTGAAGAGGAAGGTAGACCAGGAGAAATTATTGATAAAAAATTTACTATTGCTTGTTCAAAAAATGCAATTCAAATTTTAGAATTACAAAAAGAGGGAAAAAAAAGCATTGATGTATCCGAATACCTTAAAGGCAATATTCTAGAAACTGGATTTAATGTTAGCTAAAAGTTATAACTATTTATTGAAAATTGAGTACGATGGAACAAGCTATGTAGGCTGGCAGTATCAAAAAAATGGCGTATCAGTTCAAGAAAAAATTGAAAAAGCTCTATCTAAAATTTTTAATTCTCAAATAAGAATTAATGGTGCAGGAAGAACAGATAAAGGAGTACACGCTTTAGGGCAATATGCAAATTTTAAAGTAAATAAGAAAATTGATAGTGAAAAAAAATTTTTAAATACTATAAACTTTTTTCTCAAAAAGAACTTAATTTCAATTACAAAAATTAAAAAAAAAACTAATGTCTTTCATTGTCGCTATGATGCAAAAGAGAGAATTTATTTATACAAAATTATAAATAGAGTTGGTTCTCTGTCTCTGAATAAAAACAAAGCCTGGCATATAAAAAAAAAAATGAATGTCAAACTTCTGAAAAAGGGAGCAAAGTTGTTACAAGGGACTCATGATTTTTCAACTTTTCGAGCTTCTTCATGTTCATCAAATTCACCTATAAAAAAAATGAATGCAGTAAATATTAAAAAAAAGGGAGATGAAATAACCATAGAATTTAAATCAAAATCATTTTTGCAAAATCAAGTAAGATCCATGGTAGGTTCATTAGAATATTTATCCTGTGGAAAATGGACTTTGAATGATTTTAAAAAAGCCCTAAAATCTAAAAAAAGATCACAATGTGCTCCACCTGCTCCAGCATGTGGGCTATATCTTAAAAATGTAAGGTACTAAGAATTTAGAAACTTTTAAATCCGTATTTTGCTAATGAATTTAAAGATATGAGTGCTAAAGATAAAAAATTCTGAAATATGCTAAGTTTATTAAATTGCCTATTGATTTTCCATATCCAGTAAAAATTTCTAAAACTGTTACTCTGAAGCGAATTGTTTCTTAATCTATATTTTGTCAGATAATCATCCAAGCAATAAGCGTTACATCTTTTTAGGATTTCACATTTAAAGAAATAGTCTTCACAAATTTTTGTGTCTGTGAATTTAGCTTTATTTAGCATATCTCTTTTAATTAACATTGTGCTAGTACATATAGAGGTATTGTGAATAAATTTTTTATAGTTATACTCTAAGGGAGGTTTAACATATTTAATTTTTGTACCAAAAGTCTCATAGCTAGTGTAAGTGAAAAGGTAATTATTATTCTCCATAAATCTTAATTGTGTTTCTAGTTTATCTTTTTTCCATAAATCATCAGAGTCAATGAAGGCGATATAGGGTGAATTTGATTTTTTTAATGCATAATTTCTACAATATCCGGCACCATAGTTTTTTTTTAGCCAGTATATTTTAATTTTTTTATTTTTAGAAAATTTTTTAAGACATTTTAAAGTTTGTTTATTTGAACAATCATCCACTATATATAATCTCCAATTAGTGTATGTCTGGTTGATAACACTTTTGATAGTTTCTTCAATGAAAGCAACACTATTGTAATTTGGTAATATAATATCTATTGTTTTTTTCTTCTTTTTTTTATTCGCCATCTTGATCCTTCTCTAACAATGTATCCGACACAATTCCTAGCCCCACATTTACAAGGAAATTGTTTATAATCCTTATCATAACTAAATCCATAATCATAAGATAACTCTTCATTTTTTTTAATATCTTTAATTGCATACACCCAAACTTTAAGACCAGAACCTGTGACTTCACAATTAGGTTCACATGAATGGTTAATTAGTCTTGCAGTATTAAATTTAAAATCTCCGTCTAAATCAAATTTTTTATTTAAGTTAAATAAATATATTGCTCTACCATTGTCAAATTTTGAACTTTCTTCAGATTGTTTTCTCGTAATCACTTTTCCTTTGTATTCAATTATTCTTGTACCTTTTTTAATATTACAATTTGCGTATAAGCCGTTTTTATCTATTTTAGATTTTTTAATTTTAAAAAATTTCACTTAAAATACTCAACTAAAAATTCATTGTATATTTTTGTTAGTTTTTTTAAGTCAGATAAAGAGACACATTCATCTACTCGATGCATAGTTTTATTCACCAAGCCGAATTCAAGACAAGGAGAAATTTTTTTGATAAATCTTGCATCAGAAGTGCCACCAGTAGTAGAAAATTTAGGATTAATTCTCGTTATTTTCTTAATGATTTTTTTTGCCAACAAAATAGTTTTTCCTGGCTTTGTTAGGAAAGCGTCTCCATTAACCATATAGTTAATCTTAAAATTACATTTACTTTTTTTACATATCTTTTTAACAATTGAGCTAATTTTTTTCTTCAAAGAGTTAGATGAGTGTAAATTATTATATCTAATATTGAATTGGGCTCTTGCCCTGGCTGGAATAACATTATGAGCCTTGTTATCAACGTTTATTGATGTAAATTCTAAATTAGATGGTTGAAAATTTTTATTACCTTTATCAAGTTTTTTTTCCTTAAGCTTTTTACATATAGCAACCATTGTGTTTATAGGATTATTAGATAGATGAGGATATGCTATGTGTCCTTGAGTTCCAGTAATTTCAATTTTTCCTGAAAGACTTCCTCTTCTTCCAATTTTTATCATTTCTCCAAGTTTATTTGGATTTGTTGGTTCTCCTACAATACAAAAATCAATTTTTTCTTTTCTTTTTCTTAAATAATCCACTACTTTTTTTGTACCATTTATTGCATATCCTTCTTCATCACCTGTAATTAAAAAACTAATTGATCCATTAAAATTTTGGTTTTTATGTAAAAATCTACTTACAGCTGCCACAAAACATGCTATTGAACTTTTCATATCATTGGCACCTCTTCCTATTAAATGATTTTTTTTAATTAATGGTCTAAAGGGATTTATAGTCCAGTCTTTTATATTTCCAGGAGGCACCACGTCTGTGTGGCCGGCATAGCAAAGATTAGGCCCTTTTTTGCCTATCCGTGCATATAGATTTTTTATGGGTTTACTTTTTTTGTCTTTAAATTCTAATATTTTGCAATTGAAACCTAATTTTTTCAATTTTTTACTTAGAAATTTAATCGCTCCTGCATCTTTAGGAGTGACACTTGGAAACCTTATTAAATCTTTAGATAATTGTAATTCGTTAATAATAGTCATTAGTCTCTAAGTAAGTCATTAATAGAAGTTTTGCTTCTAGTCTTCTCATCAACTTTTTTAACTATAACTGCGCAATACAAAGAAGGACCATTTGGATTTGATTTGTTAGGTAAGCTACCAGGAACCACAACTGAATATGCAGGCACTTTACCATAATAAATTTCTCCAGAGTTTCTATCTACTATTTTCGTAGATGCACCAATGTAGACTCCCATTGATAACACCGCACCTTCCTCAACTAAAACACCTTCAGCAATCTCAGATCGAGCGCCTATAAAACAATTATCTTCAATAATTACTGGTCCAGCTTGAAGCGGTTCCAACACTCCTCCTATACCTGCACCTCCAGAAATATGACAATTTTTTCCAACTTGAGCACATGAACCAACAGATGCCCAAGTGTCAATCATTGTGCCTTCATCTACGTAAGCTCCAAGATTTACAAAGCTAGGCATTAAAACTACATTTTTAGCAATGTAAGCTCCTTTTCTGACTACTCCATTAGGAACATGTCGGTATCCTGCTTTTTTCCAATCTTTCTCTTTCCACTTTACTGTTTTTCCAGGTACTTTGTCATACCAAGTAGTGTAAGGACCTTTCATCATCGTCATTTTATTAATTCTAAAGCTCAACAAAATAGCTTTTTTGATCCATTGATTTACAATCCAATTACCATTTTGTTTGTTTGCTACTCTAATTTTTCCACTATCAACTAAATTTATAGTTTCATTAATAGCCTTTAATAATTTTTTATCTGAATCTGGACCTACTTTTTCTTTTTTCTTAAAGTTTTCATTTATTATTTTTTCTAGCTTATCGTAATTCATTAATCTCCTTTAAAAATTTTGCCAATTTGTCAGTCTTATAATTAATGAAATCTGAGTCTGAATATTTTGCTGCCCACGGTTCATCATTTTTAATCCAAACAGTTTTCATTCCTAATTCATAAGCTGGCTTTAAATTTCTTGCAATATCTTCAAAGAATATACAATATTGTGGCTCAATTTTGTAATTTTCTACCAATTTTTTGTATGGTTCTTTAGAAGGCTTTGGAATAAATTCACAATCTCTTATATCAAAAATTCCATCAAAAAGCTTATCTATTCCAATTCTTTTAGTTACATTAAGAGCATGGGCTCGAGACCCATTAGTAAAAATTATTTTTTTTCCATCTAGTTTTTTAATTTCATTTTCTAAATCTTTATCTTTATCTAAAAAACTTAGATCTACATCATGTACAAATTCCAAAAATTCATCAGCATCGATTTTATGGTTTTTAATCATCCCGTTTAAGGTTGTATTATACTCTTGAAAATAGTTTTTTTGAATTTTCCTAGCCTCTTCAATACTAACGTTTAATTTTTCAGATATAAATTTTGACATTTTTCTGTCTACTTGGTCAAAAACTTTAGTAGCTCCATCGTAAAGCGTATTATCTAAATCAAATAACCAAAATTTTATATTTTTTAAGTCTTTCATTCTCTAATTAATGTTCCAGATCCCTTGTCAGAAAAAATTTCATGTAAAACTGAGTGGGGTTTTCTCCCGTCTAAAATTACCACACCCCTTACTCCATTTTGAACAGCATCAACACAATTTTCTATTTTGGGGAT
>CACBZI010000016.1 GCA_902543665.1 uncultured Pelagibacteraceae bacterium
TACAGCTGGTCCAGCAAGTTTATCAATTGAAAATATAAAAGGCCTTGGTCCTTGTTTTGGAAGAGGAGATAAAGATTATCTAAAGATTGAAAAAAGAGTTTTAAACCAACTTAAAAAAATTTCAGGACACAAGAAAATAATAACAACTCAAGGTTCAGGTAGCACCGCATTAGAGATTACAGCATTGAATTTCCTATATGGTAATGTTTTAATTATTGATACGGGTTTTTATTCTGAAAGGCTATTCAAGCTTGCAAAATTTGCAATGAAAACTCATAAAAAAATTAAGAAAGTCGATAAGCTCAATTGGACAAAATTTTCCAAATTTAAAAAAAAGAAAATAGATTGGGTTTGGGCCTGCGTTACTGAAACAAGCAGAGGGTTAAAAATACCAATTAAAGAGTTAAAAATTTTTTCAAAAAAAGTTAATGCAAAACTAGCTCTTGATGCAACAGCATCAATAGGTTTGGAAAAAGACCACAATCTTGCAGAAGTAGTTTCATTCAGCTCTTGCAAAGGATTAATGGGCTTAACTGGAGCCTGTTTCGTGAGCTATAATATCAGACCAAAGAATAAGGTAGATTCTTTTGTACTCAATATTAAAAATTTGGAAAAAAAGAAAATGACAGGTCCCTACCACACTATCCAATCACTAGATGAAGTGCTTAAAAATTTTAAAAAGATGCAAAGAGCAATAATAATAAATAAAAATAAAACATTAAATAAGTATAAATCAAGTTTACTTTATGACTTAAAAAATCAACCTTTGTTATGTACTTATACAAAAAAAAAAATTACCTCAAAGAATAAAAGAGTTTTACTTTATAAACCAAGGTTAAATTTATCAGGCTCTGTAATATGTCACCTGGGTGAAGCACATCTAGGAAAAAATGCTAAAGGAAAAATAATAGATTTCTTAGAGGACAATGATTAAAAAAGCTTTAGTTATAGGTGGTACTGGGTTTATAGGATCACATCTTGTTAATTTTTTAAAGAAGAAAAATTTTTACGTAATTAGCTTTTCAAAAAAAAAAATAAAAAATAAAAAAAAATCAAAAAATGTTAAATATATATGTGGAGATATCTCAAAATTTCATCATTTAAAAAAAAAATTAAAACCTCATCTGGGTGTTGATTATGTTGTCAATTTGGGAGGTGAAATAGATCATTCTAATTTTAAAAAAACTTATAATAGTCATTTTATTGGAGTAAAAAATTTATCTAATATATTTTTAAAAACAAAACTAAAAAAATTTGTGCAAATTGGGAGCTCAATGGAATATGGTCGCGCTAGATCACCACAAATTGAAAGTAAAAAGGCAATGCCATTATCAAGTTATGGCAAAGCTAAATTTATGGCTACAAAACATATACTAAACTTATTTTTTGAATATAAATTTCCTGGTGTTGTATTACGACCGTATCAAGTGTATGGACCAAACCAAGATACTAAAAGATTGATACCTTATGTGATTAAGAGCTGTCTACATAATAAAAAATTTAATTGTTCAGGAGGTAAACAGTATAGAGATTTTTTATATGTTTCGGACTTTATTAAAGCTATATATAACTCATTAAAATCGAATAGAACTTCAGGTCAAGTAATAAATGTGGGATTCGGAAAACCTTATAATATTAAAAAAACTATTTATTTTATAAAAAAAAAAATAAAAAAAGGTGTTCCTATTTTTGGAAAAATAAAATTAAGGAAGGAAGAAAACTTAGTTACTTATCCTAACATTTCTAAATCTAGATTTATTTTAAAGTGGAAACCAACAATCAATCTTAAAAATGGCTTGATTAAAACAATTAATTCATACAGGAAATCAATTAAATAATGAAAGTTGTTATTTTAGCAGGAGGACTTGGCACGAGACTAGGTGATTATACAAATACAATCCCTAAACCAATGGTCAAAGTTGGAGGATATCCTTTAATAGTTCATATTATAAATCATTATGCGAATTATGGTTTAAGAGATTTTTATTTAGCAGTAGGTTATAAAAGTAATGTCTTTAAAAATTATTTTAAAAATTTTAAAAAAAATAGCATTCCTTTTAAGGCGAAAATATTTAATAAAAATTGTAGAATTACAATTACTGACACCGGTTTAAAAACACTAACTGGAGGAAGACTTAAGAGAATGAAAAAATATTTCAGAAAAGATGAAAACTTTTTATTTACATACGGTGACGGGATAAGTGATATTAACATTCAAAAATTAATTAAATTTCATAATAGAAACAAGAAATTAGTAACAATTACTGCTGTTCGACCACCAGCAAGATTTGGCGAATTGATATTAAAAAAAAATCTTGTCTCAAATTTTAAGGAAAAACCACAAGTCAAAAGTGGCTGGATAAATGGAGGATTTTTTGTTGCCAATACTTCATTTTTAAATCTTATTAAAAAAGATAATGATATACTTGAGAAAAAACCTTTAGAAATAGCAGCTAAAAAGAAACAATTAATAGCTTTTAAACATTTTGGTTTTTGGAAATGCATGGATGTTAAAAGAGACAAAGATGAATTAGAAAAAATATTTAAGATTAATAAATTTCAATGGAGAATAAATTAATTAAAAATTTAAAAAATTTTTAAATCATTTATCATAACTTTTTAATGAAAACAAAACCGCTTGTAAGCATTATAATGAATTGTCATAATGGTGAGAAATATTTAAGAAAAAGTTTGAATAGCTTAATAGGTCAAACATATAAAAATTGGGAACTCATATTTTGGAATAACTGTTCATCTGATAAAAGCAAAAAAATTATTAAAAGTTTTAATGATAAAAGAATTAGATACTTTGAGAGTTCGAATTTATTAAAATTATATAATGCAAGGAATTTAGCTATCAAAAGATCTAAAGGAGAGTTTATCTCATTTTTAGACACCGATGACTGGTGGTTAAAATCAAAAATTCAACAACAAGTTCAAATATTTGAAAAAAATAAAGATTTGTCTTTCTTGTATTCAAATTGCTATCAATATAATCAAAAATTAAAAAAAAAATATTTATATTCGACAAAAGTTTTACCTAGTGGTCAAATAACTCAAAAACTGTTAGATGATTACAGATTAGGTATAGTTACAGTTATGCTAAGGAGAGATATATTTAAAAAAAAAAAATTCAATAACAAATATAATATTATTGGAGATTTTGATTTTTTTTTGAATTTAAGTATTAATTATGAGATGAGATGTATTCAAAAACCTCTAGCTTACTACCGAGTACATTCTTCCAATTACTCCACTACTCACCTCTCAAATTATGAGAAAGAAATGCACTCGTGGTTTCGTTTTAATAGTAAAAAGTTTAAATTAAAAGGATTTTCAATTAACAAACTAAAAATGTTAAACTATAAAATTAAAATTAAAAATTTTTTTCAAAAGTTTAAACTTTGATAAACTAAATATATGGGCATGTAGTTCAGTGGTAGAACGCTACGTTGACATCGTAGAGGTCATAAGTTCAATTCTTATCATGCCCACCAAAAAAACCAAAAAAATCAGCTATATATTCAGGTTTACTTAATATAAAAAAAATAATATAAGTCACCTGCCTGGTGATTATTGCGAAGGGGCTACACCCGATTCCATTCCGAACTCGGAAGTTAAGTCCTTCAGCGCCGATGGTACTTTGTCTTAAGATATGGAAGAGTAGGTCGTCGCCAGGCTTGATAAATTATGAAAATAGCAAGTTCACTAAAATCTTTAAAAAAAAGAGATTTAAACTCTAAGTTAGTTAAGCGTAGAGGAAAACTTTACGTAATTAATAAAAAAAATCCAAAATTTAAAGCTCGTCAAGGCTAATAATATGAGCGAAAATGACTATAAAAAAACATATAGTGGTTTTACCAAGTTTGTTTTATGGGGAACATTAGCAGTAATAGCTATCCTAGTAATACTAGCAATTACTTTACTTTAAAATTAAAGAAATTAATAAATGATAGTAGGTTCAATTAAAGAAAATTTAGCATTAGAAAAAAGAGTTTCTATTACTCCTGAAACAGCAAAGAATATAATTGGTTTAGGATTAAAAGTGTGTGTAGAAAAAAATTATGCTTCTCATTTAGGTATCGAGGATAATGAATATGAAAAAACTGGAGTTGAAATCAAAAACTCCTCTAGTGAAGTTTTAAATTCAAGTAATTTACTAATTAAAGTTAATTGCCCTTCTGAAAATGAAATTAATTTATTGAAAGAGAAAACAATTTTAATTGGAATGCTCAATCCTTCAAAAAACAAATTACAAATAGATAAAATTATAAAAAAAGAAATTAAAACTTTTTCACTTGAATTATTGCCTCGTATCACACGGGCTCAATCCATGGATGTACTTTCCTCTCAATCAAATTTAGCTGGATACAGAGCAGTTATCGATTGTGTTGCTGAATTTGAAAAAGCTGTACCGATGATGATGACAGCTGCTGGAACTGTACCAGCTGCTAAAGTCTTAGTTATCGGAGCAGGGGTAGCTGGTTTACAAGCTATTGCTACTGCAAAAAGATTAGGTGCTATAGTTTCAGCAACTGATGTAAGAGCAGCGTCAAAAGAACAAGTTGAAAGCTTGGGTGGAAAATTTTTGACTGTTGAACAAGCTGAAGATATGGAAACAGCCGGTGGATATGCAAAAGAAACCTCAGAGGATTACAAAAAAAAACAAGCTGAAATGATGAAAGAAGCACTAAAAAAAAATGATATAGTTATTTGTACCGCATTGATCCCTGGCAAACCAGCACCAAGAATACTGACAGAAGATTTAGTAAAATTAATGAAACCTGGCTCTATAGTTTATGATTTGGCAGCAGAACAAGGAGGTAACTCTGCATATTCGGAAGCCGGGAAAATAAATACAATTCAGGGAATAAAAGTAATAGGCGTGAAAAGTTTAATGAATAGTTTACCGCTTACTGCCTCAAGTTTATATGCTAAAAACTTATTTAGTTTCATAAGAAATTTATATAGTAGAGAAAAAAAAGATTTTAATATTAATTTAGAGGACGAGATAATTATAAAATCATTAATAAGAGAAGTTTAATTATGGAAATAGATCCGTTTATATTTAGATTAAGTATATTTATTTTATCGATTTTTATTGGCTATTATGTTGTTTGGAGTGTTACACCATCTCTACACACACCTTTAATGTCTGTAACTAATGCTATTTCATCTGTTATTATTGTTGGCGCTATAATAGCTGCATTAGCTGGGTCATCAGATAGTGTTTTTGGTATATCAAGTATTTTTGGATTTTTAGCCATTTTATTAGCTGCAGTAAATATTTTTGGTGGATTTTTAGTAACTCAAAGAATGCTTCAAATGTATAAAAAAAAGAAAGATAAAAAGAAATGATATCAGCAAATTTATCTGCAATTTTTTATTTAATTTCAGGAATACTATTTATTCTTGCATTAAGAGGATTGTCCTCTCCAGATACATCCAGACAAGGAAATTATTTTGGAATTGTAGGTATGATAATTGCAATTATAGTAACATTTTTATCTGTCGGAAATTTTGCCACTTCATTAGTTTATGTAGTAATTTTTTTATTAATTGGTGGAGCAATTGGAGCTTTTATAGCTTTTAAAATTCCGATGACTGCAATGACAGAGTTAGTTGCAGGTTTTCATAGTTTAGTTGGATTAGCTGCAGTTTTTGTTGCTATAGCAGCTTTCCTAAATCCTGAGGCCTTCAATTTAGGAGTAGTTGGTGAAATTAAACTAGCGAGTTTAATAGAAATGTCTATTGGTGCTGCAGTTGGAGCAATAACTTTTTCAGGGTCTATAATAGCTTTTTTAAAATTAAGAGGAATAATGTCTGGCTCACCAATAACTTTTGGAGGTCAACATTTTTTAAATTTAATTCTAGGTATTGGAATTTTTGTTTTAATTTATTATTTGTGTATTACTCAGTCAGCTAATATTTTTTGGACTGTAATAATGATCTCTTTTTTTGTGGGTGTTTTATTAATTATACCTATAGGTGGTGCAGATATGCCTGTAGTAATTTCAATGTTAAACTCTTACTCAGGTTGGGCCGCAGCTGGAATAGGTTTTACATTAGAAAATACTGCTTTAATCATTACAGGAGCACTTGTAGGTTCTTCAGGAGCAATACTATCTTATATAATGTGTAAAGCCATGAATAGATCTTTTGTAAGTGTAATACTTGGAGGTTTTGGTGCAGATAGTTCATCTGATAATACAAAGGAAAAGAAAGATCAAAAACCTGTCAAAAGCGGGAATGCTGAAGATGCAGCTTTTTTAATGAAAAATGCTTCATCAGTAATAATAGTTCCAGGTTATGGAATGGCAGTAGCACAAGCTCAACATGCCTTAAGAGAGATGGTAGACAAATTAAAAAAGAACGATATTAAAGTTTCATATGCCATTCATCCTGTTGCCGGTAGGATGCCTGGACATATGAACGTTTTATTAGCAGAGGCTAATGTTCCATATGATGAGGTGTTTGAGTTAGAGGATATAAATAATGATTTTGCCAATTCCGATGTTGCATTTGTTATCGGAGCAAACGATGTAACAAATCCTGTAGCTAAAACAGATCCTAAAAGCCCTATATTTGGCATGCCGGTGCTTGATGTTGAAAAATGTAAATCCGTTTTATTTGTTAAGAGAAGCTTGTCCCCTGGATACGCAGGAATAGATAATGAATTATTTTATAAAGATAATACTTTGATGTTATTTGCAGACGCAAAAAAAATGACAGAGGATATTGTTAAAAATTTAGATTAATGAAAACAAAGATATTCTGCGATATAGCTGACTTTGAAACGATCAAATTTTTTAATAATAAATCATTAGTCGACGGCTTTACAACAAATCCAAGCTTAATGAGATTAGCTGGAGCAAAAAATTATAAAAATTATTCTTTAAAAATTTTAAAGATTTGTAAAAAAAAACCAATTTCTTTTGAAGTATTTGCAGATAATTTGAAAGATATGCTTAGCCAAGCTTATGAAATTAATTCTTGGGGTAGCAACGTCTATGTTAAAATACCAGTTGTTAATTCTAAAGGTAAGTTTACTGGATCTGTAATTAAGGAGTTAAGTGAGAAGGGGATCAAACTAAATATAACTGCGGTGTACACTTTTGAGCAGACCCAAAAAATTTATAAAAAGTTGAGCAAAAAAACCAAATCTATAATTTCTATATTTGCTGGAAGAATGGCTGATAAAGGCAAGGATCCACTTCCAATATTTAAAAAAAGTATTTCATTAACTAAAAAGAACAAAAATATTGAAATCCTTTGGGCAAGCACTAGAGAAGCTTACAATTACACTCAAGCTAAACAGATTAATTGTAATATTATTACTATGCCACCAAAAGTTATAAATCAAATAAATGGATTTGGAAAAAGCTTTAAATCAATGACCCTCGACACAGTGAAAAGTTTTTTAGATGATAGTAAAAAGTCGAGATTTAGTCTTTAAGAAGCTTTAGATTTCGCTCGAGATAGTCTTTTTCTTTCGTGCGGATCTAAAATTAACTTTCTTAATCGACAAGATTTAGGTGTAATCTCTAATGCTTCATCGGAATTTAACAAACTTAATTGTTCAGCAATTGCCATTTTTCGAACTGGAGTTAAAATAACATTTTCATCAGTATTTTGTGTTCTCATATTTGTTAATTTCTTTCCTTTCATTACATTAATTTCAAGATCTCCAGCTTTAGATGAAAGACCTACAATCATGCCTTCATAAACAGGGTCGTTATGAGTAACGAGCATTTCACCTCTAGCTTGTAAATTAAAAATTGCGAATGCAACTGCTTTTCCAGTTTCCATTGATATGAGAGCACCATTTCTTCTCCCTTCCATTTCACCTGTGTAATCTCCATAGGAATGAAAGATTCTATTTATTACACCAGTCCCCTTAGTTAAAGTCAAAAATCTACTTGTGTACCCCATTAAACCTCTTGTAGGTGCGTGAAAAATTAGTCTCTTTTTATTTTTACCTGTATCTTTAAGATTAATAAGTTTACCTTTCCTTCTATTCATTGAGTCGATAATTTTTGATGAGTATTCCTCGTCTAAATCCATGGTGATTTCCTCTATTGGCTCTTGTTTTTTTCCACTACCATCTTCTTTTATTAAAACTTTAGGAGGACTAACAGTCATCTCAAATCCTTCACGTCTCATCTGGGTTAAAAGAATTTCTAACATTAATTCTCCTCGCCCGCTTATAACAAATGAGTCTTTATTAGAATTTTCTTCAAAAGTTATTCCAACATTATTTTCAGCTTCTAAAATTAATCGTTCTCTGATCTGAGTGCTTGTCAATTTCTTTCCCTCTGTTCCTGCTAGAGGAGAACTATTGACCGTTATTGTAATCGACATTGTTGGAGGATCAATAGGTGTTGCATTTATTGGTTCGTTTAAATCTAAATCACAAATTGTATCTGCTACGTTTGCTTTTTCTAAACCTGCAATGATTACTATGTCTCCCGCCTCTCCTGTTTGAATTGGTACTTTTTTAGTACCTTCATATCTGAATATTTTTGTTAATCTTCCTTCATCAACCTTTTCACCTCTTAGATTAATTGCCTTAATTTGTTGATTTGCTTTTGCAGTTCCTTGAGCTATTTTACCAACTAAACTTCTCCCTAAAAAACTGTCAGCATAGAGCAATGTGGAGAGCATAGCAAAAGGCTTAGCTTTGTTTAAATTAGTTGGTTTTACATGTTTCATAATTAAGTCTAGTAATGGATTTAAATTTTTTCTAGGACCATCAATATCTTTAGATGCCCATCCTGACCTACCACTTGCATATAAAACAGGAAAATCTAATTGTTCTTCATTTGCATCTAGGCTTACAAAAAGATCAAAAGTCTCATTTAAAACTTCATTTGCTCTCTGATCAGTCTTATCTAATTTATTTATGATTACTATTGGTTTTAATCCTTGTTTTAAAGCTTTAGCTAATACAAATTTTGTTTGAGGCATTACACCCTCTGCAGAGTCGATTAATAATAGAGCTCCATCAGCCATATGCAAAACTCTCTCTACCTCTGCAGCAAAATCTCTATGACCTGGCGTATCAATAATATTAATCCTAGAGTTTTTCCAATTTATAGATGTAGGTTTAGCTAAAATTGTAATTCCTCTTTCTTTTTCCAATTCACCAGAATCCATTACACGCTCTTCAATATTTTCATTTTCCCTGAAAGTGCCACTTTGCTTCATCAGGCTATCGATCAAAGTTGTTTTTCCGTGATCAACGTGAGCTATAATTGTAATATTTCTGATTGTTTCAGTCATTTTGGTTGCGGGGGCTGGATTTGAACCAGCGACCTTCAGGTTATGAGCCTGACGAGCTACCAGACTGCTCCACCCCGCGTAAAATTACTTCTTTTTAATATTAATTGCTTGAAGCTTATCTTTCTCTTCTTTTATATCATAAGATATTGTCTGCTCTTCTTTCAAAACTCTTAATTTTGAGTTCTCTAAAGCAGAAACATGAAGAAAAATATCTTTTTTTGTGTCGTTATCAGTTATAAAACCATAACCTTTCTTGGCATTAAACCATTTCACTTTACCAGATGGCATTATCAAACCTCTCATTTTTTTAATTTTAATATCTATTTTTAAGTTTTTGGAGCTTTTTAATTCTCTTTAAATTTTCCGTTTGGACTCTCTTTTTTTTCTCAGATGGTTTTTCGTAGGTACTTTTCATTTTCATTACCTTAAAAAATCCCTCTTTTTGAAGTTTTCTTTTTAGAACACGAATTGCTTGTTCCACATTGTTATCCTTAACGTCTATTTTAATAAAAACCTCCAGTTAATTTTTTTATGGTAGTTATCACCTGCATCTTTGTTTGTCTATAGCGATGCTGCTTGAGCCTTTTTTTCCTCTCTAATTTTAGCCTTTTTCTCTCTTTCAATTCTTCTTTTTGCTTTATCTAAGCTTTTTTGGAATGCTTCTTGAGTACATAAAGCTAAAATCACTGGATCTCTTGGTTTTAAGTTTGAAAAATTCCAATAACTTCTTTTTCTTATCAAAGAAACAGTCCCTTTAGTGCTTCCTACAAGTTTTGAAATTTGACCATCAGTGAGCTCTTGAGCATTTTTACACAACCATAAAATAGCATCGGGTCTATCTTGTCTTTTCGACAAAGGAGTATATTTTGGTTTTTTTCTCTCCTTTATATCTACCTCTTCAATTTTTTTTAAAAGACTTAATTTCATTTTTGGATTTTTTGAGCATTTCTCAATTTCTTCTCTAGAAAGTTGCCCTGCCAATATAGGGTTATAAGCTTTTATGCCCTTTGCTACATCACCGTCAGCTATTCCTTTTATTTCTAATTCATGCAAATCACAAAACTCTGCTATTTGTTTAAATGTTAATGTGGTATTTTCAACTAGCCAAACAGCGGTAGCTTTTGGCATAAAAGGTGTTTCAGTCATAAATTATTTTTTTGATCTCAGATTACTAAACTTTTTATTATATTTGCTTACTCTTCCTTTATCTAAAATTTTTTGAGCACCTCCAGTCCATGCATAATGCGACTTAGGATCAATATCCAATTTTAGAACGTCATTTTCTTTTCCCCAAGTTGATTTAGTTTCAAATTCAGTTCCATCTGTCATTACAACTTTTATTTTATGATAATCTGGGTGTATGCTTTTTTTCATGAACGGAGTTTTATATTAATAATAGTTTATACTCAATATCTTTATTTTTTAATTAATCCTCTTAATTCTTCATGAATAAAGGAGTTTGACGCCAAAATGTTCTTTTTTAAAGGCAACTTTGCATCTTCTTCAAAAAAGTCTACATAACCTCCAGCTTCTTTTAAAATTATAATACCTGCAGCTATATCCCAATAATTAAGTTCTCTTTGCCAATATCCATCAAACCTTCCACAAGCTACATAAGCTATGTCCAAGGCAGCGCTTCCAAACTTTCTTACATTAGAAACATTTTTTGAGACATTAATATATTCAGAAAAAATTTTATCTTTAATTTTGCTAGCTCCTTTAGGGCCGCCAGTTACTATGAGAGCATCACTGATTTTCTTTTTATTGGAAACTCTTATTCTTGAATTATTGAGGTATGATCCATTACCTTTATCAGCACAAAACATTTCATTCATAATAGGATTAAATATAACACCACATTTAACTTCACTATTTTCCTCATAAGCAATTGATATTGCAAATTGAGGTACGCCATTTAAAAAGTTCATTGTTCCATCTATTGGATCAATTATCCATCTATTATCCAAATTAGATTTATTTATTATTCCCGTTTCCTCAGTTACTATCCCGTAATCTGGGTGAGCTTTTTGTAATTCATCTATTATAATTTTTTCGGTTCTTTTATCTGCTGATGTTACGAAATCTCCAGGACCTTTAGTTGAAACTTGTAAATTTTCTATTTCTCCAAAATCTCTTATAAGCGATCTTGAAGCTTTCATACATGCTCTTGTTATTAAATTTATTTGAGGAGAATTTAATCTCATTAATTGACTCTTTTTACATATTCAAGTGTTCGAGTATCAATAATTATTTTTTCTCCACTTTCTATAAATGGCGGGACATTAATTTTAATACCACAATCAAGAATAGCAGGTTTATAAGATGATGAAGCTGTTTGGTTTTTAATAGCAGCATCCGTAGTTTCAATAGTACATTCAATATTGTTTGGCAACTCAATTGATATCGGCTTATCTTCCATAAAAGAAATTGTAACTTCTAAATTTTCTTTTAATAATTTATACTTTTCTCCAGTTATAGTTTTCGATATTTCTACTTGCTCATAAGTATTGTTATCCATAAAATGGCAACAATCTCCATCTAAGTACAAAAAATTAAATTTTTTTTCATCAACTTCCGCTTTTTCTACTGTTTCGCTTGATCTAAATCTTTCATTCAGCTTTGTACCTTTGACAACACTTTTTAATTCTACCTGATTAAAAGCCCCACCTTTCCCAGGCTTAACATGTTGAGTTTTAAGAACATTCCAATAATCATTTTTATGTTCAATTATCATTCCAGGTTTTATTTCAATAGCAGTTATTTTCATTTGAATTTTCTAATAGCAAGTTCCGGTTTTAAGTTTGGGTTATCCCAAATAAAACTTGATATTGCAATATATTTTGCACCTGCTCTTATTAATTTTTTGTAATTTTTATTGTTTATTCCACCTATTGCTACAATAGGTTTTTTTACGTTATGTTTTGCCCATCTCAAAATATTAAGATTGGCTTTTATTGCATTTTGCTTAAGTTTGGATTTAAAAAAAGATCCAAAAGCAATATAACTTGCATTATTTTTAATTGCATTAGCTGCAAGTTTTTTTGAGTTATGACATGTTATACCAAATATTTTATATTTAAGTTTTTTTCTAGCTTTTGAAAACGATCCATCGTTTTGACCCATATGACATCCATCAGCATTTATCTTTGATGCTAAAATAAAATTATCATTAATGATAAACTTAACTTTATGCTTAGTGGTAATTTTCATAATTCTTTTAGAGAAATAAAGAAGTTTTTTTTGACTCAAATTTTTCAATCTTAATTGAAAAAACTTCACATTCTTAAAAGACAATACTTTATCTAAACTAGCGAAGAAATTCTGGTCAATTTTATTAGGTGAAATTAAGTATACTAATTTCTTCAAATGTTTTAGGCCGCAAATTCTTTCTCTAATTCTTCAGACCACTCCCCTTTAGATGACAGACCATTCATTTTAGCTCTATGGTTAAAGGCTTTTTGAATATTTTCTGTATTTTCTTGATTTTTTCCAAATTCCTTTAATGCACTTGCTTGCAACCCTCTTCCATAAGAGAAAGTAATTAAAAAATTACTATCATTTATTTTGTTTATTTCATTAAGATTTTTACTAGACTCAATTTCAGACTGACCGCCCGATAAAAAAGCAATTCCAGGAACATCACTTGGAACATTTTTCATTAAGCAGTCTAAAGTTTTTTTTGCAATTTCTTTTGCATTAGATTTATCTTTGCACTCCGAGCCAGGTATAACCATATTTGGTTTAAGAACAGTTCCTTTCAAATCAATTTTATGTATTTCTAGCTCGTTATAACACTCATTTAATACATCAGTTGTAACTTGATAGCATTTATCAATGTTATGTGAACCGTCCATCAAAACTTCTGGTTCAACTATCGGTACCATTTTAGCCTCCTGAACTAATGCAGCGTATCTTGCTAATGCGTGGGCATTAGACTTAATAGATTGGGCAGATGGAAATTTATCTGAAATTTTATAGACAGCTCTCCATTTTGTAAATCTCGCACCTAAATCATAATACTCTTTTAATCTTTCTCGTAAACCATCTAAACCCTCTGTTACAGTTTCATCACTAGATCCAGCAAGAGGTTTAGCACCTTTATCAACTTTAATTCCTGGTACAGCTCCATGTTTAGATATTAATTCTGGAATTGATAGACCCAAGGTAGTTTTTTGTCTTATTGTTTCATCAAATAAAATTACTCCCCCAATAAAATCTTTCATAGCACTTGAATTAAAAAGAGTTTGTCTAAAATTTAATCTATTTTTTTCTATGTTTTCAACATTTATACTTTTAAATCTTTTAGCTATTGTTCCAGTACTTTCATCTGCAGCAAGGATACCTTTTCCTTTAGCACACATTTTTTTAGCTATTTCATTTAATGTCATAGCGATTATTTATTTTAAAACACTTATACCAGGCAAGTCTTTTCCTTCTAAGTACTCTAAAAATGCTCCTCCTGCTGTTGATAAGTGAGAGAAAGTAAGTTTGTCATTACTTTTATTTATTGCTGCGAAAGTATCTCCGCCTCCAAGAATAGATATTAAAGATTTTTCAATAGTATTTTTAGAGATATTTTCTGCAATCGATAATGTGCCTTTTAAAAAGTTTTTATTTTCAAAATACCCAGCTGGTCCATTCCACAGAACAGTATTTGACTCGTTTATCATTTTTTGAATTTTTTTGATTGTATTGAAGCCGATATCTAAAATAATTTCATTTTCTTGAATCTCATCAAGATTTTTATTTTTACCAGTTCCTTCAAAGTCTGTTCCTACTATACAATCTTCAGGTATTAATATTTTACAATTATGTTCCTCAGCTTTTTTATAAAATTTTGCTATTGTCTCTTTCGTATTTTTTTCAATTAAAGATTTACCAACTTTTAAATTCTTATGAACGAAGAAATTATTAGCCATTGCTCCAACAATCACTATATTATTTACTTTTTTTATAAGATTAGTAATAACATTAATTTTTGTAGAAATTTTTGATCCCCCAATAATGCAAGTTACTGGCTCTTTTTTATTTTTTATAACAAGATTTATTGCCGTTATTTCTTTTTTCAATAATGGACCAGCATAACTTTTCTTTACAAATTTTGTTATACCATACACAGAAGCTTGTTTCCTATGGGAGCATGAAAATGCATCATTAATATAAATGTCCCCAAGTTCACCTAACTTTTTTGAAAAATCTTGGTCATCTTCGGTTTCTTCTTTAAAAAATCTTATATTCTCAATTAATATTACCTCACCACCTTTTAGGTGAGAAAATTTTTCTTTAGTTTCGCCATCAAAAGATCCTCTAAAAAAATAAACATTAGTTTTAAGCGTATCTTTGAGATATTTGTAGATAGGCATTAAAGACAGGTCGGGTACAGTAATTCCTTTTGGCCGACCTAAATGACTAATAATTATAATTTTAGCTTTTTTTTCAATTAGTCTATTTATTAAAGGTAAACATAAAGTTATTCTTGTAGCATCTTTTATAACTTTGTCTTTAATTGGAACATTTAGATCTAATCTAAGAATTATCTTTTGATCTTTGATTTCTAAATCGTCAGGAAAGAAATTTATTTCACCCATCGACTTCTATTACTCTCTCAATTTTTTTTGAATAAAATTAGTTATATCTTCCTCTGCTAATTTAAAATGATTGTAAACTTCTTTATAAGGAGCACTTTCACCAAATTTATCTATACCTAAATTGTTACCTTTATTTTTAATATATTTTTGCCAAGACATTACACTTCCAGCTTCTAATGTGATGATCAATGAGTTTTCTTCTAAAATATCTTTCCGGTAATCCTCAGGTTGTTTATCAAAAAGCTCCATACACGGCATTGAAACTACTTTTGAGTGGATATTGTTTTCTTTAAGTTTATTTTGAACTTTTAAGGCAAGTTCTACCTCAGTACCTGAAGCAATTAATGTTACATTGCTCTCATGCGAAGTCAAATTAACTACATAGGCTCCTTTTTCACATTTATTCTCTTTAGAATTGCTCGGATTGATGTAAGGAACTTTTTGTCTCGATAAAGCAATAGCACTTGGGTTATTTTCACTTTTTAAAGCTATTTCCCAACATTCAAATGTTTCATTAATATCTGCTGGTCTGAAGACATTTAAATTCGGAATTGCTCTCAACCCTGTAAGTTGTTCTATAGGTTGGTGAGTAGGACCATCTTCACCAAGACCAATCGAGTCGTGTGAAAAAACATAAATTACCTTAAGACCCATTAAAGCAGAGAGTCTTATAGAGGGTTTACAATAATCTGAGAATATTAAAAATGTTCCACCATAAGGTATTATACCTCCATAAAGCGCTAAACCATTCATAACTGCTGCCATCCCATGTTCTCTGACTCCGTAATGAATATAATTTCCATTAAAATTTTTAGAATTTATAATTTTAGAATTACTTGTTTTTGTATTATTAGAACCACTTAAATCTGCAGAACCACCTATTAATTCAGGAAGAAAAGCAGAAATTTTTTCTATAGCGGCCATCGAGCATTGTCGTGTAGCTAAACTTGGCTTAGATTCAAAATGTTTATCTTTTTCTTGACGAATTAAATTTTCTAAACCCTTCAAATCCAATTTCTCCTTAGTGCTGTTAAGTACACTTGTTACTTTAGGATTTTTTTTATTTACTGTTTCAAGCCAGTTATTTTCTAGTTGCTCACCCTTGTTACCTATATTTCTCCATTCATCTAGTATTTCTTGAGGTACTTCAAATGGCTGGTTGTTCCATTTTAGTTTTTTTCTCACTAAAGCTATTTCTTCATCTCCTAAAGGAGAGCCGTGAGAGGAAGCTTTACCAGATTTATTAGGCGATCCAAATCCTATTATAGTTTTACATGATATTATTGTAGGTTTTTTTGATTTTGATGCTTTTGTGATCGCTTTTGAAATTTGTTTTTCATTGTGACCGTTTACCTCTAAGAAGCTCCAACCGTACGACTCAAATCTTTTTTTGTAATTATCTGAAACACTAAGCGATGTTGAACCGTCAATTGAAATTTTATTATTATCAAAAAAAACTATTAAATTCTTTAATTTTAGATGGCCAGCTAGACTCATTGCTTCATGACTAATTCCCTCCATTAAGTCCCCGTCACTCGCAATTACGTAAGTTTTATTATTAATAATATTTGGACCAAACTTTTTTCTATAAATTTCTTCAGCTATTGCCATTCCAACTGCATTACCTAAGCCCTGACCTAAAGGACCGGTTGTTGTCTCAATACCTGTTCCTTTTTGATACTCAGGGTGTCCAGCGCATATAGAATTAAGTTGCCTGAAATTTTTAATATCTTCAATTGATATACTTTCATATCCAGTTAAATGGAGTAAAGAATAAAGTAACATTGATCCGTGCCCTGCAGATAAAATAAATCTATCTCTATTAATCCAATCAGGATTTTTTGGATTAAACCTGAGGTGGTATTTAAACAAAACCGTAGCTACATCTGCCATACCCATTGGCATGCCTGGATGGCCTGAATTTGCTTTTTGCACAGCGTCGATTGATAAAAATCTCACTGCATTTGATAATTGATTAAAATTTATACTCACTTTTAATAACCTATATAGACTTAAACTAAGTATATCAATAATATGATATAATTATTTATGAGCATAATAAAAAAAAAAGAAAAAAATTTAGACCTTCTTATAAATAAACTTAACTCGCTGTCTTTAACTTATTCACAACCAAATTATGAATTAGAGAAAATTAGAACAGAGAAAAACGAAATATTAAGACAAAAAGATAAAATTGAAAAAAGAAATCAAGAATTAATTAGAGAACATAATTATTTAAAAGAAAAAATTGAAAGCTTAAAATTTGAATTGAAAAAGAAATCAGAATATCAAGACAGTTTTAATCAGGAAATAGATGAACTTAATCAGGAAACAGAAAATTTAGTCTCAGAAATAGAAAAATGGCAAATGTAAACG
>CACBZI010000017.1 GCA_902543665.1 uncultured Pelagibacteraceae bacterium
TTTTGGAGTAGCAATGGGAATTCCATCTTTTAGATTGGAAGGTCCTTATTTAGCCTTAGCAACACTGGGAGGAGGTGAGGCAATAAGATTATTTATTGAAAACGGAAACTTTTTTAGATCTACTTTCGGTATTTCTGATATTCCAACACCTTCTTTAATGGGTTACAACTTCGACTCTCCGGATAGATATTACTTCATCTCAATGACAATAATGATTATAGCGGTTTACTTCTCATTCAGTATTTTAAGATCTGGAGTTGGAAGAGCGTTTATGTCTATCAGAGAGGATCCAATTTGTGCTGCAGCCGCTGGAATTAATGTAAAAAAATATAAAATTTTAGCTTTTATTTTGAGTGCTATGTTTGCTGGTGCGGCAGGTGCAGTTTATGCTCACATGCCTCCAGGATACATACATCCTAATAATTACACAGTTATAGAAATGGTAACCTTCTTAGCTATGGTTGTCCTAGGAGGTCTAGGTCATATTTGGGGTGGAATTATTGGCGCTATAGTCATTACAATTGTTTATGACTTAACTAGACCATTATATAAATATCAGCTTTTAATATTTGGTTTAACAATTGTATTAACTATTTTATTTATGCCTAAGGGTTTAGGCGGCTTTATTGACAGATATTTCTTAGAAAAGAGATTTAAAAAGAAAACTGGAACAAAAAAAACAACATGATTTTAAAAACTAAACAATTATCTAAATCATTTGGTGGTTTGAAAGCTATTAATAAAGTTGATTTTGAACTTCCAAAAAATGAAATTAGAGGAATAATTGGACCCAATGGCTCAGGTAAAAGTACATTTTTTAATTTAGTTTCAGGAATCTATGATAGCGATCCTGGAAGCTATATTGAGTTTGATGGTCATGATATTACTTTTACACCTCCACATGAGATTGCTAGTTATGGTTTATCAAGAACATTCCAATTACTAAGACTTTATCAAGATATGACAGTTATAGATAATGTTATGTCGGGATATCATACTAGAGTTCCTTACAAATTTTTCGATGCAGTCATAGGAAGAAAAAAAATCTGGGATCAAGAAAGAGCTATCAAAGAAGAAATGATGGAACTTCTTTCTTTTGTGGGATTAGCAGACTATGCAGAGCTAAACGCTAGTGAGCTTTCTGGAGGTCAGAGAAGATTATTAGTTTTAGCAAGAGCAATCGCTATGAAACCAAAATTATTAATGTTAGACGAACCAGCTGCGGGTTTATCCCCAGTCAATGTAGACAATTTAATGAAAATTATAATGCAGTTGAAAGAAAAATATGGCCTTACTCTTATTATTATAGAGCATATTTTAAAAGTCGTAATGGATACTTGTAATTCAGTAACTGTTTTTGACCATGGTCAGAAAATTGCAGAGGGTACTCCAGCTCAAGTAAAAGATGACAATGCTGTAATCGAGGCATATTTGGGTAAAAAAATGGACGATGAAGAGATGAGAAAAGCACTTGCAGTCTAAAATGAATTTGATAGAATTTTATAATTCATTACGATTCAATGAGCCAAAATATTAAAAAAATTTTTGAGAAACAAGGTTTCATAAGATTAAAGGGTGTTTTAGATTATAAAGAGGATTTAGAACCAATCTTAAATGATATGGCTTTTATCATGGACAGGCTGATTCATAGATTTGTTCCTAAAAGAGACAAAGTAAAAGTATTAAATTATGAGTTTAAGAAAAAATACTCATATTTGGTTTCTTTAGATATTCCTGAACTTGATCAATATTTTAACATAAGACTTCCTGAAAAAAACATAAACGCTAATAGTGATTTTTTTGCAAGTCAATCAATATGGAATTTAATTAAAAATAAAAAGATTTTAGATAAGATTGAAAAAATTCTAGGTCCCGAGATAGCTTCTAATCCTTGTCAAAATTCAAGAATCAAACAACCTGAAAAAGGTGTTGCAAAAAAGAATTTAAATGATGGCCTAGTTGGAAGAACTCCTTGGCATCAAGATGCCGGCGTTATGAATAAAAAAGGACAGAAGGGTACTGAATTAGTAACGTGTTGGATACCTTTTACCAAAACAAGAATAGAAAACGGCTGTATGCTTGCTGTAAAAGAAAGTCATAAATTTGGACTTGTTAACCACGATTTTGGAAGTAAGGGACAAGTAGAAGTTAGAGGCAAAGAAATAATCGATAAATTATCAACCGTGCCTCTTCAAGCTGATGTCGGCGATATAATATTATTAAATAGATATCTACTTCATTGTTCACTACCAAATAAATCAAAAAATTTTAGAATAAGTATGGACTTGAGATATAATAAAGCAGGTCAGCCTTCAGGAAGAGATCCATTGCCTAATTTTATTGTTAAAAGTAAAAACAAAAAAAATATAAAAGTACAAAATTACAAACAATGGATAGCTTTATGGGAAAAAGCTAAAGTAAAATGTATTCCAAGAAAATGGTCTTATAAATATCCACTACCAACATTTAAAGGAAAAACAAGAGATTTAATAAATATTATATCTTCTTAATTAATGCAATCTGTTACGAGAGGAGTCTATTACAAAGACTTTGCGCTTGCTCTACTTGGTTATTTTTTGTTTGTCTGCCAAGATACAGTTAACAAAGATTTAATTACAAGATATCACGCAACTCAAATTGTTTTATTTGCATCTATCGCTGCATTGATTACTGTAATTATCTATACTCAATGGAAAAATGCATGGCATAAAATAAGAAAAGCTAGTTTCACTGTCCATTTCTTTAGGACTTTAACCATGTTTTTAGCAATGAGTTGTTTTATTTACTCTACTTTCTTTCTGCCTCTAACTACTCTTTATAGTATAATCTTTACTATTCCTTTATTGTTGACTATTGGAGGGGCAATTTTTTTAAATGAAAAAGTAAGCTGGCGAAGATATCTTGCTACTAGCATAGGATTTATTGGCGCGATTATCGCTATTGATCCTTTTAGTAGTGAATTTACCAAAATAGGAATAATAGCAATTCTTATGCCTTTATTTCCTACCGCAAGTTATTTAATTGTAAGAAAATATGGGCATCAAGAAACGTTATACTCGTTTTTAATTTACGGAAAGTTATTGATGATATTATTTTCTTCACTAGTAGCAGTTTATTTTTATAAGCCTATGCCTTTAAATGATTTAGCTACCAATTTAGGATCTGGTATTTTTAGAGGAATAGGAATTATATTTGTAATAAACTCAGCGAGACATTTACCGTCATCAATTTTTGCATCTGCCCAGTATATTCAAATATTAGCTGGGGGAATTTTAGGTTATTTAATATTTAAAGATATACCAACAATGAATGTTTATATCGGAAGTATTTTAATAATTGGAGCGGGTCTTTATATTATATTAAGGGAAGCAAAATTAGGAGTAAATATAGTTACATCTACTACTAGACACCCAACTATCCCTATTAAAAAAGATTAAAGTTTCTTTTTAAAATTTTCTAGAATTTCTTCACTAACATTTACTGAATTTTCAGGCCCAGGAAATTTCCCCTCTAAACTATCTTTGATAAATGCTTTTAAGGCTTTAACTCTTTCGATTTCAATTTCATCTTTCATCTTTTTTAAATTTGTATAAGCTTTTGCATGTCTAGGGGACTTTTCTTGCTCTCCACAGATATCATTCATGAATAGATACATAACATCAGCTTTTTTTCCAGATCCTAGAGATACAGTTACAATACTCGTCCTTTTTGATATTTCCCCCATAATATTTTCAGGAATAACTTCACATTCGGCTGAAAAGGCCCCAGCATCCTCTAAACGTTTAAATTTTTTAAATAGTTCGTATGCTTCATCAGCAGTTTTACCTACAGCTCTTAAACCACCAATCCAAGTAGATTTTCTAGGAACCAAACCTAAATGACCCATAACTGGAACATCTTCTTTTGCAAGCATTGAAACAACATCCATACTTCTGGCAGTCATAACCGCATCAGCACCATTCTCTAAAGCTTTAAAGGCTCCACGTAACACATCCTCAGCTGTAGGATAATTATGTAGCTCGAGTGCTGCTGTATAAAAAAGACATTTAGATCCTTCCCGAACCTTCTTAACATTTGAAGCACTTCCTATTATCATGTCAAAACCTGCTTCTTCAGCTGCTTTTGCCTCTAATGAATTATTTGCAGTTACTTGTGTAAGAATTTTTTTTCCTTTAGCTTCAATAATATCACCTACAGTGACAGTTCTTTTTGCAGGATTAGCCGCCCAAGTATAAATATTTTTCATATTTATATTTAATCAAACTAATTAGTATTTTTCAATTCCTTGTAAATATTGTTTACTCTATGAACTTCTTCGGCGGTATTGAAATAGCATTCATATTCAATTTCATTAGGGGTTACATCGAAATGATAATGACCTGCATCCTGAGTTCCTTTATAAGAATGAAAATGAGTGTGTTCTCCTGACTCTCTTAAATCTAATTTTCCTCCAGAGGGATCATTAGTCCATAAAACTGAATAGCATTGAAAATGTGGCCCTATAGGTTCGTAAAATTGTAAAAAATCCTTAACACATTTCATTTGTTTTGGATCATAATATTCGTATTTTATATCTGCATAGTCTGGTTGAACATGGGATTTAATCTTACCATTTAAGATCCTAAACACACCACCCAACGCAACACTTAAGTTTGTTTGTAAATTTTCAATTAGTGCAGTTCTCATAGATTGAGGTAAAGAGCCCTGTTCACCTGACCTTCCTTTAATTTTAATTTTTACAACATCTCCTTTTTTTCCTTCGGAGTAATAGATATTTCCTAGTCCGCCATGTTTTCGGTGAGTGTATGACGTTGATTTACATCTTTTATTCTCATCAACTTGAGCAATTATAGATTTTGACTCGTTCGTTATTAAATTTTCATTAATGATAAGCTCTCCGCAGTGACCCTCTAAACATGACATCGCTCCTGAACCTGCTCCTAAAGCATATGATTTTTCAGAGCCAATTCTTTTTGCTATTTCCTCATAATCAAATTCTGTACCTATGAATCTTTTATCATGCATGTACGGTTCCCCTCCAACATCAATAATTCTTTGGTTTCCACTTATACCTTCAGCAGGGCAATCCCATTTTCTTAAATCAGGACACTTAACAATTGAAACATCAACATCAATATAGTTTTTAGACAATCCCTTTTTTAGAGCTTCGGTTACTTGTTGTAAGGAAATTTGATGAAACTTGGCTTTTTCGATTGTTAATTCCATAATCTATTAATATCATTTAAAGAAGTTTATCAATTAAATATAATTTTTATTATGAACAAGTTGGGCACAGAACTAGCAAACGCATGGACGAAAAAAACTTTAGTTGACCTTAATGGGTTCAGTGAAGATGAAATTCCTAAAAATCGAGATGAAGCATACAAAGCTTTAAGTGCATTTTATAAAGAGTTAAATAAAAAAACAGTAGGCTGGAAAATAGGAGCAATATCTAAAGAAGTTCAAAAAGAAGAAGGATTTGATGGACCTGTACCAGGTAAAATTTTTAAAGAAACTATTTTACCTTCTAATTGCACGATTGAATATCCAGAAATCCCTTTTTCCAACTTAGAATGTGAATATGCATTTAAAATTGATCAAGATTTAAAAATTGATGGCGAATTACTAAATAAAATGAATAATTTTAAATTATATACAGCTATTGATATTACTTCTTCAAGATATTTACAAAGTTCAAAAAATAAATTTGATAAGCTTGTTCAAATGTATCTTGGAATTTCTGACCATGGAAACGGTGGTAAAATTATTATTGGAGAAGAATTAAAGAATTGGCAAACTACAGACATTAATAAAATTAAAATTAAATTAAATATTAACGATGTAGTTACTGAACCTTATTTCACTGGAACAAAGAGAATAGATCCTAGAGACTCATTGAAAGCTTTTGTTGATGAGTTTAAAGATAAAAATATAAGCTTTAAAAAAGGAGATTATCTACTTTGTGGTTCTTTAACTCAACCATATAAAATAAATATGAAAGATAAAATTATTGTGACTTACGAAAATTTAAAGGATATTAATATAAAGATTTTATGAAAACAGCATTAATCACTGGAGCTAGTCAAGGCATTGGGGCTGCGATAGCTGATAAGCTTAACAATAAAAAAATTAAAGTTATTTTAGTTTCAAGATCAAAAAGTAAATTAAAAAGTTTTCAAAAGAATTTAAAATTTCCTAAAAATTCTTTAATCATTTCTAAAGACTTGAGATCATTATCTGCGTGCAATTCAATTGCCAAAAAAATTAAAAAATTGGATTACCTCATAAATGTAGCAGGGGCAACAAAGGGAGGAAAATTTTTAAATCTGAATGACAATATCTGGGAAGATGGATTTAATTTAAAATTTAAAGCTGCAGTAAGATTAAGCAGAGCTTTTTGGCCTACTCTTAAAAGAAGTAAAGGAAAAATTATTAATATTGGAGGAGGGGCTGCTAGAAATCCCTCAAATACATTTATGATTGGCGGAGCTGTTAATTCAGCTTTAAACAATTTTTCCAAGGCTTTAGCTATGCAAGGTAAAATTGATAAAGTTTCTGTATCGATAATTCATCCGGGCATGACATTAACAAACAGATTAGAAAAACTCTTAAAAACTGATGCAAAAATATTTAAAAGAAGCGTTAAACAAATCTTAAAACAAAGGTGCAAAGCTGAAAAAATTAAAAGACCAACAAAACCTGAAGAAGTTGCAAATTTAGTTTATAAACTGATTAAAGATAAATATTCAAATTTTAAAAACCTTTCAATAGACGGTGGAAAAATTAAAAGTTTAAGATGATTGTATACAGTCATTCAGATTGTTTACTAAAATTTAATGGACAAGGTCATCCAGAGAGAAAAGAAAGATTAGATAGTATTTTAAAATCTATTAAATCTTCTGATTTAAAAGTAGAGTTTAAAGAGGCCCCTAAGGTTGATTTAGAAATAGTTTCCTTAGTACACCCTAAGAAACATATTGAACAAATATTTGCTAATATTCCAAAAGAAGGAATTATCGGTGTTGAGAAAGAGCCATACGCAGATACAATGTTATGTTCTAATAGTGAGAATGCAATTTTAAGATCTTGTGGTTCAGGTATTGCTGCTTGTGATGATCTAATTAATAATAATGAGCGAGTTTTTTGTGCAGTTAGACCTCCAGGACATCATGCAGAAACTGTTCGAGCTAATGGCTTTTGTTTTATTAATAATGTTGCAGTTGCAGCAAGATATTTACAAAAAAAATATAATATTGGAAAAGTAGCTATTATTGATTTTGATGTTCATCATGGTAACGGAACTCAAGAAATCTTTTTTAAAGATAAGTCCGTAGCTTATGGATCCTCTCATGAATTTCCATTATTTCCAGGCACTGGAGCTGAAAATGAAACTGGTGTAGGTAATATTTATAACGCCACTTTAAAAGCTGGCATAAAAAGTGGAGAATTTCATGAAATTTTTGAAAAAAAAGTTTTAAATCCTATAGAAAAATTTAAACCAGAAGTTATTTTAATTTCTGCTGGTTTTGACGCCCACAAAAGAGACCCTCTAGCTAATATAAACTTAGAGTCTAGTGATTTTTTTACGATTACAAAAAAAATAATTGAAATTGCTAATATTCATTCAAAAGGAAGAGTAATTTCCTTTTTGGAAGGTGGTTACGATTTACAAGCTTTATCTGAAAGCATAATTGAGCACCTTAAAGGTTTAAAGACCCATATTTGACCAGTTATCAGGATTTTCGAATTTCTCTATTTCTTTTTTTGTTACAGGTCTAAAAAGATAATAAATAATATATGCCGTTAAAAAAAATACAAAAATTGAATTCATTAATTGATATTATCAAATTTTGAGTAAATTTTATCAATAAAATCTCAATATTATCGTATTTTTTTATTCACACAGCACCCAAATCGTTCACATATAAAGGTGATTTAATAAACCAAAAGTTTAGAATCCGACTCATGGATCCGATTATAGTTTTAGCTGCTGGTATCATTCTTGTGGTAACAGGAGCAATAGATCCTTTAATTAAAAATAAAGAAGACGTAGCTCAAGCACCTAAAACTGAAGTTTCAACGCCTGCTCCTGAGCCTAAAAAGGAACCAGAACCAGAACCAGAGCCAGAACCAGAGCCAGAACCAGAACCAGAGCCAGAGCCAGAACCAGAACCAGCTAAAGAACCGGAGCCAGAGCCAGAACCTGAGCCAGCTCCTCAAACTGAAGAGCCAAAAGAACAAGTTAACTCTGAAGCCAACCAAGAACAAGACGCTAAACCTGAAGAAGAGGAGGTGAAACCAGTTACAGAAGAAACACCAATTGAAGAAGAAAAAGAAGGATTAAGTATTGTAAATATCATGTTGTACATTCTAGGTGCTATTGCAGTTATTGCTGCTGGAATATATTTCTTTATGAGAAGAGAACCATCTCCACAAACTGCTGCGGATGTTGCCAGAGCTCAATCACAGGAACCTACTCCTGAGCCACAGCCACAGCCAGAACCTGAACAACCAGTTCAAGAGGAAACACCAACAGAAACCACTCGAGAAGAACCTCAATCAGATAATACAGACCAATCATCTAACACAGATCAATCATCTAATAATGATGATGAAAATAATAACAGATAAATTAAAATTTCTTTCCACCTTCAAGATAAGCACACTTTTCACAAGTTTTTTCAATTTTAGGCGGTTCATCTAAGTTTAGAACATCTTTCATTTCAATTAATTTTTTCTCTATCCAATTAGTATTTACTCGGTATGGGATCAGCGTAGTTTTAAAATCTATCTTATTATCAAATTTATTATTTGTTTTTTCTCCATTACAAACATAAAAAAAAGTTCGGTCTGAAACTTTAAAATTCATTTTCCTTAAGATATGAACATAAATGTCCATCTGTAATTTATAACTTAGATGCCATTCAGCATCGAGATAAGAAGATACTGTTACAGGATAAGTTGATGATTGAGCTTTATAATCTACAACAACTAATTTTTTTTCAGTCAAATCAAACCAAATATCATCAATACCTCCATGAATTATAAGGTTTGTATTTTCATCTAAATATGAAATGCCACCTTTTAAAGAATTTCTCCACACATCTAAATCTTTGTGTTTATAAGGAACAAAGTTGAGTTTATGTTTAATCATAATTGGATGGGGTTTTTGTTCTTTTCTATATTGATCAAATTCTTTCTTTAATAATTCATCGACTGCAACGTTTAGAGCCCATCCAGGCATTGAGGGTTCTTTTAGTCCTTTTACACGATCTAAATAAAAGCACCTTTTACAACTCATAAAGTTGAAAAATTTAGACCTACTTATTTTAAAAGGAGTATTAGATTTTTTATCGTAAATTGAAGTTTTTCTTGTTCTGAAAGATACAGCGTCTTTCATTTAAATTTGTTTTAATCTTTTAAGCACTTCAGCCTTATCTAAGGAGAGAATAACATCATAAAGACCAGGTCCAAATCTAGAGCCAACCAGCGCTATCCTTAAAGGTTGTCCTACACCTTTAAAATTAGTTTTATGTTTATCAATTAGAGACTTTATTAAAGGTTCTAAAGTTTCTCTAGATAATGTGGAAAGTTTTTCATATTCATTAATAAATTCAGTTATTATTTTTTTTGATAAATCATCAATTAACTTTTTATCATCTGCGCTAATTTCAATTTTATCGTTAATAATATACTGAGCGTTATTCCAAATATCCTCTAAAGTTTTTGCCTTATTTTTTAAAAAACCCATAGATTTTAAAAGAATGCTTTCTTTTGATTGATTTAAAGGTTTTTTGTATTTTGAAACATATTCTTTAAAAAAATTAAAAAGATCTTTCTGATCTATACTCTTTATATATGTCTCATTTATTGAATAAATCCTATTCATATCTAATTTTGAAGGTGATTTTCCAACACCACTTAAATCAAATAAATCAATACTTTCTTGCTTAGTAAAAATTTCTTTATCTTTGTATGACCATCCCAATCTTAACAAATAATTCCTTAAAGCGTCTGAAATAATTCCTATTTTAATATAATCTTCAAGAGTGGAAGCATTATCTCTTTTTGATAATTTCTTTCCTTGCTCACTATGAATTAAAGGAATGTGTGCAAAGTTTGGAACTTCCCAACCCATTGCTTCGTAAATTTGTCTCTGTTTAAAAGAGTTAATCATATGATCATCTCCTCTTATAACATGAGTTATATTCATTTCATGATCATCAACCGTGGCTGATAGTTGGTATGTTGGAGTATTATCTTTTCTTAGAATTACAAAATCCTCAATAGTAGAATTTGAAATGTTTCTATCCCCTTGAACTAAATCTTTTATAATCGTATTACCAGATATTTTACTTTTAAATCTTAATACCGGTTTAACTCCTTCGGGAATATTTAGATCTTTAGCATCTCTCCATTTTCTATTATAAACATATGGTATGCCTTGTTTTTTGCATTTTTCTTTTTGTTCATTAATTTCTTCCTCAGAGCAATAACATTTATATGCGAAACCTTTTTTAAGTAGTTCCTTTGCAACTGTAACGTGTTTAGATATATTTTTAGATTGGATATATTCATCGCCATCATGTTCAATTCCAAGCCAAGCCAAAGATGAAATAATTTGTTTTTTAAATTCGTCTTTAGATCTTTCTTTATCAGTATCCTCTATCCTTAGAAAATATTTTCCCTTATTTTTTTTAGCTAAAAGCCAATTGAATAAAGCCGTTCGAACGCCGCCAATATGAAGAGGCCCAGTAGGAGAGGGGGCAAACCTACAATTAAATGACATTAATATTAATTAGACTATTTTAATGAAAGTTTCTATATAAAGAAACAAGTTTTCCTTGAATTTTTATTCTATTTGCAGCATAAATTTTAGTTCCATGGTTTCGATTTGCTGCTTCAAGAGCGATAGTGTTACCTTTTTTTCTTACTCTTTTTAAAGTAGCTTCCTGGTCGTCTATCAAGACTACTGCAATCTGACCATTATCTACATTAGAAACTTTTTTTATAATAACTGTATCACCGTCAGCAATTCCTGCTTCAATCATTGAGTCACCTTTTACTTTTAGACCATAGTGCTCGCCATTATTTTGAAGATCTTCTGGTAAAGCAACTCTATCAACTTCTTGTTGAATAGCTTCAATTGGTGTACCAGCAGCGATACTGCCTAATACTGATACATCTGTAGATTTATTATTATTTTTATCTAATCCACCTTTAATTATACTTGGTGTAAATGTATTAAATATATCATTTGCGCTCGCGTTTTCAGGTAATTTTACTACTTCTAAAGCTCTTGCTTTATGTGCTAATCGCTTAACAAAACCTCTTTCTTCTAATGCAGAAATTAATCTATGTATTCCTGATTTCGACTTAAGGTTGAGTGAATTTTTCATTTCTTCATAAGAAGGGGAAATTCCTGAAGATCTAATTTTTTTATTGATGAATATTAATAAGTTTTTTTGTTTTTTTGTAAGCATAGAACAAACCTCGTACATTAATGTTCTATAAAAGTTCTTTTTGAATTACAACTTCAAATAAATGGCTAATTTATTGATTAATTTGGATTAATTTTCTCATTAATTCATCAGGTTTGTCGGATTTTAAAAGTGATTCTCCAATTAAAAAATTTTTAATTCCAGTTTTTTCGTAAATATATTTTGCATCATCTTCATTTCTAATTCCGCTTTCAGAAATAATTGGTCCTTTATGTGTTTTAATTATTTCAAAAATTGAAATTGTATTATTTAGAGAAACCTCAAGTGTTTTTAAATTTCTATTATTAATCCCTATTAAGGCCTGATCATATTTTAAAGCCATTTCAGCCTCTTTTTGATCGTGTACTTCAACTATTACAGATAAATTATGTTTTAATGCCTCTGAATAAATTTCATCAGCTTGGCTGCCGTTTAGAGCGGCTATAATTATTAATATGCAGTCACAGCCATAGCTTTTAGACAAAGCGATTTGATAGGGGTCTATAAAAAAATCTTTTGCCAGGATTGGTATTTTGAATTTTTTTTTAATATCTTGAATATAGTCTAGTTTACCTAAAAAATACTTTTCCTCCGTTAATACAGAAAGACAAGTAGCACCGTTATTTATGTACATTTCAGCTATGTCTAAATGATTAAAATCATTGATAAGAATTCCAGCTGATGGGCTTGCTTTTTTTATTTCTGAAATTAATGAAATACCTTTATTGTTTTGGATAGTCTCTTTAAAATTAAAAAAATTTTGTACTTTAATATTTTTTTCTAAAACACCAAAAGATTTCTCCTTTTTAGTTAATATTAAAGATTGTTTTTTTTCCTCAATAATTTTTTCTAAAATATTTGTCATTAATAAGATTGAATCTTAGCTAAGTGTTGGAACACGTTCCCTGAATTTAAATGTTTTGTAGCTGTTTCAAATGCTGTTTTAAAATCAGTTTCTTTACCCGAAACAACTAACCCTGCAGCGACATTAAGTGCAACAGACTGAGAAAATTCATTTTCTTTTCCTTTAAAAATTTCTATTATTTTTTCAGAATTATATTCGGCATTTTTTCCTTTTAAATTTTCTTTATTTTTACAATTAATGCCTAAAGTTTTTGGATCAATGGTAAATTCTTTAATTTCTTTATCTTTAAGTTCAACTACACTTGTTTTTGCAAAAGGGGAGATCTCATCCATACCATCATCGCTATGAACAATGTAAGCATGGATAACACCATTTTCTTTCAGTGCCTCTGCAAAAGGTTTCATCCATTTTTTATGAAATACTCCAACGACTTGCCTTTTTACTTGTGCAGGACTGCTTAAAGGTCCAATTAAATTAAAAATTGTTTTCTTTCCCATTTTCTTTCTGGCAGGCCCAACATATTTCATTGCTGAATGGTAATTAGGAGCAAACATAAATGAAAAATTGAATTTTTTTATGCTTTCTTCAGCTTCAGTAGGTTTTAAGTTTATATTTATTTTAAGAGCCTCTAACACATCAGCTGAACCACAATTCGAGGAAACAGCTTTATTACCATGTTTAGCAACCTTTACCCCCAAACTTGCTAAAACAATTGCAGCTGCAGTAGAAATATTTAATGAATTTTGCCCGTCTCCACCTGTTCCGCATGTATCAATTGTATTTTGATCAGCTTTTACTTTTGTTGCCTTTTTTCTTAAAACAAAAATTCCTCCGGCTAATTCATCTTTAGTTTCACCTTTTTTTGAAAGGGACTCTAATATTTCTATGATTGCGCTATCATTATATTTACCTTCCATAAGCTCATTAAAAAGAGTTTTACTTTCATCAAATGAAAGATTTTTACCTTCTTTTAAATTATCTATTAAATTTGTCATTTTAATTAGTTATAAAATTTTTAATTAATTTCATTCCTACTTTAGTACTTATGCTCTCAGGATGAAACTGAAAGCCATGTATATTGTAATCTTTATGCATTAATCCCATAATTGTTTTATTATTAGTTTCAGCTGTAATCATGAGTTTTTTAGGGAATTTTTTACGATCTACCACCAGGCTATGGTATCTAGTAGCCTCAAAATTATTTTGAATATTCTTGAACAAACCTTTTTTACTATGCTTAATTTTGCTGGTTTTTCCGTGCATTAAATTCTTAGCATTTATGATTTTACCACCAAAAACTTGGCCAATTATTTGATGACCCAAACAAACCCCAAGTATTGGAATTTTTTTATAAACTGCATTAACAATTTTAAGACAATTACCAGCTTGATTAGGATTACCGGGGCCGGGGGATATTACTATTTTATCATATTTCCTTTTTAAGATAGTTTTTCCGTCTATCTTGTCATTCCTAATTACATCTACGTTTTTCCTAATTTTTGAAATATAATGGAATAAATTGTAAGTAAAACTATCGTAATTATCTATTAATAAAATTTTCATTTAATCAACCGCTTTCATCAAAGCTTTGGCTTTATTAACTGTTTCAGTATATTCTTTCTCCGGTTTGCTATCAGCAACAATTCCAGCACCAGCTTGGACGTAAAACTTGTCTTTTTTGATTAGAGCTGTTCTTAAAGCGATACATGTGTCAAATTCATTATTCGGAGTGAAGTAACCTATACCGCCCGCATATAATTTTCTTTTATTTTTTTCAAGTTCATCAATTATTTCCATTGCTCTAATTTTTGGAGCACCACTTACTGTGCCTGCAGGAAAACCTGATAAAAGTGTTTCAAACACTGAGGTTTGATGGTTAAACTTACCAATTACGTTCGAAACGATGTGCATCACATGAGAATATTTTTCTACTTTAAATTTTTCAGTTACTTTTACAGTATTAATTTTAGAGACTTTTCCTACATCATTTCTTCCAAGATCTAGCAACATGAGATGTTCAGCTAATTCTTTTTTATCTTTAAGCAAATCTGACATGTATTTTTTGTCTTCTTTTAAATTTCTTCCTCTTGGTCTTGTTCCAGCAATTGGTCTAATTGTAACTTCGCCTTTTCTTAGTCTTACCAATATTTCTGGACTACTCCCTAAAACTTTAAAATCTTCATAATTAAAGTAAAACATAAATGGTGAGGGATTTGATTTTCTTAATTGATTATAAATCTCTATAGGTTTCTTGTTTATTTTTCTCTCAAATCTTTGACTTAAAACTACTTGAAAAATATCTCCATTTTTTATGTAAGTTTTTGCTTTTTTCACTAATTGATGAAACCTTTTTTTAGTTATATTTGATTTTATTTCATTTTTATTTGGTTTAAATGTAAATTGTTCTGGAAGCTTTATATTTTCAAAATTCTTAAATAATTCAAATTTTTTAGCAATAGAGTCATAAGCTTCTTTATAGTTCTTAATTTTAGTATCAGCATAAATATTTTCAATGTAGTGAATTCTCTTCTTTAAATTATCATAGATAACCAGATTCCTAGGACGAGAAAGCCTCACGTCTGGTATCTTTAAGTCATCTTTACATTTGTTAGGTATTTTTTCAATGTAACGAATTATATCGTAAGAGAAATAACCAACTATCATTGAAGCCATCGAAGGTAATTGACTTGGAGTCTTAATCTTAAAATCTTTAACCAGTTTGTTTAAGTATTTTAAAGGATTAGTTTTAATTTTAGTTTTTTTTTTATCAGTTTTTAAAGTAATTACATTATTATTAATATCCCAAATTTTATCAGGGTTAAGACCGATAATTGTATATCTCCCTCTTATAATTCCTTTTTCAACTGACTCAAAAATAAAACTATTCTTTTCAGCTAAGAGGAATTTAAATAGATTTTCCACTTTATAATAATCTTTACAATTAAAAGATCTAAATAAAATTTGATGACTTTTTTTCGCGTGTCTCTTTTGAAAATTTTTAAAGCTTGTATTTATTCGCATTAAAATGAATTTTTAACTCTGTCTATTGTTCTTTGATTTAACTCAACTTTATACTTCTCGTTAAGATTGTTATCGTGTGATTGATAAATTTGATTAATTAAGTTTAAACGAGCTTTCGCTTCGTATTGTTCATATTCATTACTATCTTTTTTTAGGTCTTTATACTCAGTATTTATTGTTAAAACTAAAAAACTTTTTGTTAAAGTATTGTTAGTAATTAGATCAATTTCACCATCTTTCGTAAGAAAAATTCTTTTGATAATACCTTCTGAAAAAATATCGTTTTGTTTTAAATTATTTATTTTATATTCCTTAATTTCCAATTGATTATCTGATGCAAATTTTTTAAACTTTTCACTATCAATTGCACCCATACTTATATCCTTGATTATCGAGGTATTACTCTCTATTTTATTTTTAAAACTTAGCTGGGCACTCAGTGCTTCTTGAACTTCTGGATCAGTAAATGGTCTATCTTTTTTTTCAATTTTACTAATTTCAGCTAAATAATATTTATTTTCTAAATTAATAATTTCAGGCACTTGAATTGATTTTAGATTATAAATTTTTTTAAATAAACTGTCAGATAAATTATCTATTTTTTTTTGGTTTTCGTTCTCTTTATTTGCATTTACCTTTTTTAATACAATTGCCTTTAAATTATTAGTTTTAATTGTTTCATCAAAAGATTGTCCATCTAATATATTATTTTCAATTGTATCTAGTTGTTTGAAAAAAGTCTCATTGTATTCTTTGCTACCACTAATTTTTAAAGGGTCGATCTCAACATAACGAATATTTTTAAATTCAGTAAAAAAAACATTTTTATTTTTCTCATAAAGTTCTTTTTTATTCTTTTCAGTTGGTTTATTTTTTGAGTGGTATTTTTCTAAATCAATGTATTTGATTGTTTTTGTTTGATTCTCTTTTCTATATTCTTTTTTTACTAGTAATTCTGGAACAACTATCCCTCCAGATAAAGAACTTAAGAATTGTCTTTTTTTTTCTTGTTCAGCAATATTCTTTTCAAAAAGTGGAGCTGTAACGCCACTTTTAATTAAGAATTTTTCATATTCTGTTCTTGAGAATTTGTTATCTTTAAAAAATAATGTATCGTTTTTAATTATATTTCTTAAAGAATTATCATTAACAGTTATCTTAAGTTTTTCAATTTCTAAAGCCATTACTCTTTTTCCAATATATTCAGATAAAATTTTTTCAATTAAATCTGTTTTTGGTAAATTCTTTATTTGATCTTCATTTAGATTAAGTCGCCTTAAATATTCAACAAACTCTTGAGTGCTTATTTTTTCAGAGTCAATTGAAGCTATGACATTTTGATTTCCACCTCTAAACACATCGCCCATTCCCCAAAAAACAAATGGAAGAATAATTATACCCACAAAGAGTTTTATAAAAAAAGACTTAGAAAATTTACCTATTGATGTTAGCATTATTATAATCTATTAAGTTCCTAAAATTATACACCTATAAATTAAAATTTATATTAAGGCAAATAATGAGATATTTCATTGGTAATTGGAAAATGTTTGGAGTTCCAAAATCCATTAATATACTTAACAAAATTAATTATTTTCATTCAAAAGATAAAAATCGTCAAAAATATAAAGTTGTAATAACACCTCCTTATACCCTTATTGAGACATATGC
>CACBZI010000018.1 GCA_902543665.1 uncultured Pelagibacteraceae bacterium
GACCATGCGAACCCGCCATTGTGATACCATTATGATTTCCAATTACTTTTACACATACCATTGTTACCGCCTCAGATTGAGTAGGATTTACCTTGCCTGGCATAATCGATGAACCAGGTTCATTAGAGGGTAATATGAGTTCACCGTAACCAGCTCTTGGGCCAGAGCCTAAAAATCTTATGTCGTTTGCAATTTTCATTAAACAAACTGCAGCGGTGTTGAGTGTTCCAGAAAAATTTACTATCTCATCATGAGCTGCTAAAGCTGCAAATTTGTTTGTAGAAGGTTTAAAAGGTAGTTTAGTAATTTTACTTATTTCTTTTATAATTTTTTTATCAAAGTTTTTTTTAGTATTTAATCCAGTGCCAACCGCAGTCCCTCCCTGCGCTAAATAATAAATTTCTTTTAATGCTAATTCGATCCTAATAATACATTTTTTAAGTTGAGCATGATAACCAGAAAATTCTTGACCTAAAGTTAATGGAGTGGCATCTTGTAAATGGGTTCTACCAACTTTTACTATTTTTCTAAATTCTTTTGATTTTCTAGCTAATTCTTTCTCTAAAAGTTTTAGAGAGGGTAATAACTTTTCTTTGGCTTTTAAAGCTATAGCAATATGCATAGCAGTTGGAAAAACATCATTAGTTGATTGAGATTTGTTAACATGGTCATTCGGGTGGATGGGTTTTTTAGTGCCCATTTTTCCACCCATCATTTGAATTGCTCTATTGGCGATTACTTCATTTACATTCATATTAGTTTGGGTGCCGGATCCAGTTTGCCAAACTTTTAGCGGAAAATGTTTGTCGTGTTTTCCTTTAATAACTTCATCAGCGGCCTTTACAATGTATCTACTTAATTTATCCTCTAAATCTTTATTTTTTGCATTTACTATTGCAGCTGCCTTCTTAATTATTGCTATAGAGTGGATAACTAATGGTCTAACTAAAAAGTCGCCAATATTGAAATATTTATTAGATCTTTCAGTAGAGGCACCCCAAAACTTATCACCAGGTACTTTTATTTTTCCAATACTGTCAAACTCTGTTCTGTATTTCATCTTTGATTCTTTGATATAATACACTTTATTTAGATAATTATAAATTACAAAGGGTAAAAATGAGCAATTTTGAAAGTGTAAAAACGTTTATGAAAACTTTTGGTCAAGAAGTAAAGAAAAAAGCTGAATTTCCTAGCGATAAAATTACAGCTTTACGTTATGAATTAATAAAAGAGGAATTAGGCGAACTTCATGATGCAATTAAGAATAAAGATATAAAAGAAGTAGCTGATGCTTTAACAGATATTTTATATGTTACTTATGGTGCCGGACATGCTTTTGGAATTGATCTAGATCAATGTTTTAATGAAGTTCAAAAATCAAATATGAGTAAATTAGGCAAGGATGGTAAACCAATTTATAATGATAAAGGCAAAGTTATGAAGGGACCAAATTATTTTAAACCAAATTTAAATAAGTTTGTTGCATGATAGGAAAAAATTACCACTGGATACTCTTAGGTATAGCTGCTGGTATTGTAATTTACATGATAGATAAATATATTTTTTGATAGGGGCGTTCTGTTGCCAGGTGCCCCAAACCCCGTAACTTAATTAACTAAGTTAATTAAGCTGCAAGTGCAAATTTTTGATTTGCATTTATAAATTAGCCCGTAACGTCGGAACCATCTCGAACGAAAGAACAGCCTTTAGACACCCGTCGATCCTAATTCACCCCCGTAAGTTGTAAATGGTGGAGGTGGTGGGTACTGCCCCCACGTCCGTGATGTTTATTACGAAATTCGTTTATCGTCATAGTTGGAAAACCAACACTATTAATATAAAACTCTTTTAGAGAGATTCAATAATTAATTCAAAATGAAACTAACAAAAGAACAAAAGCAAGAAATTGCAGATCAACAAGCTCAAAAAAACCAAACAAAAAGAGTTACCTCTCCTGAATTAGAAAAAATTTTATATGAAGCTTTACCAGTTTTAGACCATGGTTTTGTGAGAGTAGTAGATTATATGGGAGATGATAGCTCTATCGTCCAATCAGCTAGAGTTTCGTATGGAAAAGGAACAAAAAAAGTTTCAACAGATGAAGGGTTAATTAAATATTTAATGAGGCATTGGCATTCCACTCCATTTGAGATGTGTGAGATTAAATATCATGTTAAACTTCCAATTTTTATTGCAAGACAGTGGATAAGACACAGAACTGCTAACGTTAATGAGTACTCAGCTAGATATTCAATTTTAGATAAAGAGTTTTATATTCCTGCAAAAGAGCAACTCTCAGCTCAATCGACTTCCAATCGCCAGGGTAGGGGAGACTTGATCTCAGGAGAGCAAGCTGATGAAGTTTTAAAAATTTTGAAAGATGATGCCACAAGGACTTATGACAACTATGAAAAAATGCTAAATGAAAGGTACGATGGAACCACAATTAATGAAGGTAAAGCCGGTTTAGCAAGAGAACTTGCAAGAATGAATTTAACCTTAAATTCATATACACAATGGTATTGGAAAACTGATTTATTAAATCTTTTAAATTTTTTATTTTTAAGAGCTGACAGTCATGCTCAATATGAGATTAGAGTTTATGCTGAAATAATGCTTGATACTGTCAAAAAATGGGTGCCAATTACTCATGCTGCTTTTTTAGATTACAGAGTAGGAGCAGTCCATGTGTCTGCCAAAGGAAAAAAAGTAATTCAACTTATGGCTAAGGGTGAAAAAGTTAATCATGAAAGTTCAGGTCTTTCAAAGAGAGAGTGGAATGAGTTAATGAATTCTTTTGGATTTACTGAAAAGATTGTTTAATTTTTTCAGCTATATTTTTTAATATTTTAGAGACGTCGTGATTAGGATCTGAATGAGTTAGAGGATCGCCTTTATCAGCTGAAATTCTTAAATCTTGATGTATAGGCAAACGACCTAGAAATTCTTTATTAAATTCTTTGGCAGTTTTTTCAACTCCACTTTCACCAAATATTTTATACTCTTTACCATCATCACCTTTGAAGTAGCTCATATTATCGATCAAACCTAATATTTTGACGCCAGTTTTATCAAACATTTGAATACCTCTTTTAACATCTAATAAAGCTAAATCTTGTGGGGTTGAAACTATTATTGCTCCATCTACTTTAACTTCTTGAGCAAATGTTAATTGCGTGTCACCTGTTCCTGGAGGCATATCAATTATAATTATATCCCTATCTTTCCACAAAACTTTTTGTGTCATAGTTTTAATTGCACTAATAACCATTGGCCCTCTCCATATCATTGGCGTTAATTCATCAACCAACAAACCCATTGACATGCATTGAGCACCATATTTTGTAACAGGTGTAATTGCCTTACCATCCTCACTTTTTGGTTTTTCATTTAAGTCCATTAATTTTGTCAATGAAGGACCATAAACATCAGCATCTAATATTCCTATTTTCAAATCTAAGTTTTGAAGCGCAAATGCGAGGTTTACTGCAACTGTTGATTTTCCTACACCACCTTTTGCGCTTGAAATTAGCAAAGTATATTTTGTTCCATTAATTGGAGTTTTAACAAATTGCTTAGGCGGCGGTTTTTGGCTCATAAATCTTTTAGTTAATGGTCATAATAACGCTCTTACTTAACTTGTTTTTGAGATAAAAGTCACTATATAAAGTGTCATGAGTTTTAAAGACAAAATTTTAAATAACCAATCGCCCTGGGGATCACCCCCTGGAGGCGAGGGAAGTCGAGGTTCGCCTGGTGGAAATGGATCAGGTTCTAGGCAAGATCCGCCTAGTCTTGATGACTTAATCAAAAATTTTCAGAAAACAATTAATAAATTCTCTGGAGGAAAGTCAGGTGGTTCAAGACCGATAGTAATAGGTTTAATTATTATTGCTTTACTTTATGCTGCAAGTGGTCTTTACAGAGTTTTACCGGATGAGCAAGGAGTAGTTTTAAGATTTGGTAAATATGTAAATACAACGCAGCCAGGTTTACATTATCACTTCCCCACACCTTTTGAGAGAGTTTTAACTCCAAAGGTTACAAAAGTTAATCGAGTAGATGTTGGTTTTAGACCAGCGAGCGACAGTGGAAGATCCTCAGGCGTAGGAAATGTTCCTGAAGAAAGTTTAATGTTAACTGGAGATGAAAATATTGTAGATATAAATTATTCAGTATTTTGGGTTATCAAAGATGCTCAAAAGTTTTTGTTCAATATTCAAAGTCCAGTAGAGACAGTAAAAGCTGCTTCAGAAACAGCAATGAGAGAAGTAATTGCAAAAAATAGAATTCAAAATATTTTAACAGAGGGAAGATCAAAAATAGAAGTCGAGGTTCAAGAAATAGCTCAACTTATTTTAGATGAATATGGATCAGGAATAGAATTAACTCAGGTTCAAACACAACAAGCCGACCCACCTGAACAAGTAATTGATGCCTTTAGAGACGTACAAGCAGCTAGAGCAGATAGAGAAAGATCGAAAAATGAAGCTGAAGCTTATGCTAATGATGTTATACCAAGAGCACGAGGAGAGGCTGAACAAGTTTTACAACAAGCAGAAGCATATAAGAAAGAAGTTGTTGCTAAAGCAGAAGGTGAAGCAAGTCGATTTTTAGCAATTTACAACGAATATAAAAATGCCAAACAAGTCACACAAGAAAGAATGTATTTAGAAACAATGGAGAAAGTTTTAGCGGATATAGATAAAGTGATTATAGACAAAGAGTCCGGTTCAGGTGTAGTTCCTTATTTACCATTACCAGAGTTAAAAAAAGGGAGTAACAATTAAATGAAAGGTGTTAAGTTTATAGTTCCAGCAATCATATTAATTGGTGTTGTAGTTTTCCAATCATTATTCATTGTTCAAGAAATAAGCCAAGCAATTGTTCTTCAATTTGGTGATCCAAAGAAAATTGTTACTAAAGCTGGATTAAATTTTAAGTTGCCTTTCATTCAAAACGTAGTTTATTTAGATAAAAGAATTTTGAATTTAGATAATGATCCAGAGGAAGTTATAGCTGCAGATCAAAAAAGATTGATCGTAGATGCCTTCGCAAGATTCAAAATTGTGGACCCTCTTAAATTTTACATCTCAGTTGGAAATGAGAGAGTAGCTAGATCAAGATTGTCTACAATTATAAACTCAAGAATTAGAGGTGTACTAGGAACACAAGAATTAGCTACATTGTTATCTACTGACAGAGCTAGACAAATGCAAATAATACAATCGCAAGTAAATGAAGAGGCAAAGAATTTTGGAATTAACATTGTAGATGTCAGAATTAAGAGGGCTGACCTTCCACCGGCTAACAGTGAAGCCATTTACAAAAGAATGCAAACTGAGAGAGAACGAGAGGCAAAAGAATTTAGAGCGCAAGGTGCAGAGATTGCTCAAAAAATTAGGTCAACAGCTGATAAAGATGTAACTGTAATTCTTGCACAGGCTAATAAAAAATCTGAAATAATGAAAGGTGAAGGTGACGGTTTAAGAAATAAAATTTTTGCTGATGCTTTTGGAAGAGATCCACAATTTTTTGCCTTCTATAGAGCTATGCAAGCATATGAAAAAGCTTTGATTGGGGGAGAAACATCTTTGGTTTTATCGCCTGATAGCGAATTCTTTAAGTTCTTTGGTAAATCAATTAAGCCAGCTTTAAAGAAGTAAATTATTAAGTATTTGTGAATGAGTTCATTATTGCAATTGGATTAATTTTTTTTGTGGAAGGTCTGTTTTTAGCCATTTTCCCGTCAAGAATTAAAAGCATATTAGAATTAATTAAAAATACACCTGAGAATACACTTAGATTAACAGGAATAGTTTTTTTGATTATCGGTTTTTTAATAATTTGGTATATAAAAAGTTAATGAAATTAGTTAATAAGATATTATTATTTTTAGTTATTTTTAGCTATTCTTTTGCTAACTCTAAACCAGTTCCTGAATCTTTTGCAGATTTAGCTGACAAACTGATACCATCAGTTGTAAATATCTCTACAACACAAACAGTAAGGACAACAACCAACCAATTCCCCTTTCAATTTCCTCCTGGATCACCTTTTGGAGAAATGTTTAAAGATTTTGAGAGACCTACAGAAAGAAAAGCTTCTTCTTTAGGCTCTGGTTTTATTATAAAAACAAACGGGACAGTGGTAACTAATAATCACGTCATTGCCGGTGCTGATGATATTTTAGTGCGGGTTGGGGATAAGGAATATAAAGCTAAAGTAATAGGCGCTGATCCTTACATGGACATAGCTGTTTTGAAAATGGAAACAAAAGATCAATTTAAGCCAGTAAGTTTCGGTGACTCCGATGTAGCAAGAGTAGGAGATTGGGCAGTTGCTATTGGAAATCCTTTTGGTTTAGGTGGGACAGTAACCGCAGGAATTATTTCAGCAAGAAACAGAGACATAAACTTAACAAGATATGATGATTTTATTCAAACTGATGCTTCTATTAATCAAGGAAATTCTGGTGGACCATTGTTTAATTTAAAAGGCGAAGTAATTGGAATCAACACTGCAATAATTGCACCTGGTCAGTCTGGATCTATCGGTATTGGATTTGCCATTCCAGCTAACGCAGCCTCAAATGTCATTGATCAACTCATTAAATTCGGTGAGACAAAAAGAGGTTGGTTAGGTGTTAGAATTCAAGAGGTAACAAAAGAAATAGCTGAGGTAGAAAAATTGAAAAAACCTGAAGGGGCTTTAGTAGCAAGTGTTGGAGAAAATAGTCCAGCTGATAAAGCAGGAATAAAAGCAGGTGATATCATTTTAAATTTTGATGGAAAAAAAATTAGTACAATGAGAACACTTCCTAAAGTTGTTGCATCTACTCAAGTAGGCAAGAGTGTAGAGCTTAAAATTTGGAGAAATAAAAGATTAATCTCAAAAAGATTAACTCTTGGCAGATTAGAGTCCTCTGAAGAATTTAAAGAAAAGAAAACAAAGATAGTAAAAAAAGTCGAAGATATCGAAAAATTAAAAATAGCAGTAAGAGATATAACTAATGAAGATATTTCATCTAGGAATTTAAGTAAAAAAACTGAAGGAGTTGTTATAACAGAAATTTCTAATCGAAGCCCATTAAATAATCTTTTAAATATAAATGATATAATAATTGAGGTCCAAAAAACTCCTATTAAATCTTCATTAGATTTAAAAAGATTAGTTGATAATATTTTTAAAAAAGGTGAGAAGACTTTACTTTTAACAGTAATTAATAAAAATAATCAAAGACGTTATCTTGGTGTTAAAATAAATTAACTTTGTCTAAAAAATTAGTACTCTTAGCAGGTCCTACAGCTTCAGGAAAATCTAATTTAGCAATTAAATTAGCAAAAAAACTCAACGGGGAAATAATAAATGCAGATAGCATGCAAATTTTTAAAGAATTTACCGTTTTGTCATCTCGACCTACTTTAAATCAGACTAGAAAAGTAAAACATCATCTTTACGGAATAATTACTGTAAAGAAACATTTTTCCGCAGGTGATTGGCTTAAGCAAGTCAAAATTAAAATAAATACTTGTGTAAAAAAGAAAAAAATTCCAATAATTGTAGGTGGTACTGGTCTCTATTTTAATACAATTACTAAAGGTATAAGTAAGATTCCTGATATTGACATAAAAACTAGGAATAAAGTTAGAAATTTATATAAAAAACTTGGGATTAAAAGATTTTATAATGCATTAATTAAGCTAGACCCTAAAGTTAAAGGCAGAATACTTCCTACTGATTCACAAAGGGTTCAAAGGGCATTTGAAGTAAAACTTAAAACAAAGAAATCTCTATATGATTGGTTTAAAAAAACAAAATCTGATTTTTTAGATTTTGATATAAGAAAGATTTTTATTGATATCCCAAGAGATATATTGCTCAATAAAATTTCAATGAGAACAGAACAAATGTTTAAGAAAAAATGTATTAACGAAGTAAAAAAATTCAATAATCTTAAAGTCAATAAAAGTTTTTCAGCAAATAAATTGATAGGTGTTCAAGAAATAAACGATTATTTAAAGGGTTTAATAACTATTGAACAATGTAAAGATTTAATAAATATTAAGACTAGACAGTATGCAAAAAGACAAAATACTTGGGCTAGAGGCCATATGAAGAATTGGAACAAGCTTTATTCGAAAAATTTCTCAAATCTTTTAAAAAAATCATTAAAAGTTGTAACCTAAAACTTGACGCAATCCATTTCTAGGCTAGATTGTATGAATGCCGAAATTATTGAGTGGAGCAGAAATTGTTTTTAAAGCACTAGAAGACCAAAAAGTTGAATATATTTTTGGTTATCCTGGTGGTGCAGTTTTACCAATTTATGATGAATTAAAAAATCATAAATCTATTAAACATATTTTAGCTAGACATGAGCAAGGAGCAGGTCACTCAGCTGAGGGATATGCAAGATCAAGTGGTAAGCCAGGAGTTTTATTAGTTACATCTGGTCCAGGTGCAACTAATGCTGTAACTGCTTTGACAGATGCTTACATGGACTCAGTTCCTCTTGTTTGTATTTCAGGACAAGTGCCGACACATTTAATCGGAACAGATGCATTTCAAGAATGTGATACGACTGGAATTACACGACCATGCACAAAACATAACTGGCTAGTAAAAGATGTAAATGATCTCTCAAGAGTTTTACACTTAGCTTTCGAAGTAGCAACGACTGGAAGACCAGGACCAGTTTTAGTTGATATTCCAAAAGATATACAATTTAAAAAAGGTAAATATAAATTTTCTAAAAACACACTTAAAAAAAAACTTAACGGCAAAGTATCTCAAAAAATATCTAACCAAGAATTAGATAAATTTATCGACTTAATGAAAAAATCCTCAAAGCCTATTTTTTATACAGGCGGAGGAGTTATAAACTCAGGACCTGAAGCTAGTAAACATTTAAGAGAATTAGTTTCTTTAACTGGGTTTCCGATTACCTCAACTTTACAAGGGCTTGGAGCATATCCTGGTGATGACCTGCAATTTTTAGGAATGCTTGGAATGCACGGAACTTATGAAGCAAATAACGCGATGCATGACTGTGATTTAATGATAAACATTGGGGCAAGATTTGATGATAGAATTACCGGAAAGGTTGATGAATTTTCACCTGGTTCAAAAAAAATTCATGTCGATATCGATCCTTCTTCAATTGGAAAAAATATAAAAGTTGATCTTGCTATAGTTAGCGACGTTACAGAACTTTTGAAGTCTTTAAATAAAAGATTTAAAGAGAAAAATAAAAACTTTGTAAGTTCTAACAAACAGAAAACTTCAAAATGGTGGGAACAAATTGAAAAATGGAGAGAAAAAAAGTCTTTAAATTTTATTAATAGTAATAAAGTTATAAAACCTCAACATGCAGTACAAAGGCTGTATGAGCTCACAAAAAACCAAGACACTTTTATTACGACAGAGGTTGGTCAGCACCAAATGTGGGCAGCACAGCATTATAAATTTAATAAACCTAATAGATGGATGACATCTGGCGGACTTGGAACAATGGGTTACGGACTTCCAGCAGCAATTGGTGTTCAAATTGCTAACCCTGGAAAACTTGTTGTTGATATCGCAGGAGAAGCATCTGTCTTAATGACAATGCAAGAAATGTCTACAGCTGTTCAATACAGGTTACCAATAAAAATTTTTATTTTAAATAATGAATACATGGGAATGGTAAGACAATGGCAAGAACTTTTACATGAAAAAAATTATTCCGAAAGCTATACTGCCGCTCTCCCAGATTTCGTTAAATTAGCAGAGTCTTATGGTTGTGTAGGTATAAGAGCAAAAACACCCGAAGAGTTGGACAAAAAAATTAAAGAGATGATTAATGTTGATAAACCAGTTATATTTGATTGTGTTGTCGACAAAGCAGAAAATTGTTTTCCAATGATACCTTCGGGTAAGCCACATAACCAAATGATCTTAGGCCCTGAAGAAGAGGAAGAAATATCTGATGAAGGGAAAATTTTAGTTTAATGGCAAAGTCTAAATCCGCCTATAGTGCTCCTGGAAAAATTGGAAAAATTGAAAGACATATAATTGTTGTATGGGTTGATAACGAAGCCGGTGTGCTTGCTAGGATAGCAGGACTTTTTTCTGGCAGAGGATATAATATTGAATCTTTGGCGGTTGCAGAAGTTGATAAAAAAAAACATATTTCTAGAATTACAATTGTTACTGAAGGAACCCCACAAGTAATTGAGCAAATAAATTTGCAGCTTAAAAAACTTGTGCCAGTTCATAAGGTTGCAGATTTCAAACGAGGTGAAAAAGATATTCTTTTTAGAGAATTAGCATTGTTTAAAATTTTAGGAAATTCAAAAAAAATAGAAAAAGTTAAAAAAATTTGTAAGAAATTTAATCCTGTAATTCTTGATAAAACAAATAAATCTGTTGTAATACAAGTAACTGCCTTAAGAGCTGAAATTGATAAATTAGCCCTTGATTTAAAAAGTTCAGGCCTTATAAGCACTTCTAGAACAGGCGCAGTAGCAATGACAAAAGGACCAAAAATATTTAATTAATTATGAAAACTTATTACGATAAAGATACTAATAAAGATTTAATTAAAAATAAAAAAGTTGCAATCTTTGGTTACGGAAGCCAAGGACATGCTCATGCGTTAAATCTTAAAGATAGCGGCGTGAAAGAAGTTGTGGTAGCCTTACGAGAAGGATCCTCAAGTATTAAAAAAGCAGAAAGCGCAGGATTAAAAGTAATGTCTTTATCAGATGCAGCTGCATGGGCTGATGTGGTAATGATGTTGACACCCGATGAACTTCAATCAGAGATTTACAAAAATCATATTGAACAAAGAATGAAAGAGGGAACAAGTTTAGCTTTCGCTCACGGGTTAAATATTCATTTTGATTTAATTAATGCCAGAAAGGATCTTGATGTTTTTATGGTAGCTCCCAAAGGTCCAGGTCATACTGTGAGAAGTGAATATCAAAAGGGTGGAGGAGTGCCTTGTTTAATGGCTGTTCACAAAGATAGCTCAGGTAAAGCAAAAGATTTAGCTTTATCTTATGCTTCAGCTGTTGGAGGTGGGAAAGCTGGTATAATAGAAACTACTTTCAAAGATGAATGCGAAACAGATTTGTTTGGAGAACAAACAGTTTTATGTGGTGGTTTAGTCGAATTGATTAAAAATGGTTTTGAAACTTTAACTGAAGCTGGTTATCCACCTGAAATGGCATACTTTGAAACTCTTCACGAAGTAAAATTAATTGTTGACCTAATTTACGAGGGTGGAATCGCAAATATGAATTATTCAATTTCAAATACTGCCGAATATGGTGAATACATCTCAGGAAAGAGAATTGTAGATAACAAGACTAAAGAAAAAATGAGAGGAGTTCTTAAAGACATTCAATCTGGAAAATTTACTAAACAATGGATGGATGAGCACAAATCCGGTCAAAAAAACTTCTTAAAAATGAGGCAAGATTTGGCAAAACATCCAATTGAAAAGGTTGGAAAAGAGCTTCGTGCTATGATGCCTTGGATTGGTAAAAATAAGCTAGTCGATAAAGATAAAAATTAACCCAATCTGAGTCCAAAACACTAACTTGATCTACATAATTATTTGCAAATTCTAGCTTTGATTGTAATATGAGAGACTTTTAATTTTTACAAATATAAAATTATGACAGAAAAAAATAGGATTATAATTTTTGATACTACGATGCGTGATGGAGAACAGTCTCCAGGTGCATCAATGAGTTTGGAAGAGAAATTACAAATCTCTAGAGTCTTTGACGAATTAGGAGTTGATGTTATCGAAGCAGGTTTCCCTATAGCATCTCCCGGAGACTTTGAAGCTGTTACAGAAATTAGTAAAACTTTGAAAAGATCTGTTCCTGCAGGTTTAGCTAGGGCTACAAAAAAAGACATTGATGCCTGTCATCAAGCTTTAAAGCACGCAAAAAATTTTAGAATTCATACTTTTATCTCAACAAGTCCTCTTCATATGAAACATAAATTAAATAAATCGCCTGAAGAAGTTTTAGAGTCAATTAAAGAAAGTGTAACTTATGCTAGAAATTTTACAGACGATGTGGAGTGGTCTTGCGAGGACGGAACAAGAACAGATATGGACTATATGTGTAAGACAGTGGAACTTGCTATCAAATGTGGAGCCAAAACTATTAATATTCCAGATACAGTTGGCTACACAGTCCCGTCTGAATTTAAAAAAATTATAGAGACATTAATTAATAAAGTCCCAAATATTGATAAAGCAGTTCTTTCTACTCATTGTCATAACGATTTGGGATTAGCAGTAGCTAATTCTTTAGCGGGGGTAATGGCTGGAGCAAGACAAATTGAGTGTACAATTAATGGTATAGGCGAAAGAGCTGGTAATGCTGCACTTGAAGAAGTTGTCATGGCTATGAGAACAAGGCAAGATTTAATGCCTTACACTACAAATATAAATACTAAACTTTTAAGTAAAGCTTCAAAAGTTGTTTCAAACGCAACAGGTTTTCCTGTTCAATTTAATAAAGCAGTCGTTGGGAAGAATGCATTTGCACATGAATCAGGTATACATCAAGACGGAATGTTGAAAAATAGAAATACTTACGAAATAATGACACCAGAAAGTGTTGGAGTAAAAAAAACATCATTAGTAATGGGAAAACATTCAGGTCGACATGCGTTTAGAGATAAATTATCTGATATGGGTTACGTAGATGTAACTGATGATATTATAAACACTGCTTTTGGGAAATTTAAAATTTTAGCAGATAAGAAAAAACATATTTATGATGAAGATATAGCTGCGTTGGTTGATGATAGCTTAGTGACAGAGGATAATGTAATTAAATTAAAATCTTTAAAGGTGTTTGCTGGGACTGGTGAACCTCAAAAAGCAGAAATGACTTTAGAAATTTTTGGTGAAATAAAAAAAGCTACAGATACAGGAGATGGTCCTGTAGACGCAATTTTTAAATGTATTAAAAAACTTTATGCTCATGACGTTAAACTTTTATTATATAATGTGCATGCAGTTACTGAAGGCACTGATGCTCAAGCAACAGTAAGTGTGAGAATAGAGGAAAAAGGTAAAACTACGGTAGGTCAAGCAGCTGATACAGACACATTAGTTGCTTCAGCTAATGCTTATTTAAGTGCTTTAAATAAATTAATTATAAAAAGAAAAAAAACAGCGCCAGATGATGAAAATCTAAGCGCTCAAATATAGAAGAACAAATATGTTTAAAGGTTTAACAGGATTAACTTCTCTTTGGTCACAAGATATGGCGATCGATTTAGGTACGGCTAACACTTTGGTAGTTCTTAAAGATCAGGGTGTTGTACTGAATGAGCCTTCAGTGGTAGCAGTTATAGAAGATGCGGGAAAAAAATCAGTCCTTGCAGTAGGAGATGAAGCAAAAACAATGCTGGGTAGAACCCCAGGGAATATTTCTGCAATTAGACCTTTAAAAGACGGGGTAATCGCTGATTTCGTTGTAACAGAAGAAATGATTAAACATTTTATAAAAAAAGTGCACAAAAAAAATGCCTTTGCAAATCCAAGAATACTAATATGTGTCCCTACAGGATCAACTCCAGTAGAGAGAAAAGCAATTCAAGACTCAGCTTTAGCTGCTGGAGCAAGAAAAGTGCAACTAATTGAGGAACCCATAGCTGCCGCAATTGGTGCAGGGCTACCTATTTCTGAGGCAACTGGTTCTATGGTGGTTGATATTGGAGGTGGAACAACCGAAATCGCAGTGATGTCATTGGGAGGAGTTGTTTATTCAAAATCGTTAAGAGTAGCAGGAGATGCTTTAGATCAATCAATTATTGCTTATATGAGAAAAAAAATGAATTTAATGATCGGAGACTCTACTGCAGAAAAAATTAAAAAAGAAATAGGTACTGCTATACCTTCAACAAACAATACCTTTTTAATGAAAGGAAGGGATATAAGATCAGGAACTCCAAAAGAAATTGAACTTACAGAAAAAGATGCTTGCGAGGCTCTTATGCCAATATTGAACCAAATTTTAGGTGGAATCAAAGAAGCATTAGAAAATACCCCGCCCGAATTGTCTGCAGATTTAATTGACATGGGTTTAGTTTTAACAGGTGGCGGAGCTCTATTAAAAAATATTGATAAATTAATTTCTCAAGATACTGGTTTACCAGTAACCATAGCTGATGATCCTTTATCGTGTGTAGCTATTGGCACTGGAAGAGCTTTAGAAAATGAAGAATTATTTTCTACTATGTTATCTGAGTATTAATTTATTTGTAAAAGAATAAATGTCAGTTAGTAGAGATGATTTTAGCATTGCTTTTCGTTCTGCTCTTCTACAAAGAGGAGGAGCTCAAAAATTTTCTGTTCTTTCGTTAATTTTTTTAGCTTTGATTATTTTTTTTCTCGATGTTTATGGAGTTAAATTTACAAAACCCATAAGATCATTTATTAATGATGTAGTTTATAGAGTCACTTTTTTAGCATCCGCTCCAACAAGATTTTTACCTCAAGCTGGCAAAGACATCTCAAGCTTTTTTAATGTAAAAGAGGAAAATGTAAGGTTAAAGTTAGAATTAGAAAAATATAAGTCACTTGAATTAAACGTTGAATTTTTAAAAGATGAAAACAAAAACTTACAAAAAATTTTAGAAACTGAATATTTTAACAAAAATTTGAGTAATATTATACTAGCAAAAGTTCTAGTCGATAAGAACAGTCCTTTTTTAAAATCTATAATCATAAATAAAGGGACGCGCGCGGGTATTTTGAAAGGTATGCCAGTAACTAAAGATAATTATTTAGTCGGAAGAGTTGTTGAAACGAACTATTTATCTTCAAGAGTTTTACTTTTAAATGATCTGAATAGCAGAATACCTGTAACTTTAAATGAGGGAGCACAAGCCATATTATCTGGTAGCGGGACAAATAATCCGATTTTAGAATACTTGCCTGAGGATTACGAAACAATTGAAGATATAAATGTTTTTGCATCAGGAAAAGATGGGATATTTACATCTGGCACACCCATTGGAACTACAAACACTGATGGCACAGTTGATCTTTTCATTGATCCAAATCAGCTATCTTTTGTAACAGTTAATTTAAATGTTCAAAATAAAGGAAAATTATAATGGCTAAAAGTTCTTTTATAAATAAAATATTTAATGCTGGCCCATTAATTCTTTTATATTATCTATGTATCAGCGAAGTTGACACAAATCTTGAAAAAATGTTTGAAATTTTTACGTTAAACTTCCAAATCATCCTAATTTATTTTTGGGTAATTAAAAGACCAGATATTATGGCTAACGGGCATATATTTTTGGCTGGATTAATTAATGATGTGGTTATGGGATTTCCTTTAGGTATAAGCTCATTGTCATATTTAATTATAATTTTCGTTGGAACCTATGTAAGAAATAAAAGTGTTAATACTACGATAGCCTCAGATTGGTTCACATTCTTTATGGCCATGATTTTTTCTAACATACTTTTCTTTTCACTATTAAATAATTTTTCTGATCTTTCTTTCACTTATTCAAAAATAGGATACAATATGTTTTTTACTTTATTTATGTTTCCTATATTTTGGTTGTTGTTTAATATTTACCAAATAACTTTTATAGGTAATCGAGATGCTTAGCCCAAGTTCTGGAAATACTGTAATCAAGTCAAAACTAATTGGTAGAAGAATGTTTTTACTTACTGCTGCAAAAGCAATAGTAACTTTTGGAATTATAGGTAGATTAGTATCTTTACAAATAAATGAGAGATCAAAATATAAAACTTTATCTGACAAAAATAGATTTAGAGAATGGAAATTAGCACCTGAAAGAGGTGTTATCCGAGATTTTTTTGATAAAGAAATAGCATCCAACCAGCAGGTTTATCAAGTCCATTTAATTCCAGAGAACTCAAAAGATATTGAAAAACTATTTGTTAGACTTAAAACAATT
>CACBZI010000019.1 GCA_902543665.1 uncultured Pelagibacteraceae bacterium
TTATAGATAAATTTAAAAAAAATAACAATCTACATCCAGCTTTAAATACACAAATCCCAAAAGAAATTAAAGTTTTTAAATTCGAAAAATTTGATGAAATACTTAAATCTAACGTTGATTTAATAGTCCTTGGTATAAGTTCAAAAGGTATCGAATGGGTTTCAAATGAATTAGGTAGATTATATAAAAATAAAAATATACCTAATTTGTTAATGTTGACCAAAGGACTAAGCATTCACAATAATAAATATGAACTACTGATTGATAAACTTGAGAGACTCTTATTCAATAGCGGGATTACCAAAGTAAATATTTCTGCTGTTGGCGGCCCTTGTTTAGCTGCGGGTCTAGCCAATAGAGTGCATAGTAGCGTGGTGATAGCTAATAAAGATATAAAAACAGCAAAAAAAATTGCTGATATGCTCAATACAAATTATTATCACACTTCATATTCAAATGATTTACACGGTGTGGAGGTTTCTGCAGCAATCAAAAATATTTTTTCTATTGCTGTTGGTGCAGCAAAAGGTTTGTGTAGTAAAAATATACCTGATGAAGTAAGAGAAAAGAATTATTTAAATACAGCCTCAGCATTAATAAAGCAGTCTATACATGAAATGGAAATATTTGTTGAGCACCTTAATGGTAAAAAAGAAACTGTTAAAGGTTTAGCTGGTCTAGGTGATTTATATGTTAGTTCCGGAGGAGGAAGAAATGCAAGAATGGGATCTTATATTGGTGAAGGGTTGACTTTTTCAGAGGCTAAAAAAACAAAAATGGAAAAAGTTACAGTTGAAGGTGCTGATTTAGCTAAAGAAATAGGAGAAAAAGTAAAAGAAGATTTTGATGAAAAAAAATTACCGTTAATGCTAGCAGTGATTAATGCTATTATAGAAGATAAAAAATTAGAACTAAACTGGGAAGCCTTTAGATGAAAAAGTTTATCATTTCTATTGATGCAGGAACAACATCTAATAGATCAATTTTATTTGATTTAAAAGGTAAGCCAATTTTTTCTTCACAAAAAGAATTTACTCAGTACTTTCCAAAAAGCGGTTGGGTTGAACATAATCCAGATGAAATTTGGAGAACAACAATAAAAACTTTAAAAGATGTAATACAAAAAGCTAAACGCTTAAAAGGTAAAATTTTAAGCATTGGAATCACTAATCAAAGAGAGACCACTGTTCTATGGGATAAAAAAACTGGAAAACCTGTTTATAAAGCTATTGTTTGGCAAGACAGAAGGACTGAAGAATTTTGTAAAAAGCTTAGAAAGCAAAACAAGGATACGATGGTTTTTAATAAAACTGGCCTTTTGATTGACTCATATTTTTCTGGAACAAAAATTAAATGGATTTTAGACAATGTCCCTAAAGCACGGCAGTTAATGATTAAGAAACAGTTGTTATTTGGAACAATTGACAGCTTTTTAATTTGGAGACTTACAAAGGGAAAAGTTCATGCAACAGATGCGACAAATGCAAGTAGAACAATGATATATAATATTTCCTCAAATAAATGGGATGATACAATATTAAATCTCCTTAAAATTAAAAAACATATTTTACCAGAAGTGAAAGATTGTGCTGATGATTACGGTCAAACTCATCCTTCTGTAACTGGTAAACCAATTCCAATCAATGGAGTAGTAGGTGATCAACAATCAGCAACCATTGGCCAGTGTTGTTTTGAACCTGGCTCATTAAAAAGCACTTACGGAACTGGAGCTTTTGTATTATTAAACACCGGTTCTAAAAAAATTTACTCAAAAAATAGATTATTAACAACTATTGCTTACAGAATTAATGGAAAGACAACATATGCAATGGAGGGATCTATTTTTATAGCTGGTGCTGGTGTGCAATGGTTAAGAGACAGAATGAAATTTTTTAAGAGAGCACCCGAAACAGAAAGAATAATTAAATCGTTAAAAGATAACAATGATATTTATTTGGTTCCAGCTTTCACTGGATTGGGAGCACCTTACTGGGATGCTAATGCTAGAGGAGTTTTAAGTGGCATAACAAGAGATACCAACCCTAAAGAAATAGTTAGAGCCACAATCGAGGCAGTTGCCTATCAAACTCATGATCTTTTTGAAGCTATGAAACATGACGGTTTAAGACCTAAAATTGTAAAAGTAGATGGCGGGATGGTAATGAATAATTGGTTTTCACAATTTTTATCTGACATAGTTAATGTAAAAGTACTAAGACCCAAAGTCCAAGAGACAACTGCTTTAGGTGCAGCTTTCATGGCTGGTTTGCACTTAGGGGTATACAAATCATTAAAAGATATTTCTAAAAATTGGAACTTAGACAAAAAATTTTCACCCAAAATGAAAAACAAATCTAGAACAATTCTAATTAAAGGCTGGGAAAAAGCCGTCAAGAGAGCCTTAATAAATTAACACACACCTTGAAGTTGTAATTTTAAAAGTTTCTGCACTGTACTTTTCACTTTTATTTTGGTTGAATAAGCAATCTTTAAACAACAACAATGAGGGAAATAATCTATGTTTAAAACATTGAAGAGTATTTTAGCTGTTGCTGTTTCATTTTCTCTATTAACCATTTCAAACGCTGTAGCTGACGGACACGGAGCTGCAATTAAGAAATGGTCAAATGGTGAGTTTAGTCTTTCAACAATTTCTGCAAAAGAAAGAGAGAAAGAACTTAATTGGTTCCACGATGCTGCAAAGCCATTCAAAGGAATGGAAATAAACGTATTGTCAGAAACGATTCCAACTCACGAATATGAGTCAAAAGTTTTAACAAAAGCTTTTGAGGAAATAACTGGAATTAAAGTAAACCATCAGTTATTGGGAGAAGGAGAAGTAGTACAAGCAGTACAAACTCAAATGCAAACTGGAAGAAACTTGTATGATGCATACATCAATGATTCTGATTTGATTGGTACGCATTCAAGACTTCAGTTAGCAGTAAACTTAACTAAGTGGATGAAAGGTGAAGGTAAAGACGTTACTTTACCAACATTAGATATCGATGATTTCATCGGTAAATCATTTACTACAGGTCCAGATGGTGATTTATACCAATTACCTGACCAACAATTTGCTAACCTTTATTGGTTTAGAAAAGATTGGTTTGACAGACCTGAAATCAAAAAAGGTTTTAAAGCTAAGTACGGATACGATCTAGGTGTGCCAGTAAACTGGTCTGCTTACGAAGATATCGCTGAATACTTTACAAAAGACGTAAAGAATATCGACGGTGTTAGAGTATACGGTCACATGGACTACGGTAAGAGAGCTCCAGACTTAGGATGGAGAATGACTGACGCGTGGTTATCAATGGCTGGTGCAGGTTCAGTTGGTAAACCTAACGGAGTACCAGTAGATGAGTGGGGAATAAGAATGGAAAAAGGTTCTTGTAATCCAGTTGGTGCTGACGTAGCAAGAGGTGGGGCTGCAAATGGTCCTGCTGCCGTATATGCAATCAGAAAATGGGACGAGTGGTTAAGAGCCTATGCACCTCCAGGTGCTGCAGCGATGGACTTCTATCAGTCTCTGCCGGCTTTATCATCAGGAAATGTTGCTCAGCAAATTTTCTGGTATACAGCGTTCACGGCATCAATGGTTGCTCCAAAAAGTTCTGGAAATAAAACAGTTGACGATAATGGTAATCCTTTGTGGAGAATGGGACCTTCACCAAAAGGTCCTTACTGGGATGAAGGTATGAAGCTTGGTTATCAAGATGCTGGATCGTGGACTTTATTTAAGTCTACTCCGGTTGACAGAAGAAAAGCTGCATGGTTATACGCTCAGTTTGTAGTATCAAAAACTGTTGATCTTAAGAAAAGTGACGTTGGTTTAACTATCATTAGAGATAGTACAATTAATCACAAACACTTTACTAAAAGAGCTCCAAAACTTGGTGGACTTGTAGAATTCTACAGATCTAAAAACAGAGTATTGTGGTCACCGACAGGTATCAATGTTCCGGACTATCCGAAACTTGCACAAATCTGGTGGCAACAAATTGGAGATGTAAACTCAGGTGCGTTTACTCCACAACAAGCTATGGATCGTCTTGCAGAAGAGATGAACTTAGTAATGTCTCGTATGGAAGCTGCTGATAAAGCAAATAATACATACGGTGGATGTGGTCCAAGATTAGCTAAACCGAAAGGTGCTGATTATTGGTTGAAACAACCAGGATCGCCTAAAGCTAAACGTAACGAGAAACCTAAAGGTAAAACAGTTCCATTCGAAAGAGCTTGGAAGTAATTTAGGTTTAATCTAAATTTAAAGGGGGCTTAACAGCCCCCTTTTTTTAAAACGGAATTCAAAAAAATATGAGCCTAGAATTAAAAAACGTAGAAAAAAAAATAGGATTAGACACTCATATTTATTCAACAAATTTAAAATTAGAAAAAAATACAATTAATATTCTTTTAGGCTCTACTTTAGCCGGAAAGACCACTTTAATGCAGATTATGGCAGGCCTAGATAAACCAACATCAGGCGAGATTTGGTTTAACAATAAGAATGTGACAGGTATGAAAGTTCAAAAAAGAAATGTCTCAATGGTTTACCAGCAATTTATTAATTACCCTAATTTCACAGTTTATGACAACATTGCATCTCCATTAAAAATTACTGGAGTAAGTTCAGATGAAACAAAACAAAGAGTTGGGAAAGTTGCAGAATTACTAAAACTTTCTGGAATGTTGAATAAAAAACCGAATGAGCTTTCCGGAGGACAACAACAAAGAACCGCTTTAGCAAGAGCACTTGTAAAAGACTCAGACTTAATTCTTTTAGATGAACCACTTGCTAACTTAGATTTTAAGTTAAGAGAAGAATTGCGAGAAGAATTACCAAAATTATTTGAAAATAGAGACTGTATTGTAGTTTACGCAACCACAGAACCCTCAGAAGCTTTACTCTTAGGTGGTAATACTGCAACGTTACAAGAAGGTAAGATTATTCAATATGGAAAGACTTTAGATACTTATAATAAACCTAACTCTCTAGTTTCAGCCCAAGTCTTTAGTGATCCACCAATGAATATAGCTAAAATAAAAAAATCAGGAGACCAGTGTTCATTTTTACAGAATGACATTCAATGGAAGACTAAATTAAATATCAAAGATGGTGAATATAAAGTAGGTATTAGACCCCACAATATTACTACGTATAAAGAGGGCAACAATACACTTGAGATAAAAGGTAAAGTTTTAATCTCTGAAATTAGTGGTTCTGAGAGCTTAATCCACTTTACAAACGGAAATTTGAATTGGGTTTCTTTGTCTAACGGAGTTTTTCAAAAAAACGTTGGCGATGAGATGAATTTATACATGAATACAGATGAGTTTGTTTATTTTGATCAAAATGAAAGGTTAGTATCTAATGGCTAAAGTCACATTAAAAGGTTTAAGCCATAGTTACTTAAAAACTCAGTCTTCAGATGCTGACTGGGCAATCAGAGGAGTAGACATTGATTGGAATGATGGGGGTGCTTATGCTTTATTAGGCCCGTCAGGTTGTGGAAAGACAACATTGTTAAATATTATTTCTGGACTAATCACACCAACTAAAGGTGATATATTATTTGATGATAAAGTTATTTCTGGGTTGAATCCTGTAGAGAGAAATATCGCACAGATTTTTCAATTCCCAGTTATTTATGACACTATGACAGTGTATGATAATTTAGCTTTTCCTTTAAGAAATAGAAAAATTCCAGAGGAAGAAATCAAAGTAAAAGTTCATGAGATAGCTGAAATGTTGGAATTATCTTCAACATTAAACAATAGAGCTTCTGGTCTAACTGCAGATGGTAAACAAAAAATTTCACTAGGGCGCGGATTGGTAAGATCAGACGTAAATGCTATTATGTTTGATGAACCACTAACAGTAATCGATCCACATTTGAAATGGATCTTAAGATCTAAACTTAAAGAACTTCATCAAAAGATTAATAGAACAATGATTTATGTAACTCACGATCAAACAGAGGCTTTAACATTTGCTGATCAAGTAGTTGTAATGCATGAAGGTCAAATTGTTCAAACAGGAACACCAGTAGATTTGTTTGAAAAACCAAAGCATACATTTGTTGGATATTTTATTGGTTCTCCAGGCATGAATGTTTTGCCTTGCCAAATTACAGGAAATGATGTGATTGTTAATGGAAAAAAAATAGAAACTCACCAAAAAATTAAAAAAAATAATTTTAATAAGACAGAAGTTGGTGTGAGACCTGAATTTATATCTTTTAGTAATGAAGGAATTCCAGTTAAAGTTTTATCGGTAAGCAATACCGGAAGGCATAAAATTGTAGATACTGAAAGTGAAACTGGAAAAATTAAAATTATCGCAAAATCTAATGAAGATATTCCGTCAGGATCTGCATTTTTAAAATTTAAAAAAGAATATACTTATACATATGGAGATAGTTGGATAATTGAATGAATAAAACAGTAAATCAAAAAGCATGGTTTTTTGTAATACCAGTATTCGTGCTGGTGGCTTTCAATGCCATTATTCCATTAATGACAGTAGTAAACTATGCTTTCCAGGAAACCTTCGGGAATAATGTTTTTATGTGGGAAGGAACAAGATGGTTTAAACAAATCATGTTATCTGAAAGATTTCATGCATCACTTGGTAGACAATTTTTATTTACATTTATAATTTTATTTATTCAAATTCCTTTAGGAATAGCTATTGCTCTTACTATGCCCAAAGAGGGAATAGGAGTACCTGTTTGTTTAGTTTTAATGTCAATGCCACTTTTAATTCCATGGAACGTTGTAGGAGCTATGTGGAATATTTTTGCTTTACCAGATATTGGTTTCTTAGGTCATTCACTTAATGCTTTAGGATTTGATTATAACTTTACTCAACAAATTGGTGATGCTTGGTTTACAACTATACTTATGGATGTATGGCATTGGACATCGTTAGTAGTTTTATTGTCCTATGCAGGATTAAGATCTATTCAACCTGCTTACTATCAAGCAGCAGAAATTGATGGTGCTAGTCGTTGGGCAATTTTTACTAAAATTGAATTACCTAAAATGAAAAAAGTATTAACGATTGCAATACTTTTAAGATTTATGGACAGTTTCATGATTTATACAGAGCCATTTGTTTTAACTGGAGGCGGTCCAGGTAATGCTACTGCATTTTTATCTATAGACTTAGTTAAAATGGCATTAGGACAGTTTGATTTAGGACCAGCTGCAGCAATGTCGTTAATATATTTCTTTATCGTATTATTAGTTTGTTGGGTTTTTTATACTCTGATGATGAGAAATGAGGGTAATCAATGAGAACAATTGGAAAATGGATTTTGATACTTGGAGCTTTTGGTTTAGTTCTTCAAATGTTGGGTTACGATGGTAATGATAAAGAGGAGACAAAACCAAAAGTGGTTGAAAAAAAGGCTCCATCTAAAACAATAAATGAGGCTGGAAGAGCTAAAGCCATCGCGCGATGGAATGATCCAGGATATACTAAAGCTTACTTTCCTCAAAAAGAGTCCTTTTGGATACTTTTGAAAAGCCCGCCACCAAATGCTGATTTGTATGCTGAATTAGCGTGTAGAGCAGTGAAGGAAGATTATAATATAAGCGGTTTTACAATTACAGTCTGGGATTTTAATAATAAAAAATATGGAAAAGCGAGGTGTTATTAATGAAAAAGGCTAAATGGATAGTTCCTACAGTTTATATTATTTTTTTAATGCTTCCAATTTATTGGTTGCTTAACATGTCATTTAAAACGACAACTGAGATTATAAACACTTATACACTTTGGCCTCAAGAATTTACATTAGATAATTATAAGAAAATTTTTACCGACAGTACTTGGTATACTGGGTATCTTAATTCTATTTATTACGTAGTGATGAACACAGTGATTTCAGTGGCAGCTGCACTACCTGCAGCTTACGCTTTTTCTAGATATAAATTTTTAGGCGATAAACATTTATTTTTCTGGCTATTAACTAACAGAATGGCCCCACCAGCAGTATTTGCCTTACCATTTTTTCAATTTTATTCATCAGTAAACTTGTTTGATACCCATGTGGCAGTAGCTTTATCACATTGTTTGTTTAATATTCCTTTAGCAGTTTGGATTTTAGAAGGATTTATGTCTTCTGTGCCAAAAGAGTTAGATGAAACAGCTTATGTTGACGGTTATTCGTTTTGGAGATTTTTCTTTAAAATATTCATACCCACTATTACTGCAGGCATAGGTATTACAATGTTTTTCTGTTTTATGTTTTCTTGGGTTGAATTATTATTAGCAAAAACACTTACAGCTGTAGCAGCTAAACCTATAGCTGCGACCATGACTCGAACAGCCAGCACATCTGGTTATGAATTAGGTTTATTAGCAGCAGCAGGCAGTTTGACAATTATACCTGGTGCAATAGTAATTTACTTTGTAAGAAACTATATAGCGAAAGGATTTGCATTAGGAAGAGTATGATGATTTTAAACGTTTTAAATGCTGCAACATGGGGTGACATGGCTAAAGAAAAAGAAAAAAGCTTTTTCGACTTCGAATTTATTACTTGGATGGCCTGGACATGGCAAACAGCCTCTTTCTTTATATTTATTGCTTTATGTTTAACTGCAATGGTTATTTGGGAAAAAAAATCACCAGGAGGCAGTCCAAGAAAGGGAATTTTAGGGTTAGACACAACTAGAGGTGACAGATTATTTATTTCATTACTAGGCAGTGCATTCATTCATTTATTTTGGTTGGCTCTAGTTGGAAGTGTATTATGGATTGCAACAATAATTTGCATTGGCTATGCAGTTGTTGTATTTAGATACGTCTAAATATTATTCATTTTAGGAGATTACATGGTTAAAGTTGGCATTAATGGATTTGGCAGGATAGGAAGATTAATTTTAAGAGCTATTATAGAAAACTATAAAGGTAAAATTCAAGTTGTAGGCATAAATGATCTTGGCTCAATTGAAGCTAATGCACATTTAATAAAATTTGATAGTACACATGGAACTTTAAATCAGGAAGTTAAAACTTCATCTGAAGGTTTTCAAATAGGAGATCAAAACATAAAAGTTTTTGCTGAAAGAGATCCTGCTAAACTTCCCTGGGCCAAAATTGGTGCTGATGTTGTTTTAGAGTGTACAGGTTTCTTCTTGGATAAAGTTTCAGCAGGTAAACATATCGAATCTGGTGCAAAAAAAGTAATTATTTCTGCTCCCGCTAAAGAGGTAGATTTTACAGTAGTTCAAGGGGTTAATAGCAAAGATTTAACAAAAGAACATAATGTTATTTCTAATGGATCGTGCACAACAAACTGTCTAGCTCCAGTAGCTATGGTTTTAGAAAATACCTTTGGAATCGAGTATGGCTACATGACTACAATTCATAGTTATACAGGTGATCAAAAATTATTAGACACTCTTCATAAAGATTTGAGAAGAGCAAGAGCTTCGGGTGATGCAATGATTCCTACTTCAACAGGTGCTGCAAAAGCTATGAGTTTAGTTTTACCAAGTCTTAAAGGCAAGTTAGATGGTACTGCTATAAGAGTTCCAACACCAAACGTATCTTTAATAGATCTTACTTTTGTACCTAAAAAAGAAGTTACAGCAGAAAGTATTAATGAAGTTATGAGCAAAGCAGCAAATGGTCCTTTGAAAGGTATACTTGCTACTAATTCAGCTCCATTAGTGTCTAAAGATTTTAATCATAACCCACATAGTTCAATATTTGATTTAACCCAAACTCAAGTAATTAAAGGAAAATTTAGTAGAGTACTTTCTTGGTACGATAATGAGTGGGGTTTTTCAAACAGAATGTGTGACACAAGTATTCAAATTGCAAGTTTGATCTAGCTTTTAATTTTTTCAATAATCTTTAATATTGGCTTTTGATATACTAATTTAAATTTATTATTACAGCAATGTGGAACGGTCAAAGTAAATCCAAATAAGAAAATTATTAAGTAAGTGAAAAAACCTTTAATCAATTTATTTTTTTGCTTAACTAAAATAAATTTATTTGATATTGATTTAAAATATATCATTACTAAAGATAAATACGCTAAATACATATAACGTCCATAATCAGCACCAATGTAGTAAATTGGAAAAGTAATCATATTAATTATTAAAAAAATGAATAAAGGATTAATTTTTAAAAAAAAATTTTCATTAAATTTAGAATTGTAAAAAGCATAGATTAACGGAGCGTTTGTAAATATAAAAGCAAATAAGTAAAATGGAATATAATTACTTTTATTGAGAGAATTTTCAACTACCTCTATTTCATACGATAGAGACCAATTTAATGTAGATATATAATCTTTATTCCCACAGTTTGGTAAAAAGATCTCGATTGAATTACAAATATTAATAATCGATTCATTTGAAATTGCAGTATTAAATATTATTATTAAAAGTAAAAAGAAACTGTATAAAGATATAAAAAATAGTTCGATAAAAATTTTTGAAAATTTTTCCTTAAAATTTACAATTACAAAAATAAAAAAGAAAATTGGTAAATAAAGAAAAAACCCAGTGTGCGAGAAAGTAGTGAATAATATAATAATACTTATTAAATACTTTTGATTTTTAAATTTACATTTCTCTAAAAAAAAACACAAAATTGCAACTGATAAGATAAATATGATATCCTTTCTACCTGAAACTTTCTGTTCCATAACTGGGTATAAAAATGAAATAGGTGAAAAAATTATTAAATAATTTAAAAAATTAAATTTTATTTTTTCTAATATTCTTATAAACAACACTGAAAATATTATATAAAAAGATGATACAAATAAAAAAATTATAAAGTTGAGCGGTATATTTGTAACTTGATAAATTTTAAAAAAAAATTCTCCTATCAAACCCCTCCTTACAAACCCCCCCTGGTAATTAATAAGCCAATCACTATATTGAACTAGAGATTTTTCACTTACAAAAAAGAAGAAATTGAAGATAATTATTGATGTAGAAATCCAAATTAGAATTTTGATAAAGTTTTTTGAATTAAAATACATTTATCTAAAAGTATAAATCTTTTTAATATTTTTAATGTGAATAAAATTCATTATAGACCCTAGTCCGAAAGAAAGAATATTTAATTTGATTATAGTATAAATTTTCAAAAATTTTATAGGGTTTAAAGATATTTTAATAGACTCAATAAAAACTAATAAATTAATCATATAAAATACTAAAATTGAAATTTCTTTATTTATATTATTTATTAAGCTTAAAAGTAAAAAAATATAAAATGCCATAATTAATAATGGAGCAAAATATTGAAAATTGTTAAAATCAATCTTTTTATTATTTCTAATTAAGTCAAATATAGATGTACCATAAGAAAATCTTTGAAAAATAAACGGAAAAAAATCTCTAGTTTTATGGTAAATTTTTACATTTGAAGAATATAAAATTTTTGAGAATTTATTAACTTTATCACAAAAATCTTTATCCTCCCCTATGTAAATTTTTTTATCCATTCCATTTACTTTTTTGTAAATTTTTTTATCAATAATCATGTTGCAAGATGAGGCTTGGTTGCAAAATGTTTGACTGCCCATTTTTTTTCGAAAAACTTTTGATCCAGAGAGCAAAAAACTCTTATGAGCCAAACTAATAATATGTTTCCAACCCGATTCATTCTTAAATGGCAAATCAGGACCAGTAACTACAGAAACATCCTCTCTTTTTTTTAAGATTTTAATTCCATTAAAAAGCCAATTTTTGGTCGGGTAAGCATCTGAGTCTATAAACGCTATGTAGTTTTCTTTACAAATTTTAACAGCTTTATTTCTTTTAACACTCATATTTACATCCCCAAAATTTAAACATTTAACTCTTGAATTTTTGAAAATATTTTTTGTTTTATTATTAGTAATTAAATATATATTTACTTTAACTTTATTTTGAGAGAGACATTCGTTAACACATTTAATGACGTCATCATTAATATCAATTGCCGGAATTATGATCGCACATTTAAAAATCAAATTACTTGCCTTTACCCAGTGCAGCTAAGATTAAATCTTTCTGATATTTTGTATTTCCAAGTATATTAAATGACCAAGCACATTCATAAGTGCAATTACATTTAGTATCTTTAATCCATTTCTTTGTTTCCTTTGCAGTTTTGTCTTGCCATAATTTCATAAAATTAAGATTGTAATCTCTTAAAGAACCCAACGGTTTATCGAGAATTTCACAAGGATAAACAGTTCCATCTGCATTAATTACACCAAATGTAGATCCTGCATAACAATGAGAAATAAATTTTGGTTTTAAATAAGTGTCTATAATATTCTCATACATTATAGTATTTTTGGTATTCTGTAATCTACCTTGCAAAGTTTTAGAGTTATACCCCTCTAAAATTTTTTTATCTTTATCCTCTTTAATTTTTTTTGTGAGTTTTTTGTAAGCCTCAAGTATTTTTTTTTTATCTTCTATTGGTGTTTTATAAATTCCTTCATCTCTAACAATGACTGAAGTAACTGCTTTTACTTTATAACTATTAATGAGCTGATTATAAATATTCATTATTTCTGAGTAATTTTCCAAAGATACTGTAATTGATATATTTCCAAAAACATTATTACCAAATTTGTGAACTAATCTGTATGATTCAATACACTGGTCAAATAATCCTTTTATTTTTCTAATTTTGTCGTGCTTTTCACCAATTTCATCTATCGAGTAGGAAAAAACAAATTTATTATCAGGAAATTTTTTTGTAAGATTATTTAAATAGCTTTCAATTCTATCAGGTAGACTCCCATTCGAAGTTATAAACAATGATTGTACCTTTGCATTTTTAATATAAATTTCAGAAATTTCTTCCAATTCTTTCCTAGCAAAAGGCTCTCCTCCTGTTAAATTTATATTTTGAATACTATTTCCTAAAGTAGTAGATAATTTTCTTATTTCATCAATTGTCAACTCACCCTGAAATGTTTTAGGGTCATCAAAATCTATAAAACAGAAAGAACATCTGGCATTACATCTATTGGTTACAAAATGAACTAAACTGATAGGATATTTTTTTGTAATATAATTATTTTTTATAAGGTTATAGTACCGGGGAATACTCATTTAAAATTTATTAATAATTTATAATACATATATTATTTTTTTTGATAAAAGGATATAAAATTGTCTTTTAATGATTTTAAGCACTAATTATATAGATAGTATTAATCTAGCGTTTAGTTTTCTCAGCTTCTTCAATTATTCTTAAAGTATCTTTAGGGATTAAAGAATCTACAGATTTATCGACTTTTTTTGTTATAAAAGTATTTCTTTTTTTCTTTACTATATTATTTAACTCATCAACAGCCATTAAAATTTCATCTATGCTATATGAATTATCTATCATGAACCTACTTTATAAAGTCTCACCATGTTAGTCATACCTGCTTTACCAAATGGTAGCCCTGCTGTTATAACTACAAAATCACCTTTTTTAACAAATTTTAGTTTTTTTATAATTTCTTTTGAAATAGACATCATATCTTTCCAACCATTTGCATCTCTACTGTTAATTGATTGAACACCCCACAACAAAGAAACTTGCCGGCAAACATTAATATTTGGTGAAATTGTTACTACTTTTGCAGCAGGACGCATAGCAGAAACCAGCTTTGCTGATTTTCCAGAATTAGAGAAAACTATTATTGCTTTAACGTAAGGATTATACGCAATATCTTTTACAGAAAGAAGAATTGATTTAACCGGATCTTTATTTGAAATAATAGAATTTTTAAAGTCTTCAATATGTTCTCTTTTATATTTTTCAGTGGAGAGAATAGTTTGAGTCATTGTTGAAACTGCTTGAGTAGGAAATTTTCCTATAGCTGCCTCAGCAGAAAGCATTACCGTATCAGCACCCTGAAAAATTGCAGTTGCAATGTCATTTATCTCAGCTCTTGTAGCAGTATTATTTTCGATCATACTCTCTAACATTTGTGTCGCTACTATTACTGATTTTGAAAGTTGCGAACATTTTTTTATTAAACTTAATTGAACTTTTGGCACTTCACTGTGTCCTATATCAATCGCTAAATCACCTCTTGCAATCATGATAGAGTCTGTAGCTTTGATTATTTTTGTAATATTTTTTAAAGCATGTTTGTTCTCAATTTTTGAAATTATACCAATATCTTTTTTTATTAATTTTCTAGCTTCTAAAATTAATTTCTCATTTTGTAAATATGACAAAGCAATCCAATTGCATCCGAGGTTTACAGCCGTTTTTATATCTTTTTTATCTTTCGAAGTAAGCTTATTAAAAACAATATCGAAATTCGGTATGTGTACGCTCTTATTGCTTTTTAAAATACAATTATGACTTTTACATTTTGTTATAATAGAATTTTTCATTTTCTTTATTACAGTAAATAAATATTTTCCATCATCAATTAAAATTTTATTACCTTTTTTAATTTTGTTCAAAATTTTAGGATATGGAAAAATTATTCTTTTATGATTACCTACTTCTTTTTTAGAATCAAAAATTAACTTTTGATTAAATTTTATCTCTTGAGTATCGTGCTGAATTTTTCCAATTCTAAGCTTTACTCCTTGAAGATCTGCAATCAATGAAAGTTTTTTTCCTTTTATTCGTTCAACTTTTCTAATTCTATGAATTATCTTCTTTATTCCTGTTGTATTGTGACTAAAGTTTACTCTAAAAGCATCCACACCTAGATCTACAAGCTTTTTCAACTTCATTTCACTAAAAATTGCAGGTCCTAAAGTAGCTATAATTTTTGCTTTTTTTTCCATTAAGAGATTTTTATGTTATAACACCTCTTTTCTAAAAAAAACATTAAAGAAATATTAATTTTTATGATTAACAAAAAAATTGGAATTTTAACTAGCGGAGGTGATTGTGGCGGTTTAAATGCTGCAATAAGATCTATTTTTTACAGAGCCAAAAATAAATATAATATGGATGTTTATGGAATTAGAGATGGAACGGCTGGATTAATGAAAAGACCCATAGACGCAATTCAATTAACCCATAAAACTTTTGAGGGTTATTTATTAAGACAAGGTGGGACATTTCTTGGATCAACAAACAAAGGAAATCCTTTTAAAATCCCAAGTGGTAACGGAAAATTTATCGATAAATCAAAAGAAATTATTGAGGGCTATCATTCTATGAATCTTGATGGTTTGGTAATAATTGGAGGTGATGGAAGCATGCAAATTTTAAAAAAAATAGCAAAAGACGGAAATATGAAAATTGTGGCTATACCTAAAACAATTGATAACGATGTAGGTGCAACAGAAAGTTCGATAGGTTTTCACACTGCTGTAGATGTTGCAACTCAAGCATTGGATAATCTTCAATCTACAGCTGCAAGCCATAGAAGATCAATGATACTTGAGGTCATGGGTAGAGACGCTGGACATATAGCATTAAACGCTGGCATAGCAGGGGGTGCTGATATTATTTTGATACCGGAGATTAAGTATTCAATAAATGGAGTAATTAATAAACTTAATTCTATGAAAAAAAATGATATTCAACATTCATTAATTATAGTTGCAGAGGCAGTTAAAAAAGAGGATGGTTCAAGAGTAGTTCACAAATATATGGATGGAGAACAAAGACTAGGCGGTATTGGAGATTATATAGCTCAGGAATTGATGAAGAAAACAGATGTCGAATGTAGAGTGACATCACTTGGTCACGTTCAAAGAGGAGCTCCCCCGACAGCAAGTGATAGAATATTAGCTAGTGCTTTTGGAGTTTACGCTGTAGATTTATTAAATCAAAAAAAATTCGATCGAATGGTTGCATGGAGGGACCGAAGAGTGGTTGATGTACCTATTGATGAAGGCATCAAAACTTATAAAAATGTTGAAAGAAAAGATTCTTTAGTAGAAACAGCTCTTTCATTAGGAATTTATTTAGGAGACGATATTTAATGA
>CACBZI010000020.1 GCA_902543665.1 uncultured Pelagibacteraceae bacterium
ATTTGCAGATATATCTCCGAATGCAGTCCAAACAGATCTATTTAATCCATAATTTAATGTATGAGAAACAATAACTACTCTAGGAGGGCCTGGAGAAATAAATAAAAACAAAATAATTTGTAAAAATATTATATAGTCTGTTGGAAACATTTAATTAGTTAATATATATAAATTTATGAAGAAAAAAAGTTTTATCCCTCAAACTCGATTTAAAAATCCAGAACCAAATAAAAAGGATGATAATTGGATTATTTGGGCGGCATGGGCCGATCGAATTACATTTGAAGAAATTAAAGAGAAAACAGGAAAAAATGAGTCTCAAGTAATTAAGATAATGAGAAAAAATTTAAAACCAGGCTCCTTCCGCTTATGGAGAAAAAGAGTACATAATACTAGCATCAAACATAGGAAAAAATTTCAATTAGGCAGAAAAAAACTAAGAGAAAAAATTAAATTAACTGATATATATTAATTATGAAAAAAGTCACAATGTATACTGGCAATCCATGCCCGTTTTGTTCTGCAGCCAAAGCGTTATTAAAAACAAAAAATGTTGAAATTGAAGAAATCGATATTTGGGCAGATCCAGCTAACGCTAAAGAAATGTTGCAAAGAACCAATGGCGCAAGAACTATTCCTCAAATTTTTATTGGGGATCATTACATTGGTGGTAATGATAAACTTCAGGAAGCGAATAGAAATGGTGAATTAGATAAAATAATAGATACAAAATGAGAAGAAATTTTATAAAATATTTAAGTTTAACTATTTTTTCTTCTTTTTTTCTTCCTTTAAACTCACTATTTGCTAACACAAAAAAAATTATCAATAAAAACCTTACAAAAAAACAAAAAGAAATAATGTTTAACGAGGGTACTGAAAGACCCTTTTCTAGCGATTTACTTAGAGAAAGTAGAAAGGGTTTTTATCATTGCGCTAATTGTGGAAATAAGCTTTTTGCTTCTACTAGTAAATTCGACAGTGGCACTGGTTGGCCATCATTTTCAGAGGCTTTACCTGGAGCATTTAAAACTAAGATAGATTATAAATTTGGAATGAAAAGAACAGAATATCATTGTGCTAAATGCGGTGTACATCATGGACATGTCTTTAACGATGGACCAACTAAAAGTGGTAAAAGATTTTGTAATAATGGTCTTTGTTTAATTTTCAGGCCTGAGTAAAAATTATTTAATATCTTGGATAAATGGCATCGCATCCCCTGCTCCAAGTTTAGTTGTAGATATTCCAGCAACTTTATTTGCTAATTCTAAACACTCTTTTATAGATTTTTCTTTAGATAATCCAAAAGCCAAACCCCCATTAAAAGCATCTCCTGCTCCAGTAGTGTCAATGGCTTTTACTGCACAAGCTTTCAAATAAATTTCCTCTTTTCCATCAGAATAAAAGAGCCCTTTTTCTCCTAGGGTAATTATTATTTTTTTAATTCCTAGATTTAAAAGTTTATCTGCTGCCTGCTTTGCCTCTTGTTCATTAGTAATCTTTATTCCAGTATAAAATTCGGCCTCCGTTTCATTAGGTGTAAAAAAATCGATATTATTATAAAACTCTTTTGAAATTTCAGATGCTGGTGCAGGATTTAAAATAGTAATGCATCCATTTTCTTTAGCAGTTTTCAAACAATGCAATGTAATATCTTTTGGAACCTCTAATTGAGTTAAAAAAATTGTTGATCTTTTTATTAAATTAATTTGTTTTTCAATTTCACTTATTTGCAAAGAACTTGGGGCGCCTACAATTACATTTATTGCATTTTTTCCAGTATTTTGATCAACTAAAATTCCTGCTACGCCAGTTTGTTGATTGCTATCCTGAATTATATTTTCTGTAGATATTTTATTTTTTTCAAGAGTTTTGAGAGCTAACTCTCCGTATGCGTCTTTACCAATTTTACTTATAAAATTTGTATTTCCGCCAAGTCTTGCAATTGCTATGGCTTGGTTGCAACCTTTTCCTCCTGGACCAACATTATATTTTTTTCCCAAAATAGTTTCACCTATTGATGGAATTTTAGGTCCAGAAAAACTTATGTCAGCAACAAAAATTCCTAAGACTGTTATTTCACTCATTAACCAACTTTAGCGAGAATTGGAAAGGTCGTCAAAATATAATAACTTATAACTTGAATATAATTTGTAGTAATCAAGATACCGGTTATTAAAAGAATAGCTCCACCAGATTTTGTAATAGTTCCGTAATATTTTCCAAAACCTTTTTTAGAATTTAAAAATCTACTCATGTAGTATCCGGATAATATAAATGGGATAGCTAATCCTAAAGAATAAAATGATAGTAATAAAACCCCTTTGCTAATAGTAGCTTCAGTAGCAGACAAAGCAATTATAGATCCTAAAACCGGACCAATGCAAGGTGTCCAACCAAATGCAAAAGCCGCGCCAACTATAAAAGGAAATGCATAATTATCTTTATAATTAGAATTAGTTTGAATTCTTTTTTCAGTGTTCAAAAAAGAAAAATTTAAAAAACCTAACATTTGTAATGAAAAAATAATAATTATTAATCCTGCAACAATCCGTAATTCATTGGAAAAGAAAAGAAGCACGTTGCCTATTGCAGAGGCGGCCGCTCCAAGCGTTATGAAAACAAATGAGAAACCTAGTGAAAAAAGAATAGTTTTTGTAAGAACTATTGATTTGTCTTTATCTATTTCTCCTAAATCTTTTCCAGTAATATAAGAAATATAACCCGGAATAATTGGGAGTACACAAGGAGTGAGAAAACTTATAAATCCTGCCCCAAAAGCGAACGCAAGTTTAATGATCATATTACGTTTATATTTGCCTTTGAACTCTACCGCAATTACAATATTGGCTCATGATAATTAAATACGCAGGTTTTTTATTCACTCTTTTGTGGTCATATACTTTCATTAAGTCTCAAAGTATTTTTAAAAAAGGATCAGGCATTTTAATTACTTTATTTGTAACCAATATATCCTGGTTCACATTTATTGCAGCTTGTTTTTATGGCCTTAAAAATTTTAGCTTTTACCATGCTTTACTTGGTATAGCACTGAGTATCGTTTTAGTTCATTTGGCTTTTTCTCGATTAACTTTATTCATGAACAATAAATTTCAGGATAAAAACACTCTTTTTAAGATTAAAACATTTATTGAATATTTAATTTTAATAGTAGTTGGTTATTTTATATTTTTTTAGAAAGTATTAATTGAAGATAAAACTTTAAAATTTTTATCAGTGATAACAATTTCACCGGATCGCGTTGTTTCTCCAGTTATTGCCAAGATAATTACATAATGCGTAACTAAAACTAGATTTCCTCCTTTACCATTCCAATGACTAACATATTTTTTTAGATCCTTAATCTGCTGTTTTTCATTTTGGTCATATGGCGGAGTATAAGTAGAATTTAATGCGGGAAATTCTTTAAAATCACCAAAAGCATATTTTGCAGTATCTTTGCATCTACACCACTGGCTTGATAAAACTTTATCAATTTTAATTTTTTTTTCTCTAAAAAATTTACCAATTTTTTTTGCTTGATTAATGCCCATTATGTCGAGATTTCTTTGAGTTTTACATTCTTCAATTTTAAATCCTTTTGGGTCGCCGCCCCCAGGAGCTTTAGCATGTCTAATTAAGATAATTTTATCTCCATCCTGTGCTGGTTTCCAGTTTTGTTCTAATGCGTGAGTATGAAATGAAATTAATGAGAATATAATTATAATTAGGGAAATAATTTGCTTCTTCATGGTGGATGAAATGATAATCTAACAAACTTATGTTGCCTTGGTCTAGAGGACATGGCAAGCAAGATTATAGTTTTTTGATAGGTTGTATTAAAACACTTAATTGGTTTGTGTATAACTACTCGCCTTTTGGTTTAAAGACTAAACAAATTCCGTTGTTACAGTATCGTTTACCAGTAGGTTTTGGACCGTCATCAAAAACATGACCGTGATGACCTCCACATTTTTTGCAATGATACTCAGTTCTAGGATAACCAATGTGCATATCTTTTTTTTCTTCGAATACACCTGGGATAGATTCGAAAAAAGAAGGCCAGCCTGAACCACTTTCATATTTAGTAGAAGACTCAAATAATTTTGTATCACACCCAACACAGTGATAAGAACCCTCTCTTTTCTCTTTGTTTAAATGACTGCTACCTGGAGACTCTGTTCCCTCTTGTTTTAAAACATAATTTTGTTCTGGAGTTAAATTTGGATCCCAATCTTTATTCATCTTTTACTTTATCATCTACACCATAAGGTCTGAAGCTACCTTTATTTTCCATCTTGACTGCTCTAGCAGGGATACCAACCATCGTTGAGTTTTCTGGAACATTTTTTACCACAACTGCGTTAGCTGCTATTCTCGCATTGTTACCAACTTTGACTGGCCCAATTATTTGTGCGCCAGACCCGATCACTACATCATTGCCAATCGTAGGATGTCTTTTTTCATGTCGTTGTCTTTCGCTATCTATACTTGGAGAACTCCCGCCTAAAGTGACGTTGTGATATATAGTAACGTTGTCTCCAATTTCTGAAGTTTCGCCGATTACTACACCCATACCATGATCAATAAATAAATTTTTACCTATCTTCGCCCCAGGATGAATTTCAATACCTGTAAAAAATCTAATTGTTTGTGAAATAATTCTAGCTATTAAATCAAATCCAGCTTTGTAAAAAAAGTTTGATATTTGATGAAAAAAAACTGCCTTAACGCCTGGATACGTAAGAATGATACTCAGTATAGATTTTGCCGCAGGATCTCTTTTTTTTATAGATTCTAAATAATTGTTCATAGGATGTATATAATGACTACTTGATAAATTTAAAGAAGAATATATATAAATCCCAATGAGTAGCTCATTTCATTTGGCAATCCCAGCTGGAGATTTAAAAAAAGCGGAGGCTTTTTATACCGATATTTTAGGATGTAAAACTGGAAATCGTGAAGACGGTAAATGGGTCGACATAGATTTTTGGGGCAATGAACTTACCTTACATCAAACATCGATGAAACTTCCAAGAGAAAGACATGACGTAGATATGGGTCAAGTTCCGGTGCCACACTTTGGTGTGCATCTAAAAAAAGATGTTTTTAATAAAATTAAAGCAAATATTGAGGCAAATAAAATTAACTACATCGACAAACCTTATACTAGATTTGAGGGTACTGAATTTGAGCAGAATACATTTTTTATTGAAGATCCTAACGGAAATGTATTAGAGTTAAAAACGTTTGACTAACAAATCAAATTCATTCATTGAAAATAAAACTCAGTTAATCCAATATTTTAAGGATGGGATAAAAAAAGATACTGATCTTAGAATTGGCGTTGAACATGAAAAATTTCTTTTTAATAGAAAAGATCTGAAAAGAATTGATTATGGAAAGATAAAAAAAGTATTTGAACATCTGCAAAATAATGGTTGGGAGCTCCAATATGAAAAAGATAAAATAATTGGTTTAAAAAAGGAAAATCAAAAGATTACTACTGAGCCAGGATTTCAATATGAATTATCAGGTGCCCCTTTTAAAAACATACATTTAGTTTGTTCAGAAAATAGTTCTCATTTCAATGAACTGAAAGATGTTTTTAGCTCTGCTTCTATTACAACTTCATCTATTGCATACGATCCCTTCAACAAATTAATTGAAATCCCTAAAAGTCCTAAAGAGCGTTACAAAATTATGACAGCTGAAATGCCAAAAGGCGGCAAATTAAGTTTAGATATGATGTACAAAACTGCCGGTATTCAAATTAATTATGATTACACGTCTGAAGAAGATTTTGAAAAAAAATTTAAAATCGGTAACTATTTAGCTCCCTTAACAATTGCTCTTTTTGCAAACTCTCCTTTTAATGAAAATAAACTCTCAGGTTTTTTATCTTATAGAGGAAAAGTTTGGCAAGAAACTAACAGAGGTGGGATAATGCCTATTGTTTTTGAAAATGTTAATTTTGAAAAATATATTGATCATGCAATAAATTACCCAATTTTATTTCTTAAAAAAAATGGAAAATATTTCTCACCAAACGGTCAAACTTTTAAGGATTTTTTAAATGGTAATTTAAGTTTTTTAAAAGGAGAAAAACCAACTATAGAAGATTTTGAAAATCATTTAGGTACTATTTTTACTGAGATAAGATTAAAACAAGTTATAGAGTTTAGATCTTTAGATACATGTAATTTTGGTTGTATTTGCAATGGTCCTTCCTTCTTTACAGGATTAATTTATGGATCTTTAGATGAGACTTATGAAATAATTAAAAATTGGAAAAAAGAAGAGGTGATGGAAGCGTACTTAAGTGCTCCTAAACAAGGATTAAATACATTGCTTAAAGATAAAAAATTAATTGATTGGGCAAAAATATTTTTAGTCTTGTCAAAAAAAGGCTTGGAAAAAAGAAACGAACGCAATAAAAACGGGAAAAATGAAACAATTTATTTAAAACATATAGAAGAAATAATTAGTAATAAAAAAACTAGAGCAGAAATGCTAATTGAACAATATAATAAAACAAAAAATTTAGATTTCTTAATTAATCATGAAGAAAATTTTAGCTATTCAGGGTTCTGATCTTAAAAAAGTAAATATCAAAACTGATACGACTATTCTTTTGGCATCTGAAGCACAAAAAAGAGGCTACAAAATATATTATTTTGAACCAGATAATTTGAGTTTTTTGAATGGAAAAGTTTTAGCTTCTTGTAAACATATAAAAATTAATGAAAACAAAAAAAAATTCTACTCACTACTAAGAACTGTTAATTTTAATTTAGAAAGATCTAAAATAATATTAATCAGAAATGATCCGCCTTTTGATAATCGTTATTTATATACAACATTCTTACTGAACCATATTTCTAAAAAGGTTAAGATAATAAATCACCCTTTTGCTGTTAGAAACATATCTGAAAAGCTATTTTCCATCAATTTAATGAGGTATATGCCTCCAACTTTAATTAGTGAAAACCTTTCAGAAATTAAAAATTTTTTTAAAAGACATGAAGCTGTTGTGGCTAAACCTATTAATGGTTTTAGTGGCAATAACGTAATTTTATTTAAATCTTTTAATGCTATTAAAATTAGAAAATTATTAAAAACTCATAATCATTTATTTTTTCAAAAGTTTTTACCTAGAGTTTCCAAAGGCGATAAGAGGGTTTTTATCATAAAAGGAAAGATTGTAGGCGCCATTTCTAGAGTACCTAAAAAAGGCAGTATTTTATCCAATATGAGTAAAGGAGCTAAAGCAAAATTGACAAAGCTCACAAACAAAGAAATTAATGCAAGCAAAGCTATTGGGAAACTGTTAGTAAAAAATAATATATATTTTGCAGGGGTAGATTTCGTGCAAGAGAAACTAATTGGCGATATTAATGTTACCAGCCCTACTGGGCTAGCTGCATATAAAGATTTATCTGGAATAAACCTTGCTAAATTGTTCTGGAATAATATTTAATTCACAGTTGACAAAATCCTTAAATTCTTGCTATAAATCTATTAGCGCTGAGTTAAGGCAACTTGCGGGCGCTTAATAAATCCTGCTAAAGCGCATAAGTCTTCAGACCACCGCTTTAGCCGGTGGTTTTTTTTTGGAATAATCTAAAACTAAACCAGGTATTTGAACCATATTGTACACCTGGCATATGCCAAAGTACTAAAAAGGAGAAGATGAACAGAATTAAACTTCGTTCATTCTTCTCCAGAAAGACGGAGAAAAAATGAACGAAACGTTAAGAGAAACAGTAAGGAGGAAAATCAATGGCTGATTTTAAACATCCGGAAACTATTGGCTTGCATGGTAGCGATTATAGAGCTGATCCTACTACAACAGCAGTAGCAGTTCCAATTTACCAAACAACTTCTTACCAATTTAAAAATGCTGAACATGCTGCAAATTTATTTGGTCTAAAAGAGTTTGGTAATATTTATACACGTATCATGAACCCGACAGTTGATGTGTTAGAGAAAAGGGTTGCAGCACTTGAAGGTGGTGTGGCAGCATTAGCGGTAGGTTCAGGGCAAGCAGCAACAGCAATGTGTATTCAAAACTTAGCACAGGCTGGAGATAACATTGTTGCTTCAACTGACTTATACGGAGGTACAGTTAACTTATTTAAAAATACTTTAAGACAACAAGGTATTGAAGTTAGATTTGCAGACCCTGCGGATCCTAAAAACTTTGAAAAAGTAACTGATGATAAAACAAGAGCTTACTACGGTGAGTCTTGTCCAAATCCTTATCTTCGTGTGTTCCCAATCAAGGAAGTTTCAGATATCGGTAGAAAAAAAGGTATTCCTTTAATCATCGATAACACAGCTTCACCAGTAATTTGTAAACCATTAGCTCATGGAGCTGCAATCGTAATGCACTCATTGACTAAATACATTGGTGGTCACGGAACTTCAATTGGTGGAATAATTGTTGATGGTGGAAACTTTGACTGGATTAAAGACAGAAAAAGACAACCATTAATAAATGAACCTGATCAAAGTTATGGTGGTGCAATATGGGCAGATGCAGTTCCTCAATTAACAGGAGCTAATATTCCTTTTGTAATTAGAGCAAGAGTGGTTTTATTAAGAGACTTAGGTGCTCCTTTAAGTCCATTTAATGCTTTTCAAATTATTCAAGGTTTGGAAACAGTTGCTCTTAGAATGAAACAACACTGCAGTAATGCAGAGAAAGTTGTATCTTTCTTAGAAACACAGAAGAAAGTTAAAAATGTAATCTACCCTACTAATCACCAAGGTGAGATTAAAGAAAGAGCTAAAAAATATATGCAAGGTGGATACGGTTCTTTAGTTGGAATGGATGTAGGCACAAAAGAAGCTGGTGCTAAATTCATCGATAACTTAAAGATGTTATATCACGTTGCTAATATTGGTGATGCTAGAAGTTTAGCAATTCACCCGGCTACTACAACGCACAGTCAATTAGATGATGCAGCGTTAGCAGCAGCAGGTGTAACGCCAGGCTACGTAAGACTGTCAATCGGTATTGAACATCCTGATGATATCATTGCAGACATTAAGCAAGCTTTAGCTGCTTAAATATAAATTAGGTGGTCCCAATTTTTTATTGGGGCCATCATTTAAAGAGAAATTGAAATTACCTTCTATTATAAATAATTGAATTCTTTGCGATTTTTTCAATCTTAGATATTACTTTAATTTTATTTTTTGGAAATTCTTTTATAAGGTCTGCAGTCTTTTCTACCATTGCGGTGCTTTTAGAATTAATTTGTTTCTTAACAATTGTGCAAAATTCAGACCTTGTTATTTCAAAAGAAGAGATACAGGTTTCTTTTTTTCTCTCTGGATTTTTTTCTTCTGCGTACGCAATAGCATGTTCCAAAGGAGTTTTTCCTGTTTGTTTTTTAACCCCATAACTTATTGCTGAATTTAAACTAGATTGAACAAATCTCCCGTTAGAGGCACCTGGGCCAAATAATGCTAATGACTCTGCGCATCCGTTTAGTAAAAAGATAATTGATAGTAAAAGTAATATTTTTTTCATGATAAAAAATTGGTTTAATTGGTTTCATATATCTGCTTCACCTTTAAATAAAAGTTAATTGTTAATGTTATAATGTTTATTCACACAACCTAAAGTAGTTAAGATATTGAATTTGGAATGTAGATTTTGTTTTAGAATTAATTAATCTAAGTACTTAATTTTAGATTTTTTGTTTATGCTAGGCTGAAGTGATGATGTAAGGTCTTTTATAGATTTTTCCTTTGATTTCTTTAAGAGCTTCGATTTAGTTATTTTCAATTGCTTTTTCACAATGGTGCAAATTTCTGAGTTAGTTTTTTCTGCAAATGATAAGCAAGGTTCCTTCTTTTTCTGCGGATTCATTTCCTCAGCATAAGCTATTGCATGTTCCATTGGGCTTTTTCCAGTTTGTTTTTTTACCCCATAATTTACTGCTGAAGAAAAAGCTGATTGAGCAATATTTCCACCTGTTACTGCAGTAGAGGAAGGTCCTAATAATGCTAGAGATTCTGCGCATCCTGTTAGTAAAGTAAGTCCTAGCAAAAAACCTAAAATTTTTTTCATACTCCCTTTTTATAATTTCCCTATTTTAAGCAGAGATTTGTTTGCTATAAAACAAACGAATCACTCAAAATGAGTTTATATAATACAACCTGTGATGGAAATAGTTATCTAAGATATTATTCTTAAAGGCTTGTTTTTTAGGCAACTTTCTAAATTTTCAATCATTTGCAAATAAAATTTTGAGTAATTTTCAGCAGTTACGTAACCAATATGGGGCAATAACAAAGCATTTGGAAGAAATCTAAGTTTATGGTCTTGTGGAAGAGGTTCTTTATCATAAACATCCAAACCAGCGCCTGCTATTTTTTCATCTTTTAAAGCTTCAACTAAATCATTTTCATTAATGATTGGACCTCTTGAAGTATTAATTAGAAAACTTGTTTTTTTCATCATTTCTATCTCTTTTTTTGTAATTAAGTTTTTATATCTTTCACCTAAAACTAAATGAATAGAAATTATATCTGAATTTTTAAGTAAATCTTCTTTGCTCATGGGAAGTATTTCAAGTTCATTTGCATGAGATAAATTTAAATTTTCACTCCAAGCGCAAACTTCCATTCCAAAAGCCTTTCCTACCTTTGCAACTTGTGTTCCAATTTTTCCTAGGCCCATTACTCCCAACATTTTACCTTTTAATTCTGAACCAATTGTAGTCTGCCAATATCCTTGGAACATGTTATCAATTTCTTGTTTGACGTTTCTTAAAAGACCTAAAATCAAAGTCCAAGTGATCTCAGCAGCAGGATTTGAATTTATTTCAGTTCCGCACACCAAAATACCTTTTTTTTTCGCTACTTCTAAATTAATAGAGTTATTACGCATACCAGAAGTCATTATGTATTTTAGTTTCGGTAAATTTTCTAATAAATTTTTTGTTATAGGGGTTCTTTCTCGCATTATAAATAATGCTTCAAATTCCTCTAACGCTTCAATAACTTTGTTTTCATCATCGAAAGCTTCATTAAAAATTTTAAAATCAAATTTATTCTTTAATTTTTCTATATCAATAATCTCTTCGAAAACTCTTTGATAATCATCCAATACAGCAACTTTAATCATTGGGTTTTCCTATTTGATAAATAAATACCAGTTATAATAAAAGATGCTCCAATAAAATGGAAGAATTGAAATTTTTCTTTGAAAATTATAATTGCCATTAATGCACTGAAAAGTGGCATTAATTGAATAAACATTGATGATCTGTTAGGACCTATTAGTTCAATAGCTTTTTGCCAACAATAATAAGCTGCGATTGCTGGAAATATTACTACATATATTAAAATTAATATAAAAGCTTTATTAATTTTTATATCTAATCCTATTGATTGTTCATATAAAAATTGTGGAACTAAGAATATTAGTCCTACGGTTACCATTAATTGAATTAAAGAAAATTGAGATAATGTTAACTTACTTTTTTTAAGACAAGTTGAATATAACGACCAACTCAAAACACAAACTAGCATCCATATATCACCTTTATTAAAACTTAAAGAAATTATTTTTTGAATATCGGCATTTGAAATAATTGTTGCAACTCCAATTATTGATAAAATTAATCCAGAAATTTGAAACATATTTGTTTTTTCAATTTTCATAATTGATGAAAAAATTATTATCGTTGGAGGAATGGCAGCTAGCATTAAAACAGCATTGATAACTTGTGTAAAGTTTAAGGCAAAATAAACAACTGAATTAAAGGTGCTGATTGTTAAAATACCCATAAAGCTAATTACCAAAAAATTTTCTTTAATATATTTTTTCTTAGCTAAAATTTCTTTAATTGTGAAGGGTATTAATATAAACCATACCATGACCCATCTTAAAAAATTTAAAGTTAGTGGTGGGACTTCGAACAAAGTTGCAAATTTGCCAATAATAAAATTTCCTGACCAAAATAAAGCAGCTAACGTAAGAAAAATATAAGCTATATAATTTTTTGACAAAAAGTTCCTAATTAAATCTTTTTGAACTGTAAGGATTTAAATCTAGATTAGTTTTTTCTCCTGCAACAATTCCAGAAATAATCTTGCCTGTTATAGCGCCTAAAGTCCAGCCTAAATGTTGATGACCAAATGCATAAATTATATTTTTATTTTTTAAAGACGGACCTAAAATTGGTAAAAAATCTGGTAAAGTTGGTCTAAATCCTAACCATTCGTCTTCGTGCTTACCTAGCTGAGGCAGAAGTTCTTTGGCGCACTTAATAACGTATTCAATTCTCTTGTTTGTTGGAGGATTTTCTAATCCACCTAATTCAACTGTACCAACTGCTCTTAATCCCTGATTCATTGGTGTCATGCCGAATCCCCTGTCCAAAAAAATTACCGGTCTTGAAATAAGTTTGTCTTCACCTTTGAAGTGAACATGATAACCTCTTTCTGTATCTAAGGGAATATTTTCTCCTAGTTGATCTGTAAGTTTTTTTGAATATGCACCCGAGGCAATAACAGATTTTTCGAATTTATATTCCTCATCGTCTGACTTAATTATTGTTTCATTAAATGTTGATTGTTCAATGCTTTTAATATTAGTTTGAATAAATTTACCACCTTTTTTCAAAAATAATCTAAAAATTTGCTTTAGTATTCCATGTGGATCTCGGGCGTGCATTGCATTTTCATAAATTACGCCCGCATCAAATACTGGCTTTAAATTTGGCTCTAATTTTAAAATCTCTTTTTGTGACAATAGTTTTTGCTGAATTCCTAATTCGTTACGGACCTTAATTTCTAATTTTCTGCTTTTAAGATTTTTATTTGTCCAAATATATATGATACCTTTTTTTTCAACTAAACCGGTGATGTCAATTTCTTGAAAAATTTCTTCGTAAGCGTCGTTAGATAAACTTAAAATTTGGTGCATATATTTTGCAGTATGTAACATTGATTTTTGATTACAGTTTTTTAAATAATGAAAAAACCACTTAAACATTTTTGGAATGTAATTCCATCTTAAAGCTAATGGCCCATTAGAACTATAAAGCATTTTAGGAACATCATTTAAGATATCAGGACGATTGAACTGTAAAACAGCGTAAGGAGAAAAATGACCGGCGTTACCGTATGAGGCAGGTTTAAATTCACTAGACAAAGGGTCTTGTCGGTCAAATAATGTTACTGGAATCCCTTTTTTTATAAGTTGAAGACCTGTGCAAACTCCTTGAATACCAGATCCAATTATTCCAACTGATTTGCATTTATAATTTTCCATTATAAAATTATATTGCAATCTTGATTAAATTAAAGTGCGGTAGATTATGCTAATGCTTCTTTATTTACAACTTCAGGTCTTTCTTCGGTGTCTGAAGTTTCTTTTTTGTCTTTTTTCTTAAATAAGAAATCGCCAGTTAAAGTGGATTTAGATTTATTTGTTTTCTTAATGTAACCATCGATATCTGCACCATTTTCGGTCTTAAGATTATTTCCAAACTCTATATCTCCCTTTACAGTTCCTGTTGAACCAATAACTATATCTTGGCCTGAAACTTTTCCGTCTAAATGACCGTGAATTTCGACATGATCGCCTTCTATTGATCCAGTTATTGAACCTGTTTCTCTTATGATTATTTCTTTAGAAAAAACCGGACCTTTGATAAGGCCTGCAACATCAATTGCTCCAGAACTATTTATAGTTCCCTCTATGCTCACTGTTTCACTAATTAA
>CACBZI010000021.1 GCA_902543665.1 uncultured Pelagibacteraceae bacterium
CTGGATAAAACATCATAAACCTCATCAGAATTTAATGTATTAAAAATTTTGTTTTCAAAAGATGGTTTTTTTTTTAAAGGCTCGAAAATGTTTACAGTTTTTAGATCTATTGGCTTAGACATTTATTTTTTCCACGTCACGCTTTGATTGATTAAAATAGCCATTAAAATCCAAATGATAAATGTACCTTCTGGCGAAAAACCATAGTCAGCACCAAAAATTCCAGCAACTATAACGATTGAATAAATGGCAACTGTAGATAATATTAAACTTGCCAGATACCTGAGGATTGTGCATTTTAAATTCATGATTTTAAAAAAATTATACGATAGATGTGTAGAGCTTGCTAGACATAAATTTTCAAAGCCTTTATTGGGTTTTGTAGCATTCATCGAAAGTTTTTTTTTTCCAGTTCCACCTGACTTAATGATTGTCCCAATGGTAGTGGCAAAGAGAGAAGATTATCTAAAGATATTTTTTATCGCTACAACTGGATCAGTATTAGGAGGCTTGTTTGGGTACATGCTTGGAGTATTCTTTTTAGATGCCTCGATGGTGATTATTGAATTTTATGGTTACGAGGAAAAAGTTTTTGAGATGCAAGATAAGATGTCTACAAAAGGTGGTTTTTTGGCTTGGCTTGGAATAATGTTTTTAGCCGGTTTTACCCCTCTTCCTTTTAAAGTTTTTACTATTACTAGTGGAGTGATCGCCTATAATCTTCCAGTATTTTTCTTTATATGTTTATTTACCAGAGGACTAAGATTTTTCTTAGTTTCTTATTTAACATTTCTTTTTGGAAAAAAATTTGGTGATTTCATCGAAAAAAGAGGTGCGCTATGGTTCACTCTAACTGGAATTTTTATTGTAGTTTTAGCTGTCGTCCTTTATATAATTTTTACCTAATGTTTAGTAACAATAAGTTAATTTTAAACAGCATATTAGCTTTTAGTTTTTTATCTTTGGCTATAGCTTATTTCATTCAATACGTATTAGGGCATGAACCTTGTAATTTATGCTTAATTGAGAGAATTCCTTATTTAGCCTCTTTAATACTTATTTCTTTAATATTTATAATCAATAAGTTTGAAAAATTGATTTCTGGTATTGTACTATTATTTTTTATTTTTGGCTCAATTATCTCTTTTTATCATGTAGGTATTGAACAAGGATTTTTTAGTGAGTCTTTTTTGTGCGATTTTGATTCATCTAATGGGGATATATCAAAAGAAGATTTGCTAAAACAACTTCAAAATAAAACTCCAATAAGCTGTAAAGACGTGACTTTTAGGTTTTTTGGAATTTCTCTTGCTACAATAAATACAATTATATCAATTCTGTTAAGTGGTATTATGATAAGAGTAATAAAAAATTATGGAAAAAACTAATAAAAAAATTTTAGAAGAAATAATTAGAGTTGATCATGCTGGAGAACGGGGTGCTATTAAAATTTACGAAGGCCAGCTACTTGCTCTTAAAACTTTCAAACAAAACGCTTCTTTGAAGAGAAAGATTGAAGAGATGAAAGAGCACGAAAAAGAGCATTACGAATACTTTGATAACGAAATTAAAAAGAGAAATATTCAGCCGACTAAACTTTTACCTCTTTGGGATTTAATGGGAGTTACTTTGGGTTTTGGAACTGCAATGCTTGGTGAGAAAGCAGCTATGTTATGTACTGCTTCGGTTGAAGAGGTAATAGATGGGCATTATAAAGATCAAACATATAAACTTGGAAAAGATGAAGAAGAGTTAAAAAAGAAAATTATGAAGTTTAGACAAGATGAACTTGACCATAAAGATATAGCTTATGACAATGGCGCAACAAAAAGAGGTTTATTTGGGGTATTAGATAAAATTATTAAAACTTCATCAAGAATAGCTATAACTATTTCTGAAAAAATTTAATTACGGTTCTAACTCAATATCCCAATATAGGTAATCCATCCAGCTTTCGTGTAAAAAATTAGGTGGAAAGTTTCTACCGTTTCTGTGTAGATCTTCTACAGTTGGCGCGTAGGGTTTATTTGTCAATTTTAAGTCACAGTCTTTGTAAAGTTTTCCACCTTTTTTAACATTACAACTTGAGCAAGCTGTCACCACATTGTTCCAATCTGTCAGACCACCTTTAGATTTGGGTAACAGATGATCAAAAGTTAAATCTTTTTTATCTCCACAATATTGACAAGTAAACTTGTCTCTTAAAAAAACATTGAATCTTGTAAAGTTTGGATTTTTTGATGGTTGTATAAAATTTTTTAAAGCTATTACACTCGGCAAATTCATTTCAAAAGAAGGGCTTCTAATTTTTCGTTTATAATTCGACACAATACTTACTCTATCTAAAAAAACTGATTTGACTGCATCTTGCCAGCACCAAATAGAAAGAGGGTAATAACTCAAAGGTCTAAAATCAGCATTAAGAACTAATGCTGGGCATTTTTCTAATGGAACTTTATCTGCAGAAGAAATAATCATACCTAAAGCTAACTGATACTAAAAATTTTATCAAGTTATAATTATGTTGCAGATAAAATAGTTAAAAATTGAAATGTTTTTTAATGAATTGTAGACCCAAACTTGACCCTTCTGTTGGTATACGATGTTCACAGTTTTTAAATATTTTTGTTTCAATTTTGTAATTATTTTTCCAAAAAAATTCTTTTGCTTCAAGTAGTGAGTTTATCGGAACAACTTGATCAAGATCTCCATGCATTAAAATAATATTGGGTCTAGAAATTATATTTTTGGAAAGGTGTTCTGTACTTATAATTCTTCCAGAATATCCAACAATAGAATTTAAAGTATCTTTTCTCTTAATTCCAGTTTGTAAAGTTATCATACAACCTTGGCTAAAACCTCCTAAGATAATTTCATTAGCTTTTAAATTATATTTATCCTTAACTTCATCTATTAATTTATTCAGTTTATTCTCAGCTACCAAAGATTTTGATAAAATCTGTTCAGGAGTTTGATCCATTAAGTCAAACCATTGGAAACCTGTTGGGCTTGCTGCACATTTTTCAGGAGCATCCGGGCAAATTATAATAGTGTCTGGCAAATGAGATCTCCAATAACTAGCTAAAATTGAAATATCTTTACCGTCTCCACCATAACCGTGGCAAAGAATTACTGCATTCTTTGGTTTTTCTTTAGAAAGCGGCTCTAAAATAATTGTATTTAATGAAAAGGTCATATAGATAAATTATCAATGTCAGAATTTTTATTTAACTTCATAGGTTTCACTTTGTTAGGTGCTGTCGCCATAGTTTTAATAATGGGTATTTATACTTTATTTAAAGGTGGGAGTACTAGTAAAAAATATTCCAATAAACTTATGCAACTCAGAGTTCTTTTGCAGTTTATAGCAATAATTGTTTTAGTGCTTTTGGCATATTTTTTTAAAGATTAAATATACTTTTTCATTAAGTTAAGAAAATCCTCACTCACAAAATCAACTTCTCCTATTACCCTTCCAAATTCTTTACCATCTTTATCGATTAGAATGCTCGTTGGAAGACCTCTAAGCTTGAATGTTTTAACTAAACTTAAATCAGGATCATAGAAAGTATTTAATGTAGTCACGCCTACACTTCTAAAAAAATCTCTTGTCCTTATTTTATTTGGTTTTTCTGTATTAACTGCAAATACTTCAATTTCTGGATATTTGAAAGTCAACTTTTCTAAAGAAGGCATTTCTCTCTTACAAGGAGCGCACCAAGTTGCCCAAAAATTAATAATCATGATATTGCCTTTTTTTTTAGTTAAATCGACATCTAGAAGATCAGAGTCTTTGAATTTTATTTCTTTAATAGCTAATGGTTTTTCGTGAATTATAACATTTTTTGAAAAATCTTCTGCTCCAGTTAGATTTTGGCCGAAGAGAGATAGAACTATTATGTGAATATAGATTTTAAAAGATTTACTAATTTTCATATTAATTTAAATTGTAAATAACATAGTAAAATGAAAAATAAAACTGTTTGGGCAAATAGACTAAAAGGAAAGACATCAATTTCTTTTCAAAAAATTGGCTCTTCTATTGGTGTAGATAAAAGGCTATATAAGCAAGATATAGCTGCGTCCATTGTGCATACTAAAATGCTCGTCAAACAAAAAATAATTAGCGCTAAAGATGGATCTAAAATTATTAATGGACTTAAAAAAATAAAATCACAGATTGATAAAGGAAAGTTTAAATTTCAGGAAAAGTTCGAGGATATTCATTTAAATGTTGAAAAAAAATTATTTGAATTAATTGGTCCTTCGGCAGGCTTTTTACACACAGCTAGATCCAGAAATGACCAGGTTGTTACAGATTTCAAATTATGGATTAAAAAATCATCAAAAGAAACTATTAGTAACATTAATTCTTTAATGAAGACTTTAATTAAAAAAGCGGAGAAAAATGTAGATACTGTAATGCCTGGCTTAACACATCTAAAAAATGCTCAACCTATTTCATTTGCGCATTATCTTCTTGCATATTTTGAAATGTTTAAAAGAGATATAAAAAGATTTGAAAATAATATAAAACTTTTAGATGAATGCCCATTAGGTGCCGCTGCACTTGCAGGTACTTCTTATAACATAGATAGAAATTATACCTCAAAACAACTTAGTTTTAAAAAACCGACTGATAATTCAATAGACTCGGTTGCTGACAGAGATTTTGCAGTAGATTTTTTATATGCTTCTGCTTTGTGCGCGATGCATTTATCGAGATTAGCTGAGGATTTTATTATTTATAATTCAAATGCATTTAATTTAATTACTTTCAATGACAGCTTGTTAACAGGATCATCAATTATGCCTCAAAAAAAAAATCCTGATCCAGCTGAATTAATCAGAGGTAGAGTTAGTTTGAACTATGGTAATTTAAACTCGATGCTTACTATTATGAAAGGACTTCCAATGTCTTATTTTAAAGATCTTCAGGATGATAAAAAACTTACCTTTGATGGATTTGATGCTTTAAATGATTCGCTGGTTTTAAGTCTTGAGTTAGTGAATTCAATAAAGCCGAATAAAAAAAATATGCTTAAGATGGCCAATGAAGGATATACAACTGCGACCGATTTTGCGGACTACTTAGTAAAAGAAAAAAAGCTCACTTTCAGAGAGTCTTATGCGGTTACAACAAAATTAGTGAATTACGCCGAAAAGAAAAATAAATTGTTATCAAAAGTGTCTTTACAAGAAATAATGAAAATTTACAAAAACTTAGATAAAAATGTATTAAAAGTATTTGATGTTTATAATTCAATGAACTCAAAAAAATCCCATGGAGGAACTTCTACGGCAAATGTTAAAGCAATGATTAAAAAATATAAAAAGGAATTAAAATGAAAATATTGATATTAATTTGCATTATAATTTTAACTCTATCTGGATGTGGAAAAAAATCAGAGCCTAAATATCAAGGAAAATTTAACCATATACAAATTATTTTATAATCTTATGCAAAATTTAAGATATGTAGGTAAAAATTTATTTTTGGAGCGATTATCCATCCAAAATTTTTTAAAGAAAAATAAAACTCCTTTTTATATTTATTCTGAAAATCAAATAATTTCTAATTATGCAAATTTTGTAAAAACATTTAAAAAAACTAATCCTTTAATATGTTTTGCTGCAAAATCTAATAGCAATACAAATATTTTAAGAATTTTAGGTAAACTTGGTGCTGGAGCTGATGTTGTATCTGGCGGAGAACTATTAAAAGCTCTTAAAGCAGGTATAAGACCAAAAAAAATTGTTTTTTCGGGGGTTGGTAAGTCAGAAGATGAGTTAAAAATTGCAATTAATAAAAAAATTTTATTGATCAACTGCGAGTCTGAAAGTGAAGCAAAGTTAGTCAACTTATTGGCAAAAAGATTAAGAAAAAAAGTTTCTATTGGCTTTAGGCTAAATCCAAATGTTGATGCAAAAACACATAAAAATATTTCTACTGGTAAAGCAGATAACAAATTTGGTTTATCAATAAAAAATTTTAAGTCTTTTCTTAAGGAGATAAATAAATTCAAAAATATTAAACTTGAAGCGCTAAGTGTTCATATAGGAAGCCAAATTTTAAATGATGGGCCCTTCAAAAAGACGCTTAATGTAATGAATAAGTTAATTAAAGAATTAAATTTAAATTTAAAATATGTCGATTTAGGTGGAGGATTTGGAATTAATTATGGTGATAGTGAAAAACAAATAAATCTTAATAACTACGCAAAATTAGTAAATAATTTTGCAACAAAGCTTAAATGTAAAATTATATTTGAGCCGGGTAGATACCTGATTGGAAACACGGGCTTGCTTGTCAGCAAAGTCCAATTTATAAAAAAAGGGCTCAATAAAAACTTTATAATTTTAGATGCAGGCATGAACGATTTTATGCGACCAGCTTTATATGATGCATTTCATAAAATAATTCCTATAACTAAAAATTCATCTAAAATGAAAAGTACAATAGAATTTGTAGGTCCAATTTGTGAAAGCACTTGTAAATTTGGAGTTTATAGAAAATATCAAAAATTGATTGAAAATGACTTTGTGGCAATTACAAATGTCGGTGCATACGGCTCATCATTGTCATCAAATTACAATACCAGACCTTTGATTGCTGAAATTTTAATCAATAAAAATAAATTTAAATATATAAGAAGAAAACAAAATTTACTAAAATTGATAAATTCTTAATGCAATTTATTAAATCCTTAATTTTTAATATCTTCCTATATTTTGGACTTATTCTAATTTTCTTATTGGCCATACCAACGTTAATTCTTCCTGATAGATTTACGATTTTTTTTGGAAGGTTGTCAGCAAAATACATTGTTTTAATTTTAAAACTTGTAATGAATACTAAAGTAATTTTTCATGGAGAGGAAAACTTAAAAAAGGTAGATCAATTTTTTGTTGCCTCTGCCCATCAATCAATGTTTGAAACTTTTGCTTTACAAATTCCGCTAAATGGTCCTATTTTTATTTTAAAAAAAGAACTTTTAAACATTCCTTTGTTTGGTTGGTATTTAAGAAAAATTGGTTCTATTGCAATCATAAGAGAAACTACTACTAAAGAAAACTTAAATTTTTTTGATAAAGTTAAGGAAAGATTAAAGAAAAATAAAAGACCACTTTTAATATTTCCTCAAGGAACGCGAGTAAAATTAGATGAACAGCCTCCCTTTAAAAAAGGGGTTGGTCGAATTTACAAAACATTAAATTTACCCTGTATTCCAGTTGCATTAAATACAGGAAAAGTTTGGCCAAAAAATAGTTTTATGAAATTCTCAGGAGATATTCATATTTCATTTCTAGATCCTATTATGCCAGGTAAAGGTAATGATGAGTTTACAAAAGAAATTGAAAATAAGATTTATAATGAAATAAAGAAATATTATTAATTATTTTCTTCCAAAGTCTGGCTTAGCTGTATCCTGCCCTGCTTCAATAATTTCTTTTCTCACTTTTTTGGTTGATAAAAATATTTCCAAAAGTTTTTTACTGTCTTTATTTTTGATGGCACTTTTGATTTCATCAAGATTTTTGGAATAGTTATCTAAAACTTTTAAAATGTTCTCACTATTGTCAAAAAAAATATCTTTCCACATTAAAGGGTCTGAGGCGGCAATCCTTGTAAAATCTCTTAATCCACCTGCACTATATTGAATGACATCTTCTTTAAATTTGTCTTCATTGTTTATTGCAGTTCTTACAATACTGTAAGCTACCGCGTGTGGAAGGTGACTTGTTAAAGATAATACATAGTCATGGTCTTCAAATGACATGATTTTAACCTTACTACCTAGTTTAGACCAAAATTTTTTAAGATTTTCTATTTTATCTTTAGCAACTTGATCGGCAGCTGAAAGAATGCACCACCTATTTTCAAATAAACTTGAAAATCCCGCGTCAGGACCGCTGTGTTCTGTTCCAGCTATTGGGTGCGAAGCTATCCAACTAATATTTTTAAATCCTAATTTGTTTACAATTTTATTGACTTCTTTTTTTGCTGAACCAGTATCGGTAAGAATAGAACCTTCTTTCAAATTTGACTTTATTGAATGCAAAATTTCTTTATAACTACTTAATGGTGCAGAAATAATTATCAGATCTGCATCTTTTGCAGCCTCTGATACATTAGAACAAATATTGACTGAAAAATTTTTTTTTAAATATTCCATGACTTGATTTGAATTGTCGTAAACACTTATTTTTGATGCTAATTTTTTTTCCTCTGCTGCTCTCAGAATTGAGGAACCAATCAATCCACAACCTATTATGCTTATTTTACCGAACATTTAAAATTTTTTTCATTTTTTTTATTAATACGATATTCTCTGATGTTGTCCCAATTGTTATACGTAAAGAATTTTTAATTCCATAAACGTTCATTTTACGAACCAGTATTCCTGATTTTGCGAGTAATCTAAAAACTTTAACAGAGTTTATTTTCACTTTATCAAATTTTACCAATAAAAAATTAGTAAAACTTTTATTTGTTTCTATTCTCATTTTTTTAAACTCAAAAAACATTTTTTTATTCCATTTATTTACGTGTTTAATTTCTTTATTTAACCAGGAACTATCTTTTACAGCCGCTGAAGCTGCAAATAAAGCAGGTCTGCTAACATTAAACGGTGGTTTAACCTTATTTAATGCTGAAATAATTTCTTTTGACCCATATCCCCAACCAACTCTAAGTCCTGCTAAACCATATATTTTTGAAAAAGTTCTTGTCATAACTACATTTTTAAAATTTGTAAAAGTTTTTAAGCCAGATAAATAATCTTTTTTTTTTACATACTCAAAATAAGCATCGTCTACTACTAATAGTATATTGCTTCTCAATTTTTTTCTTAAAAGGAGTAATTCTTTTTTCGTAATATATGTGCCAGTTGGATTATTAGGATTAGCTAAGAAAACTATTTTGGTTCTCCTTGTAACTTTTTTGAGAATATCTCTTACTGAAATAGTGAAATTATCCTCTTTTGAATAAATTACTTTTGCTCCATTCATCTTACTGTAAATTCTGTAAATTATAAAACTAAACTTAGGAACGATGACCTCATCTCCCTTTTTTAAGAACGATTTGCATATAAGTTCAAAAATTTGATCCGAACCTGATCCTAAGATTATTCTATTTTTATCAATCTTGAATTTATTCGCCAATGTATTTCTTAAAAAAGTTCCATCAGAGTCAGGGTATCTTGCAAAGTTTTTTGAAACTTTTAAGTATTCTTTTCTTGCTCTAGGGCTAGGGCCAAGAGCAGACTCATTAGCCGATAATTTAATCTTTGCTAATTTACTCTTGAATAAGCTCATTCCAGCAACATATTTCTCTGCAACAATGTTATTTGGTTTCGGAAATCTCATTTAATTAATGTATTATCTAAATTGTTTAAGTTTTTCTATAACTCTTTATCATATATAAAATTGACAAGTTTGTGATGATTTAGTAAACATTACTCGCGCTGATTTAACCATATTGCAAGCGCATAATAAATGTAGCTAAAAAGGGGATGCCCAGTTTAGCTGGGCTTTTTTTTTGGATGAATATAAAACTTGAAAATATAAAGAAATTAGACATTACTAGACCGCTTAAACTTGACTGCGGAAAAACTATAAAGAATTTTCCTCTCGCTTACGAGACTTACGGAAAATTGAATGATAATAAAGACAACGCAATACTTGTATTTCATGCGTTAACAGGAGATCAGTTCGTAACTGGAAATAATCCTATTACCAATAAAGAGGGTTGGTGGGTAACTGCAGTAGGGCCTGGTAAAGCAATAGATACAAATAAGTATTTTGTAATCTGTGCTAATGTGATTGGTGGTTGTATGGGATCTTTAGGACCTAGAAATATAAATCCAGATACAAAAAGACCCTATGGTTTAGATTTTCCAGTAATAACAATTAAAGATATGGTTAGAGCTCAAGAGTCTTTACTAGATCATCTCGGTATAAAGAAACTTTTATGTGCAACTGGTGGTTCAATGGGGGGAATGCAACTTTTACAATTTTGTGCAACTTTTCCTGACAAAGCTTTTTCGGCAATTCCGATTGCTTGTAGTTCAAGTCATAGTGCTCAAAATATTGCTCTAAACGAATTGGCGCGTCAAGCAATAATGGCTGATCCTGCATGGGATAATGGGCAATATGTTTTAAAGGGTATTCAACCAAAAAATGGCTTAGCTGTGGCAAGAATGGTTGGTCACATTAGCTACTTATCAGAAAAGGGTATGCAAGAAAAATTTGGAAGAAAATTACAAGAGAAAGCGGATTATGAATTCAGTTTTAATGCTGATTTTCAAGTTGAGAGTTATTTAAGACATCAAGGTTATGCCTTTGTAGAGAGATTTGATGCTAACTCAGTACTTTATATCACTAGAGCTATGGATTATTTTGATCTTTCAAAGCAGTTTAGAGGAGGTTTGGTAGAAGCATTTAAAAATCAAAAAACAAAATTCTTAATTATATCATTTTCATCTGATTGGCTTTACACAACTAAAGATAATAAAGATATAGTTATAGCATTAAATGCATCAGGAGCTGATGTATCTTATTCTGAAATTATTACAGATAAAGGCCATGACTCTTTTTTACTAAATGAACCGCAATTTCTTAAAACACTCAAAGGTTTTATTGACTCAATGTATGCAAAATTTAGAAATGAAAAAAGAATTTAAAGTAATAGCAGATTTATTGCCTAAAAACACAAGAGTACTTGATGTAGGCTGTGGTGACGGCTCTTTAATGAATCTTCTGAAAAAAGAAAAGAATGTAGAAGTTCGTGGTTTAGAGCTAAACCAAGAAAATGTTCAAGAATGTATTCACAAAGGACTACCTGTCATTCAAGGCAACGCGGAAACTGAATTGCATCAATTTCCCGATAAATCGTTCGACTATGTAGTTCTCAGTCAGACTCTACAAGCTTTTTATGAACCTGAAAAAGTTTTAAGAAACCTCTTAAGAATTGGAAAATCTGTAGTTATTTCAATTCCTAATTTTGGATTCTGGAAAGTAAGAACTAAACTTTTATTTTTTGGCAAGATGCCAGTTACAAAAACATTGCCAAATACGTGGTATAATACTCCTAATTTACACATGTGTACAATTAAAGATTTATTCAATTTTTGTGATGAGAAAAACATCAATATAAAAAAGGTTGTTGGTGTTAATGAAAATAAAACCTCAATGATTAATAAGAGTAATCTAGAAATCAAGAACCTTTTTTCAAAAGTTGGTATTTTTTTAATAGGTTAAAATGAAAGTAGAAATTATTCCATGTTTGAGTGATAATTATAGTTATTTAATTCACGAGAAAGAATCTAATAGTGTTTCTATTGTTGATCCTTCAGAGTTTTCAACTTGTGATAAAGTAATTAACAAGTATAAAAAACTAGATTTTATTCTTAATACTCATCATCATGCTGATCATGTTGGTGCAAACTTAGAGCTTAAAAAAAAATATAATTCAAAGATTTTAGGTTCAAAACTTGATAAAGATCGTATTCCAGGAATAGATATATTTCTTAATGAAAATCAAAAGCAAAAAATTGGAAATTTAGAATTTGAGGTAATTTTTATTCCAGGTCACACAAAAGGCCATATTGCCTTTTTTTTTAGCAAGGAAAAAATTGCTTTTACCGGAGATACATTATTTTCATTAGGATGTGGTAGAGTCTTTGAAGGAACCCACAAAGAAATGTTCAACTCTTTAAATAAAATAAAAAAACTTCCCCCTGATACAAAAATATATTGTGGACACGAGTACACTAAATCAAATTTAAATTTCTGTTTAGAGTACGACTTTAACAATACTTTTTTAAAAGAGAAAAAAATCGATATTCAGAAAAAATTAAATTCTAATCAGCCGACTATTCCAACTACTTTAAGTCAAGAAATTAGAACAAATATTTTCTTAAGGTGTAATGATCCTGAAATTAAGCGCACTTTAGGCCTAAAAGATTCATCTGAAGTAGAAGTTTTTTCAAAATTAAGAGATTTAAAGGATTCTTTTTAACTTCAATAATCTTGACTTGTTAGCATTGAAGGCTATATTGCGTGGAAATCAAAGAAAGAGTATATATGTCATTTGCTATAATTGAAACAGGTGGAAAGCAGTACAAAGTAACTGCAAGTAAAATACTAGAAATTGAAAAACTTAAAGCCAAAGTTGGTGAAACTATTAAATTTGATAATGTTTTACTTTTAAACGACGACAAGAGTACAGAAGTTGGAAGCCCTAAAGTTGAAGGAGCTACAGTAGAAGCTAAGCTTTTAGACAATGTTAAAGATCGAACAGTACTAGTTTTTCACAAAAGAAGAAGAAAGCATTCAAGAAAAAAAAATGGTCATAGACAACGTCATTCTAAGATACAGATTACAAAAATTTTAGCTAAAGGTGGTAAAGTTATAGGTGAAGCTAAAATCGAAGAAAAAAAGAAACTTGTTAAAGAAGAGAAAAAAGTTATAAAAAAGGAAACAAAGAAATAGGAAATTAAATGGCAACAAAAAAAGCAGGTGGATCATCGAAGAACGGCCGTGACAGTAAAGGTAGACGCCTTGGGGTCAAAAAATACGGTGATCAAAATGTAATACCTGGAAATATAATTGTTAGACAAAGAGGAACCAAAATTCATCCAGGTGAAAATGTCGGTATAGGCAAAGACCACTCTATTTTTTCTTTAATCAAAGGAAAAGTAAAATTCAAAAAATCTAAATTAAACAGAACTTTTGTTTCTGTAATCCCCAATTAAATCTATATAAATAACCTTAGTTATTTATTTTGTTAAATGTATGAAATTTTTAGATCAAGCAAAAATTTATATTAAAGCCGGAAATGGCGGATCAGGTTCTGCAAGTTTCAGAAGAGAGAAATTCGTGGAGTATGGTGGGCCAGATGGAGGTGATGGCGGGAACGGAGGATCTATAATTATTCAATCTGATAGAAATCTTAATACATTAATTGATTTCAGATATACACAACATTTTAAAGCTAAACATGGAAAACCTGGAAGTAAAAGAAATAAGACTGGAGCTAATGGAGAAGATTTGATTTTAAAAGTTCCATTGGGAACTCAAATATATGAGGAGGATAACAATACTTTAATTTATGATTTTACTAAAAGTAAAGAAAAATATCTTGTAGCACTCGGTGGCAAAGGTGGTCTTGGAAATGTCAGATTTAAGAGTTCAACAAACAGAGCCCCAAGAAAAAAAACAACTGGTAAGTTAGGAGAAGAATTTTGGATTTGGCTTCAATTAAAAGTAATCGCAGATATTGGAATCATAGGTTTGCCAAATGCTGGAAAATCTAGTTTACTAGCAGCATTAACAAGAGCCAAACCTAA
>CACBZI010000022.1 GCA_902543665.1 uncultured Pelagibacteraceae bacterium
TGTAACTTCTTTGTTTTTATCTATTAATATATTTTTTGACTCAATTGATATGTTTTCAGCGTATAAATACGAGTTAAAAAACAATAAAAATATAAATTTAAAACTATTTTTCATTAATTTGTAAAACTCCGATAAATGTGAAAAAACTAAGTGCAATTACAGGTGCCCAGATAGCAAGAATTATAGGTATTCTTTCAGTTTGTCCTAAAGCTAAAGACAAATCTTTAAAATAAAATGTTAAAACACAAGTGATCAAACCCAAAGCAATTAATCTGAAATTATCTGACTTTTTAAGAGTATTCATGGTAAAAATAGAGGCCAAAGCAGTCATTAAAAAAAGAAAAAAAGGTAAAGATAACATGCTATGAAGACTTTGATTTAGAAAAGGTTTATTGTAGCCATTATTTAGTAAATTCTTATAATTTAAGGTTAGGTCTAAGAAAGACATAGTGTCAAAATTTTTAAACAAACTATTAATCTTTTCGTAATTATATATTGAATCCAATTTATAGTTGTTTAATTTTTTACCAGTAAGTATTCCATTTATTGGTTGAAAAATCTGGACATCACTTAAAAGCCATTCATTGTTTCTTATGTCAGCTTTTTTTGAAACTATTTTTTCGATCAAATTCGAGTTATCATCTAAGTGAAATATTGTGACTTCAATTAAATCAAATCCATCAGGTTTTTCAGCTTGAATTATTCTTTGAGTATTTTCTAAGTTCTCTTTTATCCAAAGTCCGTTTCTATTAAATGTAACTAAATGATCAATATCTCTAGAATAATTAGATTTAGTCATTTCATAATACTTTGACATTGAGGATGTAATTGGATTAAAGATAATAAGAATTATCCATCCTAACAAAAAAGATGTAAAAGCAAGTATTAAAAAAATCTTTAAATTCGAATAACCAAATGTTTTTAAGGTAAGTAAGTCTTTATTATTTCTGATACTCATCATAAACCACATGCTCGATATAAAAATTATAAATGGTAAAATCTTGATGATCATACTTGGAATGAATATACTTGTAAGCATTAGTGGGGTTAAGAAACTAACATTTAGATTTTTAAAAAATTCAATTTCTTCAAAAAGATTAAGGATTACGCCAAAACAATAAAAGATAAAAACAACAATAAAAAAAGTTTTCAAAAAATTTTTAAGTATATAATTCAAAAGTATTTTATTCATATTATTTCCATTCTTTTGAAAATTTATAAATCAAAAACGAATAAATAAAAGTAATCAATATAATTGGTAAAAGAATAAATGAGATGAATATTGTATTATTTATTCCGGTATACCTTACAGATAATTCTGAAAATACAAGTAAAGCAAAACCATAAAAAAAAATACCAATCTTATTATAAAAAATTCTTGAAGATCTCACAATAAGCAAAGAACATATTAGCGATATAACTGGTATGTAAAATGGTATTACTACCCTTCTACTGATTGTTGGAAGAATTTCTTTTTTGAAATCTTCACTACAGTATTCAAGTTCTAATTCTTTTCTTGTAAAACATTTCAGTAATTTTCTAGTAGAAATTTCCTGGATTTTTGGCTGTTTAATTGTACTAGTACTTAGATTATCTAAGTTTATACTTAATTGTTCAAAACTTACAACATCATTATCTATATTCTTTTTTGAAGAAATTATCTGACCATTAAATAAGAACATTTTTTTTTCTTCTATGATACCACTTTTTGCTAAAATGGTAGTTTCGTGATCTTCTGATATATTTGAAGAAAGATTTTTCAAATTATTTCCCTTATCGTATAAAAAAATATTTTTAATTTCATTGTTGATTTTTTTTTCTACTAAAAAAGTAAAACCATCAAAAGAGTCGCTGAATTGTTGGGTTTTGATAGTAGGTAGAAATGAATTGAAATTTTCATTACTAAGTAACATCCTTGATTTATTAAGCGCTAAAGGTGTTAAAAAAATTGAAAAAAGTAAATATAAAAATAAAACTAAAATTGAAGCTGATAAAAATAAATTTGTAACCTGTATTTTTTTAACACCAGAAGTCCACAAAATTACAAATTCGCTATCTTGGACATGTTTTAAAATGAAAATAGTTAAAGCTAAGAGAAAAGAAAGTGGAATAAATTTTGGCGTTATTCCAAAAAGATTAAGTAAAGAATATTTAAAATAAATTCCCACTGGATACCCACTATCAACAATCAAGTCTAAAAAACTCACGGATCTTACTGTTAGAGCTATTAGTGAGAGACCAAATAAAATGACTAGAAATGTTTTAAAAATTTCTTTTAAGAAGTTTTGATAAATTTTGTTTTGAAGCATTAGAATATATTGTATATAAATAATGCATCCATAAAATAAATTCAACTAATGGTTTAAATATGACGAAATATACGTTGAAAACTAATATATTTAGACTTATATCACTGTCACGATTAGGTTTAAATTAAAATTATGACTATTAAAATTAATTATCTAAAGAGCATCAAAAATAAATCATCAGCAAATGTAGTGTTATTTTCAAATGAAAATTTTAAACTAAATTCTATAAAAAAATATTTATCCAACTCTGAATTTTCTTACGTAAATGACTTATTAAAAACTAGCGATTTGAAGAAAAAATTGTTAACTTTTGAATTAACTTCAAAAAAGAAGATTGTTTTAATATCTATAAAAAAAGATTTAAAAACCTCTGAAGTAGAGAATTTAGGAGCTGAATTTTATATACAGATTAATCGAGGAAAAAATAGTGAGTATTTTTTATTTTCTGAGAGCATTAGTAGCAATCATAAAAACTTTTTAGGCTATTTTTTACATGGCTTAAAACTAAAATCTTACGATTTTAAAAAATATAAATCAAAAAAAGAAAATAGACAAATACTTTTGAATATAACCGGAAAAACGAACCAACCTTCTAAACAAACTCAATTAAAATTTAAAGCTCTAGAAGAGGGAACATTCTATGCCAGAGATTTAGTTTCTGAACCTGGAAATATTTTACATCCAGACGAATATGCTAAAAGATTAATCTCGCTGAGAAAAATTGGATTAAAAGTTAATGTATTCGATAAAAAAAAATTAAAAAATCTTGGTATGAATGCACTTCTTGGAGTTGGACAAGGAAGTATCAGAGGATCGTACTTGGTAACTATGGAGTGGAAAGGTAAAAAAAATGATTCTAAACCTTTAGCATTTGTTGGAAAAGGAGTTTGTTTTGATACTGGTGGTTATTCTTTAAAACCTGCAAGATTTATGGAAGATATGACTTATGATATGGCTGGCTCTGCCACAGTAGTTGGATTAATGAAAAATTTGGCAATGCGAAAAGCAAAAGTTAACGCAGTTGGAGTAGTTGGATTAGTTGAAAATATGGTGAGCGGAAATGCCCAAAGACCTGGAGATATAGTTAAATCATATAGTGGAAAAACAATAGAAATATTAAATACTGATGCAGAAGGCAGACTAGTATTAGCAGATGCGCTTACTTATACGGAAAAAAAATTTAAACCTCAATTTATTATTGATCTTGCCACTTTAACTGGTGCAATTATAGTTTGTTTAGGTTCTGAATACGCTGGATTATTTTCAAATGATGATAAACTTTCCAAACAAATTTATGATGCCGGAAAAAAAGTTGAAGAGAAAGTCTGGAGAATGCCTTTACATAAAAATTATGATAAGTTAATGGACTCAAAAAACGCTGATGTACAAAACATAAATTATGTTGGTGGAGCAGGGTCAACTACAGCAGCTCAATTTTTACAAAGGTTTATTTTAAATAAAACTCCTTGGGCTCATCTTGATATTGCTGGAATGGCTTTTTCTAAGTATGGCGGCGCTTTAAACTCAGGTGGAGCAACAGGATTCGGAGTAAGATTATTAAACCAATTAGTTGAAGAAAACTATGAATAAGATTGAACAGACACTTTCAATAATAAAACCAGACGCAGTTGAAAGAAATTTAACAGAAAATATCAAAAATATGTTTGAAAAAAATAATCTTGTGATTAAAGATCAAAAAAAAATACATATCACAAAAGACGAAGCAGCTGATTTTTACAAAGTGCATCAATCTAAACCGTTTTATAATGATTTATGTAATTATTTATCTTCGGGACCAATAGTTGTTATGATTTTAGAAGGAGAAAATGCAATTTCAGAGAATAGAAAATTAATGGGCGCTACAGATCCAAAAAAAGCGGATAAAAATACAATAAGAAAAACTTATGGTATTTCAATTGATAAAAATTCTGTACACGGGTCTGACTCAATAGAGAATGCCGAAAAAGAAATTAAATTTTTTTTCAAGGATTAACAATACCTAAAAATACTTATTATTGCTTCAGGAAAAGCTACATACTCCAACTTTTGTGTTTTTGTTTTAATTGATTTTTGTGTGTCTTTTTTACTAATAAAAAAACTTTTTCTTAAAATTATATTTCCACTATCTAGTTTTTCATCCACGTAGTGAACTGTGCAACCAGTTTTTTTCTCTTTTTCCATTATTACTCTTGAAAAAGTATTCAGCCCTTTAAATTTTGGAAGTAATGATGGGTGAATATTAATAATTTTTTTTCCGTATAGATTTAAAAATCTTTTAGAAAGGACTCTCATATAACCTGCGAGACAAATCAATCTTATCTTATATTTTTCAAGAATTTTTAACATTTTTATTTCAAAATTATTTTCTTTAGTATCAATTACTACAAACGGTATAGAATTTATCTTTGCAAAACTTATTCCTTTGGCATATTTCGTATTACTTATCACAAGTTTTATATTTATTGGAAAATTATACTCCCTTGATTTTTTTATCAAATTACGCAAATTGGTCCCTTTGCCAGAAATGAATATACAAGTATTTATTTTCACCATTTAAGCGAACCTAATATCCTAATTTTTTTATTATTGGTAATATGGCCTATTTCATATGGTTGATATTTTTTTTCAAAAAAATTTTTAACTCTTTTTATATTTTTTTTTGAGGTAATTATACAAAACCCTATACCACAATTAAAAGTATTTAACATTTCACTGTCTGAAATTTTATTTTTTTTTATCCATTTAAAAATATTACCTATTTTTATTTTTGATAAATCAATTGAAATGGAATGACTTTTTGGGACAGATCTCAATAAATTTTCAATTAACCCACCTCCTGTAATATGAGCCGCAGCATTAATTAAATTATTATTCGCAAGTCCCAAAATTTCTTTAGAATAAATTTTAGTTGGTTTTAATAACTCTTTCTTTATTTTTTGGCTTACTTTATTATTTTTTAAAATAGATCTAATTAAAGAAAAGCCATTTGAATGAACTCCACTAGAAGGAATGGCTAATATAACATTATTTTTTTTGACTTTATCTTTACTAAGTATTTTTCGCTTTGAGACTATCCCTACACTAAAACCAGCTAAATCAAATTTATCTTTAGAATATATTCCAGGCATTTCTGCAGTTTCACCACCAATTAATTTACAATTTGCTAATGTGCAGCCTTTAAATATACCATTCAAAATTTTTTTGGTTTTATTTAAATTTAATTTACCAACTGCGATGTAATCCAAAAAAAATAAAGGTTTTGCACCCTGAACAATTAAATCATTAACACACATTGCAACTAAATCGATTCCAATAGTGTCAAATTTATTTAATTTATTAGCTAAATCAATTTTTGTACCAACACCATCAGTGCATGAAACTATCACAGGATCTTTAATTTTTATTTTACTTATATCGAAGAGAGAGGAAAAACCACCAATTAACTCATCGTTAAAGGAACTTTTCGTTTTTTTGACATTTTTTTTAGATATAGAAGAGATATGCTTGACCAATTTATTAGCTAATGAAATGTTTACACCGCTTTTTTTGTAACTATTTTGCATTTTTTTCATTTATAAAAATGATATTTTATATTTATGAAATGTTATAAATTTATATTAGTTATTTTAGTTATTTTTTTTCAAACTAAAACTCTTTTATCAAATCAAAATATATTTAATGTTAATAATATTGAACTTATAAAAAAAACAAATATTTCTAACGATGAATCAGCCAATATGGCTATTAAAAAAGGGTTTAAAGAACTCATCAAAAAGATCTTACTAGATAATGATATAAAAAAAATGGATCAACTTAGCTTTAACAAAATAAGAGAATTAGTTTTGTATTATCAAGTCTCAAGCTCAATCGATGAGAAAAAAAAGGAAAAATTATTATATAATATTTATTTTGATAAAGAGAAATTACATAAATTATTTTATGATAAAAATATATTTTACTCTGAAGCATTAAATAAAGAACTTTATGTATTACCAGTATTAAAAAAAAATAAACAGCTATTTATATATAATAATAATTATTTTTACGAAAACTGGAATAAAGTTTATAAAAACGAAATTGTTGAATTTATTTTACCAATAGAAAATATTGAAATAATTCAAAATATTAACTTCAATAAAAATAATCTTCTTAATTTAGATTTAAGAAATATTTTCCAAGAATACACAGAAAAAGATTTAGCTTTAATATTAATTGATATTCAGGAAAAAAATTGTAAAATATATTTAAAGACAAGTATTCAAGGAAACAAAATTGATAAAAATATTTTGTTAAAAAAACTGGATCTTTCAAATCAGGAGTTTTATGAAAATATAATTTCTCAGACTAGTAATGAGATTGTAAATATTATTAAGTCCCAGAATTTAATTGATATACGAACACCTTCTTTTCTAAATACAAAACTTTTAGTTAATAATAAAAACAATCTTGCAGAGTTGAGTAAAAGATTAAAGAAAATTGACTCTATAGACGATATTTTTATTCAAGAATTTAACAAAGATTTTATTTTAATAAAAATAAAATATTTAGGAAAATTAGATAAAATAATAAGAAAATTAGAGCAAAATGAAATTATTTTAGAATTAAAAAATGATGAGTGGAGTTTAAAAATTATTTAATGAGTCAACTAATTTTCAAATTTCCTTTTAAAACTAAATATGACGAACATGACTTTTATGTTTCATCTAATAATTTTACAGCTTATAAATTAATTGAAAGTTGGCCAAATTGGCCTGGTAAATGGCTTAATATTTTCGGAGCCTCAGGATCAGGGAAAACACATTTATCGAAAATTTTGGAAAATAAAATTGATAAAGTAAAAATACTTGATGCTAAAAATATAAATGGAGAAATAGCAGATGACTTACAAAATTATGAATGTTTAATTATTGATAATTTCAAAAATAATATTGATGAAAATTTACTTTATTCAATCTTAAATTCATCTAAACAGTTTGAAAAATTTGTTGTGATTATCAGCAAATTTCCTTTAAAGAAAGTTAATATAAAATTAAAAGATCTACAATCTAGAATAAATAGTTTTGTTTATATAGGTATTGATTTGCCAACTGATGATTTGCTTAAAGTAATAATTTCTAAATCATTTTCAGATAAACAAATTAATCTTAGCCCTAAAATATCAGACTATATAATTAGAAATATCGATAGATCTTACGAAAAAATGTTCAAATTCGTTAAAGATATAGATGAATTATCTTTATCTTCTGGAAAATCAATTAATATTAATTTAATAAAAAAAGTATTGAATCAATGAATAAATACAGAACACACAATTGTTCAGAACTTAATGATAAAAATATTGGGAATGAAATAATTCTTTCAGGTTGGTTACACCGAAAGAGAGATCATGGAAATTTATTATTTATAGATTTGAGAGACCATTACGGTATTACTCAGTGTGTAATAGAGAATAATAATAAATTTTTCTCAGTTTTAGAGAAAATAAAACCTGAGTCTGTAATTAAGATCAACGGAAAAGTAAAAAAAAGAGCAGAGGGAACAGAGAATTCAGAACTACTTACAGGGAAAATAGAAGTTTTAATTACTAATGTTGAAATATTGTCTAATGCAAAGGAGTTACCTATACCAGTATTTGGCGAGCAAGATTATCCAGAAGATATAAGACTTAAGTATAGATTCTTAGATTTAAGAAGAGAAGAAGTACATAGTAATATAGTACTTAGATCAAAAGTTATTTCTTTTATAAGAACAGAAATGTTAAAACTTGGTTTTTTGGAATATCAAACTCCAATATTAACTTCTTCAAGTCCAGAGGGAGCAAGAGACTTTTTAGTACCTAGTAGATTAAATCCAGGAAAATTTTATGCATTACCTCAAGCCCCTCAGCAATTTAAGCAACTGATAATGGTATCAGGATTTGATAAATATTTTCAAATTGCACCATGTTTTCGAGATGAGGATGCAAGAGCAGATAGAAGTCCTGGAGAATTTTATCAACTGGATTTAGAAATGTCATTCGTAGAACAAGAAGATATATTTTATGTTGTTGAAAAATTGATGATAAGTTTATTTAAGAAATTTTCACAAAACAAAATTCTTAATGATAAATTTCCAAGAATTTCATTTAGAGAGTCAATGTTAAAATATGGAACTGATAAGCCAGATCTTCGAAATCCATTGATAATAAATGATGTAACTAAAATATTTACAAGAAATGATGTAAATTTTGATATTTTCAAAAAAATGGTAAAATCTGGTGCATGCGTAAGAGTAATTTCTACTAAAAATACAAAAAATCAACCTAGGAGTTTCTTTGATAACATTGATAAATGGGCCAAAGAACAAGGTGCTTCAGGACTAGCTTATTTTACTATTGAAAAAGAGGAAAAAATTATTGGAAAAGGACCTGTAGGAAAATTTTTTAGCGAAGAGTCACTTAAAGAAATTATGAAAATATGTAATGCTTCGATCGGTGATAGTTTTTTCTTTGCATGCGGAAATGTATCAGAGGTAGAAAAATTATTATCATTAGCAAGAGTTAAAATTGCAGATGACTTAAAATTAGTTAATAAAGATGAATTTGCATTCTGTTGGATAGTAGATTATCCGATGTTTGAACTTGATCAAAAAAACAAAAAAATTATATTTAGCCACAATCCTTTCTCTATGCCTCAAGGTGATATCAATAAAATCAATTTTGAAAAACCTCTCGATATTAAAGCTTACCAATATGATATAGTTTGTAACGGTGTAGAACTTTCGTCTGGAGCTATTAGAAATCATATTCCCGAACTTATGTATAAACTTTTTTCTATTGCAGGATATAGCGCTAAAGAAGTAAATAAGAAATTTAGCGGTATGATTAATGCTTTAAGTTTTGGAGCACCTCCGCATGGGGGTATAGCACCAGGGGTTGACAGAATAGTTATGTTACTAGCTGGTCAAAAAAACATTAGAGAGATAACACTTTTTCCAATGAATCAAAACGCTCAAGATTTAATGATGCAAGCCCCCTCAGAAGTAGATAATGAGCAATTAAAAGAGTTAAAAATAAAAATAGATTTAAAAAAAAATTAATTTTTCGTTTTTAAATTAATTCTTACGTCTGATAAATCAACTAACTTTTCTTCTAAATTGCTTCTTACAAACCCTTTAGAAGTTATATTTTTAACAATATTAAGGAATTTCTCATCACGTCCAGTATTTTGAATTTCTTTAGAATTCACTATCGAGGGAGTATGAGCTAATTCCTCTTTACCAAGGTAAGAAATTGCTAATTCTCTAAAAACGTAATCTAATATTGAGGAAGCACTTAAAATTCTATCATTTCCTTGTACGTTTCCAGATGGCTCAAATTTTGTATCAATAAAAGCATCCACGTACTCATCTAAGGGCACTCCATATTGCAAACCTAAAGATATTGCTATTGCAAAATTATTCATCATTGCTTTTACTAATTCACCTTCTTTATTTGTATCAATAAAAATTTCACCTATTTTTCCGTCGTCGTATTCTCCGGTATGTAAATATACTTTGTGATCCCCAATCTGAGCTTTTTGAATATAACCTTTTCTCCTATCTGGCATTTTAAATCGTGAATTATTTTTAATTTTGAAATTGTTTAGGCTTTCAGATTTTTGATTTTTTATTTGATTTTCCAGATTATTTGAAATTTTATTTGAAATAGACTTTTCATTTTTAGTCTTATTTATTTCATCTTTATCTATACCGATTTTTCTCGTTTTTCTATTATTTAACTTAACGTCAATTACCTCAACTTTACCATCTGTTCTTTGATCAACCTTGTTAAGTTCTTGATCATTTAAATCATTAAGATTATGAATGGTTTTAAATGTACAAGTATAGTATGTTTCGACAATATATTTTTTCATATAAAAGGAATCTGGTATATTGAAGATATATAGCAAATACTATAAGTGTCTATTGTATAATTATACAATTTTAAATTGTGTGGATTTAATAATTTAATATGAGTTTAAAAATTTTATTTACTTGGTGGAACAAACAAACTCTTGGAACTTTTCTTAAAACTTTATTTTTTGGAACTTATGTAGGAAAAGATGTTTTTGGAAACAAATATTATAAAAACAAGAAAGATGAAAGATGGGTAATCTATTCCAAAAACGTAGAGGCTACAAAAATTTCTTCCGAGTGGTATTTATGGATGCACCATACAGTTGATAAAATTCCTGATTTAAAAAAAGAAAAACAATTTAATTGGCAAAAAGAGCATTTGGAAAATCAAACTGGAACAAAAAATAGATATAAACCAATAAAAATTAAAAAAGACAGTATTCAAAAAAAGTATGAAACTTGGAAATAATTTAAATTTAGTTATTTTTCTTTCAATAGTATTTTTATCGAAAACAATTTTCGCAGAAGAAAGGATTACAAGCTCTCCGTTATTAAATTTAGAGAATATAAAGCCAAGTTTTGAAGAAATGGATGATAAAAATATAAATCAAAATAATTCTAAAAAAATTAGAGAAAAAAAGAAAAAAAATCTTAGATCACAATATTCTTATGCTGTTTTGATAGGATTAGACAAAATTACAGCTAAATCCTCTGAAATTAAGGTTAATCTTAATGAAGTTAAGAAATATGGACCACTTGAGATTAAAATATTGAAATGTGGGAAAGTAAAAGTAAATAATAAATTAGATGACGTCGCTTATATGCAAGTAAAAGATTTGACTAAAAATGATAATGAAAAAGTTTTTATTTTTAATGGTTGGACTTTTTCATCAGATCCAAGTTTAACCCCCTTCGATCATGCAATATATGATTTACAGTTATTGAATTGCTTTAGTGTCTAAAAAAATTTTTCTTTTCCCAACCAATTTGTATCAAAATTAGAATTAATAAATTTTTTATGTGTTAAAATTTTCTTATGAAGGTCAATAGTTGTTGTAATTCCCTCGAGAACAAATTCGTCTAATGACCTTAAAGTTCTTTGAATTGCTTCTGTTCTATTCCTTCCTTTACAAATAACTTTTGCGATAAGACTGTCATAGTATGGAGTAATTTTACAACCTTGAAAAATAGAACCATCCACTCTTGTTCTAAATCCAGATGGCTGATGACAAACACTAATTACTCCGGGGCTAGGTTGAAAATCAAGAGCAGGATTTTCTGCATTAATTCTACATTCAATAGAGTGACCTCTTGGATCTATGTCAATTTGCTTAAGTGCTGTATCTCCTGTGTAAGCAATCCATAGTTGTTCTTTTACTATATCAATACCAGTTTGGACCTCTGTTACAGGATGTTCTACCTGAACTCTAGTATTCATCTCTAAAAAGTAAAATTTTCCATTTTCATATATAAATTCAACTGTGCCAGCACCCTCGTAATTTATCTGTTCAACCATTTTAACTGTTTTTTCTAAAAGATCTTTCCTTTGTTCATTTGAGAGAACTGGACTTGGAGTTTCTTCAATTAATTTTTGGTGTCTTCTTTGAACTGAACAATCTCTTTCTCCAAGATGTACTGTTCTATTTTTACCTGACATTACTTGAACTTCTATATGTCTAGGATTTTTAAAATATTTTTCTATATAAAGTTCATCATTATTAAAAAATTTCTTGGCTTCTGTTTTTGCAGTTAAGAATAAGTCTTCAAGTTTATTTTCTTCCTCAACTATTTTCATTCCTTTACCACCTCCACCACCAGCAGCTTTAATAAGTACAGGGTAACCAATTTCTTTACATAATGATTTCGCTTCTGAAACTGATTTTACTCCTCCCTCTGATCCCTCAATTATCGGTAGGCCATACTTTTTTGCTATTCTTTTTGCTTCTATCTTATCACCCATTTTTGAAATTATATCTGCGCTAGGACCAATAAACTTTATTCCATGTTTATTTACAATTTCCGAAAATTTTGCGTTTTCAGACAAAAAACCATATCCAGGATGTATTGCCTCTGCTCCTGTTAGATCTACAGCAGACATTATAGAAGAAATATTTAGATAACTGTTTTGTGGTTGGTGAGAGCCAATACACACACTTTCATCTGCAAGCCTTACATGCATAGACTCAGAGTCAACGTCAGAGTGAACAGCTACTGTTCCTATTCCCCACTCTTTACAAGCTCGTATTACTCTAACAGCTATTTCACCTCTGTTGGCAATCAAAACTTTTTTAAACATAGTTTATTTAAGAAGTATTAGGGTTTGACCAAACTCAACAGGTTGTCCGTCCTCAACCAGAATTTTTTTTACCTCACCATCAGAAGTAGAAGGCACATGATTCATAGTTTTCATTGCCTCAACAATCATAACAGTTTGACCTTTTTTGATTTTACTACCCACTTCTACAAATTTTTTAGCACCGGGCTCTGGCGCTAAATATGCTGTTCCTATAATTGGAGATTTTACTCTGACCCCGTCACTATCATCTGTAGATTTTAAAACAGATTTATTTGGCGATACAACTGCACTACCTTTTGATTGATCAATTGTTTTTGAAG
>CACBZI010000023.1 GCA_902543665.1 uncultured Pelagibacteraceae bacterium
ATTTAATGTAGGCATATGTCATCCTGGTGCAGTAGATAAAACGACAGGATTAATTAAAAACGCGCATAATTCTCAGTGGTTAAATAAAAAAAATCTAATAAAAGATTTAAAATTAAAAATGGATAACAATTTTCTCTCAGAGAATGATGCTAATTGTTTTTGTTTGTCTGAAGCTTTTGATGGATCAGCTAGTCATTATGAAACTGTATTTGGAATCATATTAGGATCAGGTTGTGGTGGCGGGCTAGTAATAAATAAAAAAATAATATCTGGAGCTAATGGTTTAGGTGGGGAATGGAGCTTAAATCAAATGCCACTTACAAATATACCAAACTTAAAATCTGATAAAATCTTAAATTTTTCAAATAGGTTGGAAGGATATCTATCTGGTAAATCAATAGAGAAAAGATTTAATGAAAGATTTAATGAAAACATTTCAGCAAAAGAAATTTTTAGTAGATATAGAAAAAAAGATTCTAACTCAACTTTATTTATAAATGAGTATAAAGAAATTTTAGCAAGGTGTTTGGTTATAATCGTAACAACTCTAGATCCAGATGCTATTGTTTTTGGTGGAGGAATTTCTAATGAAATAGACTTTCTGGATCAAATTAAAGAAAAAACTTCATTATTTATAAATGAACCTAATCTTAAAACGGTATTTTTGAAACCAAAGTATGGAGATGCAAGTGGAGTAAGAGGTGCTGCTATACTAAGTAGACAGAGTTCTATTTAATAATTGAATTAATTTCTTTATTTGAAAAGGGTTTTGGTTTTTCACATTTAATAGAAATTCTTTGTTTTTTGTTACTTTTGGCAGATAAATGAATTGCTTCTATTATATTTAGAACATGGAGTGATAAAACTCCATTACACCTATGTACTCTTTTATTCTGAATTGAGTTTATCATTTCTGATAAGCCAACACCTCTATAATTTGCGTTGGTAGGAGACTCATTGGCTCTAGAACTTTGGGTTCTAATATTTATTTTTCCAAGGGTCATTTTATTAGTTTGATGGTTTTGCCATGAACTACCTAATTTTTTACTAATTAAAACCGTTCCACCAAACATATTTGGATCTGGAACTATCATTGAACCGCTTTCTCCGTAAAGTTCTATATGGTTCCTTAAATGAGAAATAACATCAAAAGATAAAGTTAATCTAATTATCGTGCCATTATGAAATTTTATAGTAGAAAAATAAGTTGTTGGACACTCTACTTTAAATTTTTTACCTTTTTTTGGTCCTATGCCGATAGTACGTTTGTTTGCTCCTTTTGAACTTATGCTTGTTACTTCTTTAGCTGGACCTAACAAATTTACCAAAGCAGTTAAATAATAAGGACCCATGTCTATTACAGGTCCGCCTCCTTTTTTAGCAAACCAAGGCTCTGGATTAGGATGATAGGATTGTATTCCTGGATAAGCGAATATACCTGTACCAAATTTCACTTTTCCTATTACTTTTTTGTCCAATAGTTGCCTTGCTTTTTGATTGCCTCCACCTAAAAAAGTATCAGGAGCATTTCCTATAAAAAGTTTTTTTCTTTTTGCTATTTTAATAAGCTCTTTTCCATCTTCAAATGAAACCGCTAAAGGCTTTTCAGAATAAACATGTTTACCATTAAGTAATGATTTTTTTGCTATTATAAAATGTGAATTTGGTATTGTTAAATTTAGAATTATTTGAATTTCTTTATCTTTAAGTAATTGATCAACTGAACAAGAAATTATCTTGTAAGTTCTTGCACACTTATTTGCTGCATTTTTATTTATATCAGCACATTTAATTATCTTAAAATTATTGAAATATTTGTGTGCTCTAAAATAAGTTTCAGCTATATGACCGCAACCGATTAGGCCGACTTTGAAAACTTTGCTCATCTAAAAGCTTATACACCTTTTCTCTGTTTTTTCTTCCCGTCTAAGTGTTCTTTTAGGGCTCTTTTATTTTCCTCAGTTGAAGGAAGTGAAAGTGTGGGACTTTCCCAGTATGCGGACCCCTCTAACCATTGATATCCATCCGTATGGATGCTTATAACATATGTTTTCTTTGATTTTTTTGCTCTTTTAAAGGCTTCCTCAAGTTCAGATATTGAATTGACTTGTTCTCCATCTGCTCCCATACTTTTTGCATGTGAGGCAAAGTCGACCGGAACTAGATTTGGAGCTTTTGAGCTTTTTAGCAAGCAATTAAATTCTTTGCCCCCTTTATACAATTGAAGTCTATTAATGACTGCATGACCACCGTTATCGCAAACTATTATAATTAATTTATTATTAGTAATTACGGAACTATATATATCAGAGTTGTAAAGTAGATAAGAACCATCGCCAACAAAAGCTATAACTTCTTTGTTTGGATTTGCCATTTTAATACCTAACGCACCTGAAATTTCATAACTCATACAGCTAAAACCCCATTCAGTTTCATGTGTATTTAATTCTCTAGGTCTCCAGACTTGTACGACTTCACCTACTAAACCACCTGCAGCAGTTACTGCTATATCTGATGGATCAGAATTTCTATAGATTGCACCAACTGCGTGAGCATAACTAGGTAATTTTTGGTTAGTTGGACCACTTTCTTTATCAACATATTCATTCCAACTTTTTAATTCTGTTTGTGCTTTTTTATTCCAACTATCTTCTGCTTTCCAACTCCCAAGAGCTAGGGATAGTTCAGATAATGAAACTTTTGCATCACCAACAATAGCTTGAGCCATATGCTTGTTTGCATCAAATCTTGCTGCATTTATAGATATAAGTTTAAAGCTAGGATTTTCAAAATTTGCCCAAGATCCAGTAGTAAAATCTGCAAGCTTAGTACCAATTGCAATAGCCAAGTCTGTTTTTTTTGCCATATTATTTGCAGCTTTTCCACCGAGTCCACCAATAGGGCCTAAAAAATGAGAATGGTCTCTCTTCATAGTAGAGTACCCCATTACAGTTTGGGTCACAGGTATATTATGTTTTTTTGCAAAATCAGATAATTCTTCCATTGCATTAGAGTAAAAAACTCCTCCACCTGAAATTATAATTGGATTTTTAGAAGATTTAATAACTTCTATCGCTTTTTTTATTTGATAATCATCTGGTCGTGGTCGTCTAATTGAATGTACTCTCTCTTTAAAAAAATCCTCAGGATAATCAAATATTTCACCCTGGACATCTTGACTTAAAGAAATACACGCAGGACCACAATCAGCAGGATCAAGCATTACTTCAATCGCTTGAGGCAAAGTAGAAATTATTTGTTCAGGGCGCGTAATTCTATCAAAATATCTTACAACAGGTTTAAATCCATCATTTTGTGTTATTCCAGGATTGTTGAAATGTTCAACTTGTTGTAATACGGGATCTGGCATTCTATTTGCAAATGTATCACCCGGCAAAAATAATATTGGAAGTCTATTACTCATTGCTACTGCCGCGGCTGTGATCATATTTGTAGAACCAGGGCCAACAGAACTGGTTGCAATAAAAATTTGTTTTCTTCTTTTTGCTCTGGAGTAAGCTATTCCTGTAAGAGCCATATTTTGTTCATGATGACCTCTCCATGTAGGAAGTTCTTTTTGATTTTCTTGAAGTGCTTGTCCTAAACAAGCCACATTACCATGTCCGAAAATTCCAAATGCACCAGGAAATAATGGTTCTTTCTTTCCATCAATTAGAATTTTTTGTTTTGTAAGGAATTTAACAATTGCATGAGCACAAGTAAGTTGAATGTTTTTCATAAATTCTTTATAAGATAGATAATTAACTTAATATATTCAATAATTATATATAATTTATGTACGAAAAATTTGGTCAGTTTATTGACGGTAAATGGCAACAATCATCGAGTGGTGAAACTTACGAAGTAATTAATCCAGCTACTGAAGAAATTATTGGTAAGGCGTCAAAAGCAAATAGTAAAGATATACAAAGAGCTCTTAAATCAGCAGAAAAAGGTTTAGAGATCTGGAAAAACACATCACCTTGGGAAAGATCTAAAGTAATTAGAAAAATTTCAGAATTAATGAGAAAAAAAGTTGATACCTTATCTAAATGGCTTACTTTAGAGGTCGGCAAACCATTATCTGAGGGAGCTGGGGAAGTAGGCGGTGCTGCCGATATATTTGAATGGAACTCAGAGGAAACAAAAAGAATTTTTGGTGAAATAAATCAAAGTCGTTTTCCAAATACAAAAATACATGTGATTTATCAGCCTGTAGGTGTGGTTGCAGCGTTAGTTCCATGGAATTTTCCAGTTATTTTGGCTTCAAGAAAAATTTCTACAGCTTTAGCAGCAGGATGTTCAGTGATTGTTAAACCAGACGTAATAACACCTGGTAGTGTAATGGAAATCGTAGATATATGCAAAGAGGCAGGGGTTCCACCGGGTGTGGTCAATTTATTATCAGGCGATCCAGCTGGGATCTCTACTGAATTAATTCAATCAGATATTATAAAGAAAATTTCTATAACTGGTTCAACTAGAGTTGGAAAACTAATTCTTAAACAAGCTGCAGATAAAGTTCAAAGAGTTACTATGGAATTAAGTGGTCATTCACCTTTTATTGTTTTTGATGATGTGGATTTAAATAAAGTAACAGACATGGCAATAACAGCAAAATTTAGAAATAATGGTCAAGTCTGTATTTCTCCTAATAGATTTTATATTCATGAGAAGAAAAAAGATGAATTTGCTAGTTTAATGGTTCAAAAAACAAAAAAATTAAAAATGGGTAATGGTATGGATAAAGATACTTTACTAGGTCCTTTATGTACTAAAGAGCGATTAGAGGGAGTTGAAAAATTAGTTGAAATTACCAAAAAAGAGGGTGGTAAAGTATTATTAGGAGGTAAAAGGGCAGCAAACTTTAATAAAGGTTATTATTACGAGCCAACAATTTTTGATAATGTTAAGGATGATTTTACTGTCATGAAAGAAGAACCATTTGGCCCAATCGTGCCAATTTTATCTTTTGAAAATTTTGATGAAGTTATGGAGAGAGCAAATAATAATGATTTAGGTTTGTGTAGTTATGTTTACACAACAGATCTTAAAAAAGCCAACAAAGCATCTGATAAATTAGAAACAGGTTGTGTAGCAGTGAATACACCGGTTGTAGCTGTTGCTGAAGCACCTTTTGGAGGTATAAAGCAAACTGGATATGGTCGAGAAGGTGGATCTATGGCAATCAAAGATTATCTAAATATTAAATATACTCACTTCGGTATATCTTACGAATGAGAAATAATAAGCTTAAACAAATGTTCAAAGATGGTAAACCAATAGTGAATGGCTGGTTACAAATACCAAGTGCTTTTTCGGCTGAGGTAATGGCTCATCAAGGTTGGGACTCTTGCACTATTGACATGCAACACGGTGTCATTGATTACCCAAATGCATTAAATATGTTGCAAGCTATATCAACTACAGAGGTCACCCCATTAGCTAGAGTAAATTGGAACGAGCCAGGGCAAATTATGAAAATTTTAGATGCTGGTTGCTATGGAGTAATCTGTCCAATGGTTAGCAACAGAAAAGAGGCAGAAAATTTTGTGCAAGCATGCTTATATCCATCGAAGGGTTATAGAAGTTTTGGCCCAATAAGAGGGTTACTATATGGAGGTGCTGATTATGCCAAACATTCAGATAATGAAATTTTGAAATTAGCTATGATAGAAACTAAAGAGGCATTAAGCAAACTAGATGAAATTTTGGATACACCAAATCTTGATGGCATTTATATCGGTCCGGCGGATCTTAGCCTGGCTATCGGAGAAGAGCCAGGATTTGATAAACCTGAAGGGACCAAAGCATTTGAAAAAATATCTATAATTTTAGATGCTGCTAAAAAAAGAAATTTACTAGCCGGAATTCATAATGGAACTGCTGAATATGCAAAAAAAATGATTTCAAAAGGTTTTGACCTAGTAACTGTAGGATCTGATCAAAGATTTATGAGCGCAGGTGCGAAATTAGCAATTGAAAAAATAAAAGGGACTAAAAAAAGCCCAGACTCTAAAGGGTACTAATTGTAAGTGAATTATTATGTTTATATGCTCAAATCAAAGGGCAATAAACCAGTCACATATGTAGGTTATACAAATAATATAAAAAATAGGATTAAACTTCATAACACTGGCAAAGGAGCAAAGTTTACAAGAGGTAGACAATGGAAACTAATTTATAAGGAAATTTTTAAAACTAAAAAAGAGGCAATTTCTAGAGAATATTATATAAAGAATAATAGGACATTAAGACAAAAATTAAAAAAAAATGAAAATTTCAATTTTACTTCCATATAAAGAAAATTTCTCACCTAATTATCCTGGGGCAGTTTCAATTTTTTTAAATTCAGTAATAAAAAAAAGTAAATTTAAAAGAAATATTACTGTTTATGGGAGTACAGATTTTAAAAAAAGATATAATATAAAATATAAAAATATAAATATATCTAAAAAAATTTTAGGAATTGGAAGTCAAACTTCAAAATATATTAATAAATTTATTAATCTAGAGGCAAAAAAACCTTCGGATATTTTAGAAATACATAATAGACCTATATACGTTCAACTCTTACCTTCAAGCAAAACTAAGAAGGTACTTTATTTCCATAATGACCCATTAAGCATGAATGGATCAAAAACAGTTAATGAAAGAGTAAATTTAATTACATTGTGCTCTAAAATTATTTTTAATAGTGAATGGTCCAAAACAAGATTTTTATCTAAATTAGATGAAATTTACATTAAATCACCAAAACTCACAATCATAAGACAAAGCGCTGATAAACAAAAAGTTTATTTAAAAAAAAAAGAGAAAGTAATTACATTTGTTGGTAAATTAAATAAAGCTAAAGGTTATGATGTATTTGGGGAAGCAATTATTGATATTTTAGACAAATATAAAGATTGGAAAGCTATAGTAATAGGTGACGAGGAAAGAGAAAAAATCGAATTTAATCATAATAGATTAAAAATATTAGGATTTAAAAAACATAACGAGGTAATTAAAATTTTTAAAAAATCAAGTATATCTGTAGTTTGTTCGAGATGGGAAGAGCCATTTGGTCGAACTAGTTTAGAATCGTCAAGTTGCGGATGTGCTGTAATAATTACTAATAGGGGAGGTCTCCCAGAAACTATTACAAATGGTATAATTTTAAATAAACTCTCAAAAAAAAATGTTTTCCATGCTGTTTCAAATTTGATCAAAAATAAAAATTACAGAACTCAATTACAAAAATTATCTTTACAAAATTTTAATCTTACACATTTAAATGCATCAATGCAGATAGACTCATATAGAAATGAAATTTTAAATCAAAGTAGATTATTAACTTCTGGTAAAGAGAAACTTAAAATTCTACACGTTACTAATTTTAATGAAAGACACAATGGTAGACTATTTTATAATACAGGAAAAAGAATAAATAACGGTTTTGTAAGATTAAATCATAGTGTTCTAGAGTTTAGTGATAGAGATATAGTTAGTTATTATAGAAAAATTAATGATTTAGATGGCTCTAAAAAACTCAATTCAAAACTAATAGAAGTTATCAGTAATTATTTGCCAGATTTAATTGTTTTTGGTCACGCAGATCTTATTAAAAGAGAAACGCTTCAATTTATAAAAAAAACCTACCCAAATATTAAATTCTGCCAATGGTTCTTAGATCGTATGGATTCTAAATGGATTAAAAATTTAAATAGGTTTAGGCATAAACTTGATTTAATGGATGCTAATTTTTGCACTAGCGATCCGAAAAATCTTAATTTAAAAAAAGATAAACCCATTTTTTATTTACCTAATCCAGTTGATGAGTCTTTTGAAAAGTTAAAAAACGACCAAAATAGCTATTTAAATAATGATGTTTTTTTTGCAATGAGCCACGGTGTTCATAGGGGAGTTTTAAAAAAAGGTAAATTTGATGAAAGAGAAATATTTATTGAAAGATTAAAAAAATTAACTCCTAATATTAAATATGATTTGTATGGAATGGAGGCACATCAACCTGTTTGGGCTGATAATTTTATAAATAAGATTTCAAATTCGAAAATGGGTCTTAATTTAAGCCAAGGAAAAGCAGTTAAATATTATAGTAGCGATAGATTTGCACAACTAATAGGAAATGGCTTACTAGTGTTAGTTGATGAAAAAACAAAATTTAAAAATTTTTTAAATAATAAAGAAATCGTAACTTATAAAAATATAAATGATCTAGCTAATAAGATTATTAAATTTAATAATAATGACAGACTAAGAAAAAAAATAGCTAAAAGAGGTAGAGAGAAATATCATAAGTTTTTTAATTCGAAGATAATTGCAGAATATATAATCAATAAAACTTTAAGTATCAAAACAAAAAAGTATTTTTGGGAAAAAAAATTATAATTTATGTTTTCAATTCTTATTCCAACGTTAAATAACTTCAAATATCTAAAATTAAGCATTGAAAGTATTCAAAAAACTTCGTCTTTAAATAATGAAATACTAGTTCATGTAAGTGAGGATTTCAATAGTGAAACAAAAAACTATTTGAAAAAAGAAAATATTCTTTTTACTTATTCGAAAGAAAACATTGGTCTTTGTTCTGCTATAAACCTAATAGCAAACAAGGCTTCAAAGGATTATTTAATATATGCACATGATGATATGTATTTTTGTCCTGATTGGGATAAATATCTCAAAAAGGAAATTGATAGTTTAAATCATAAGAATTTTTACCTATCTGGTTCTATGATTGAACCTAACTCTGGTCATATTATTTATAATTGTGGTGAAACCATCGAAAAGTTCGATGAAAAAAAACTATTAAATAATATTAAATTTTTAAATATAGATGATCATCAAGGATCTCATTTTGCTCCTCACTGTGTGCATAAGGAAATCTGGCGAAAAGTAGGAGGTTTTAGCGAAGAATTCAACCCAGGTATAGGTTCAGATCCTGATTTCAACATGAAATTATGGAATGAAGGAGTACGTATCTTCAAAGGCTTAAATAATTTTAAAGTATATCATTTTGGCTCCATTACAACGCGAAAGAAAAAAAATTTTAAAATGAATAGAGGTGATAAAACTTTCTTAAAAAAATGGGGTATATCAACGAGATTTTTTAAAAAATATTATTTAATGTCAAAAACCAAATACTATGGACCATTAAAAGGACCAGAAATTTCTATTAAATATTTTATTGAATTAATACTTTGCAAACTAAAATCGAAATTTATATTTTAACTTTGTTTAATGACTAAGACCAAACAGCAATTATTATATTTAGAAGAATTGATAAATTTTTCAAAAAAATTTAAAAAATATAAACCTGTTATTTTTTATGGTACTTTACTTGGAATCGAAAGAGATAATAGTATAATTAAAAATGATGATGACTTAGATTTTCTCGTTGATTATAATTACAAAAAACAAATTGAAAAAGATATTAAAAAGTCAAAAAAATATAAAATAAACAAGAAAATTTCACACAAATATTTTACTCAATTCTTTTTTAAAATCGATGATATTATGATTTTTATTGATTTATATTTTTTTACAAATTTAAAAAAAAATAAATTCATAATTGATAGGCATAATTTTTTTGGTAATTTTAGAGATAATAATTCTTTTTTACATATCCCTAAAAAATATTTTTATCCAATCAGAAAAAGTAATTTGCAGCAAAATATTTTTTTACCAAATAAAGCCAAGCTTCTTTGTAAATTTCTCTATGGGTATCAATGGAAAATACCGCTTAAAAAGTATTCAAATTATAAAATGAGATTACTTAATAATAAACCTGTGTTGGTTAAAAAAAATTTTTTTAGTTCTTTAGTAAAGAATTTAAAGTTATTTTTTAGTCTTTCATCAAATAAATAAATGTATATTTAGATTTTAATTTTATTTAAAGCATTATTCTTAAATATATTTGCCTCTTTTATATACCTTCTAACCATTTGTGTCGATTTATGGCCTGTCATAGCCATTATGCTTCTTTCGTCTGCACCTGACTCCGCTGCAACCGTGGCAAAACCAGATCTTAAACTATGACCTGAAAAATTTTGATTATCTATTCCTGCTAATTTTAAATAAGCTTTAATTATTAATACTACTGACTGGTCTGTTAGTCTGTGCCTTGTAAGTATTGAACCTTTGGCAAATCTTCTAAATATTGGGCCAGTTTTTATTTTTGATAAGTTCAACCAATTCTTTAAACTCGTAACTGGACAGTATTTTTCGTTTTTGAAGTAGGGCAGTCCTTTAATCAAACCTTCTCCAAATTGATCAGTTTTAGATCTCCTTAAGGTTACTTTTACACCTTCTTCGACAAAATCTAAATCTTCATGGTCAATTGAAATTAATTCTGTTCTTCTAAACCCTCCGCCAAAACCTATTAGTATTAATGTTCTATTTCTTAATTTTTTAATTTTTTCTATTTTTTGGTCATCTATTACATTAACTATTTGTTTTAAATGGTTGATTAATATAGGTTTTTTACCTTTTTGGATACTTCCAATCTTTCTCTTTATACCCATTAGATTTTCAATAATGATAGGATGTTTAGTATCTAAATAATGACCTTTTAATTTATGAACCACTCCAATAGATACTAATCTCCGTCTTAAAGTGCTTATTTTTGAGTTAGCAGCGAGATTTGTTAAATATAAGGATACAACTTTAGGTTCAGTTGGCATTGAATTAAATCCATGTTTTGCACAAAAAGCTCCGAAGTCTTTAAAGTCAGATTTATACGCTCTTAGTGTATTATTTGCCTTAGACAGCTTTAGGTTGTTTAAAGTATCTTCATGAAGCTTTTTTAAATCTGTTACTAATTTATTCATATTACTATTGATAACAATTAATTATCATTAGTAATATATTAAGTGATTTTAGATGTCAATACGTATAATTTTAAATCTAATGATTAAATTTATTCTTCCAATAGTAGTATTCATAGCTGCTGTTTACGGAATTTCGTACTTCTGGACTAACTCAAGCTCAAAAGGCAAAAAAATGATAGCTTTAGGCTTAATAATAGCCCTTATAATAGGCATATCTCTAACAATTTACTTAATTTTTGACTAATGAAGCTAGCAGGTACTAAATTTCAGCAGAAAGTATGGGCTTATTTGAGGAAAATACCTCGTGGAAGCGTTAAAACCTACTCTCAGGTAGCAAAAGCCATTGGAAAGCCCCTTGCAGTCCGTGCTGTGGCCAATGCTATAGGAAAAAACCCTTATGCGCCCAAAATTCCTTGCCATAGAGTTATAAGATCGAATGGATCACTTGGAGGCTATTCGGGCAAAGGAGGCGTAAAAACAAAGAGATTTTTACTAAAAAAAGAGGGTATAAGGCTCTAGAATTGTTATTTGACGGGCGATCGGGTCTATTAGCCCCTATTTGACTGTATTTTTTATCCACACACCAGTGAGTTGTTCTTTAAAATCAATGATTGCAAAAAAAACACCCTCTATGGCCGTTTAAACGCTATATTCGTTACACGCAAAGCTTGTAGAATTGTTGACTATTGCTACTTTTAGAGTTGTCTAAAACACTCTATTTTGCTGGATATTAGACTTTCAATCTTTGATTTTTAAAAATTTATCTTGTAAAATCTCAATTTTAAGCACCTCTTTAAACTTTTTGATTACTTTTTTAAGCTTAAATAAACATTATTTTTCAATGTTTATTTAGATTTTTTATTATATATATAAATAATACTTACCTATAACTTTAATAATTACTTTAATTATGTATTTTAAGTTATTGTATTTATTGGAAATATTTAAGACTAAAATAAACTACTATAGGGATAGTGATAAATGATATAACTGTAGAAGTTACGATAACGCTTGCTACGCTATCAACCACCTTTCTCTCTGAATACATTGAACCTACCAAATATGTTAAAACTGCGCTTGGCATACATGATTGAATTAAAAGAACACCAGCAGCAAAACCGTTTAAATTAAGAAATTTAATTAATCCAAATCCTATTAAAGGTCCGATAATAACTCTAACCGCTCCTAGAATTGATGCATGAGTCCAAGACACTACTTTTAATCTTGATAAAGCAATACCTAAGGACATTAAAACTAAAAATATAGTAGCGTATGTAAGTAAAAATGTAGTGTTTTCTAAATATCCAGGAACATCCCATTCAAAATATAAAAAAATGACTGAAATAATTATTCCGTAAAT
>CACBZI010000024.1 GCA_902543665.1 uncultured Pelagibacteraceae bacterium
GTAATTCTGTTAAGGTAATCATTATCTTTGATTCAAAAGCATAACTTCTCTCACTTCTGCCCCTCTATATTTAGATAAAGGCCTAATGAGTTTGTTGGAAGCATGCTGTTCCATTATATGCGCAGACCAACCCGTGATACGTGACATAACAAATATTGGTGTATAGAAGTCTATATCAATTCCCATCATGTAATAAGTTGGACCGCATGGAAAATCTACATTGGGGTGAATATTTTTTCGATCTATCATTACCTTTTCTAAAATTTCATACATTCTCGTATATTTTTCTTTTTTCAAAAGCTTAGCTACTTTAAACATATAGTGTTTCATTGTTGGTACTCTCGAGTCTCCTGTACGGTAAACTCTGTGCCCAAATCCCATTACTACCTTTTTTTTATTTAATGCATTTTCAATCCAAGCTTTTGCTTTTTCAGGTTTTCCAATCTCTTTCATCATATGCATTACTGCTTCATTGGCTCCACCATGTAATGGACCTTTTAAAGATGCTATAGCTCCAGTTATTGCACCATGTAAATCAGATAAGCTGGATGTAATTGTTCTAGCTGTGAATGTCGAAACGTTGAAACTGTGTTCAGCGTACAAAATTAACGAAATATCAAATGCTCTTACAATTTCTTTATCAGGAACTTTATTAAACATCATTTTAAAAAAGTTTTCTGAAAAAGATAATTTCTTACTTGGAGCTATGATTGACTTACCTTTTCGTGTTCTGAAATAAGCAGCAACAGCTGTCGGTGTTTTAGCAAATATTCTCATTGCCTTTCTCATATTTGCTTTTGGAGAGTTATCTTTTGTATCCTTATCTTCTAATGCCATTAAACTTACACAAGTTCTAATTACATCCATAGGATGAGCATTTCGAGGCATTTTTTTAATATCATTTAATATTTGCTTAGAAAGTTTTCTTTCTGATCTTTCTTGTTTAATAAATTTTTTTAGTTGGCTTTTGTTAGGAAGTTCTCCGTTGAGCACTAAATATGCAACTTCTTCAAAATCACATTTATCGCAAAGCTCTTGAACTGTGTAACCTCTATAAGTTAAGGCACTTAGTTCAGGAACCACATGCGAGATTGTAGTTTCGTCAACAACTATACCTAACAAACCTTTTTTTATTTCTTCACTCATTATTCATGTCCTTCTGTAGAAAAATCTGTAATTTTCTTATCAAGCGTATTGTACTTCTCATATTCTACTAACTCGTACAACCTTTTTCTAGTCTGCATTTTGTCAATGATGTTATTCTGATGGCCGTCTTTAAATATTGATTTAAGTCCTAATTCAACATTCTGCATAGCGAGCCTCTGTGTTGTCACAGGATAAATAACTAAATTATAGCCTAAATTTTCTAATTGTGATCTATTTAGTAATTTGGATTTCCCAAATTCCGTCATGTTAGCGAGTAAATAGCCTTTAGATATTTTTCTAACTTTTTCAAATTCCTTTTCATCTTTCATTGCTTCTGGGAAAATCATGTCTGCTCCTGCATCTTCATAAGATTTAATTCTCTCTAGTGTTTTATCTATACCTTCAACAGTATTTGCATCAGTCCTTACTATAATTAAAAAATTTTTATCCTTTCTAGCATTTACAGACTCCTCAATTTTTTTTACCATCTCATCTTTTGAAATTAGTTCTTTGTTATCTAAATGCCCACATCTTTTTTCAGCTATTTGATCTTCTATGTGGCAACCAGCTAATCCTTTTCCCTCGAAAGTTGTTATTGTTTTTTTACAATCTTTAAATCCTGTATCTGCGTCCACTATGGTAGGAAGGTCAGTGACTCTAGATATTTGGTTGGCTCTATAACTCACTTGATCTAAAGTTGTTAATCCTATGTCTGGTAATCCCAGATCATTAGACATAACACCGCCTGAGATGTAAACCCCATCAAATCCAATTTCAGCTATAAGTTTTGCGCACAAAGGATTATAAGCGCCAGGGAATCTTAGAAGTTTTTTTGATTGTAATTTTTTTACAAATTCTAATCTTTTTTCAGAACTGTTCTTTTTTGTAAAATGCATCTGCAAAGTTTATATTAAAGAGAGAAATAAAAATCAAAGGCTATTATTTAATAAGAATAAATATACCAGTTAATACTAACAAAAGCGCTAAAACATATTCTATAATTTTTTTTGTTTTAATATCTCCGACGAACTTTCTTAATCCACTTCCAAAAAGCGCCCAAAGACTGATTGTAGGAAAACATATTATTGCTGCAGTAATAGTAACAAATGCAACCCCTATAAAAATGTTTTCTTCAGTTGGAAAAAAACCTGATGCAACAGTGATCGCAATCGACCAAGCTTTTGGATTTATGAACTGGAATAATGATGCCTCGTAAAATCTTAATGGTCTTCCAGTTTCTTTTTGAACCATAGAAAATGAACCAATCATTTTCCACCCTAGGTAAAGCAAATAAAAAAAACATAAGATTTTCATGTAAAATTGGATTTGAGGATAGATTAAAAATAAATTTGCTAAACCAAAACAGGTAAGCCCAATTTGAAAAATATGTCCTAAAGGTATCCCAATCAAATGTGGTAAGGTTCTCACAAATCCAAATTTCATACCTGATGCTGTAAGCATTGCATTATTAGGTCCTGGTGTAAAAAACATTGTAAAATAAAAAGTTGCTAAAGCTGAAAAAAGAGCAAAACTAATCATAAATACTTTTCAATAATTTTTTCAAAATTGACAAAATCAGAAATTAATTCATCATGTTTTATTTCTTTCTCAGTTTTTTCTGTATATCCATCTTTGATTAAAACAAATGGCAATTTAGCGTTGTGCGCAGACAAAGCATCAACTTCGCTATCTCCGATCATTATTGTTTTTTTTAAATCGCCTCCAATTATTTCAACAACATCTGTTAGGTGTCTAGGGTCAGGTTTGTTAAATACAAAAGTATCTGAACCAGCAACATATTCAAAGAATTTAAATAAATCTAACTTTTTTAATAAATCTTTCGCTAGTCTCTCCTGTTTATTGGTACAAACTGCCATTGAAATATTTTTATTTTTTGCCCATTTAAAAAAATCAATAGCTCCCTTTATTGGAACGCTGCCTCTATCAATATTCTTTGAATAAAAATCTATAAATTCTTTTGTCATTTCTTTTTTTGTTTTCTCATCTTTAATTTCCTCTTTAAAAGATCTTTGCATCATTACCCATGCACCTTTTCCTGCAAGTGACTTGATATCTTCAAGCTTTTTTTCTGAATGACCGAACTTTCTCATTACATGATTATGAGCAGCCATTAAATCTGGTGCAGTATTTACTATAGTTCCGTCTAGATCGAAAAGAATAGTGTATATTTGACTCATTTTTAAAGTATTAAAAAGAAATATTTTGTGACTTATTCCAGTTACATTAATAATGTAAAGAAATTTTAAATGAATACAAATAATAAATTAAATAAAGCTAATACATATAGACTTTCACAAGAATTATTAAGAAATAAAGCTTTAAAGAAAGGTGTTAATTTAATTGCACCAGAAACAATATTTTTATCAAAAGATACTTTATTTGGTAAAAACGTAACTATAGATCCATATGTTGTTATTGGACCAAATGTTAAAATTGGAGACAATTCTCACATAAAATCTTTTAGTCATCTTGAAGGAACTAAAATTGAAAAAAATGTTATTATAGGTCCTTATGCAAGATTAAGGGAGGGGACTATTTTAAAAAAGAATACTAAAATTGGAAATTTTGTGGAAACAAAAAAATCCTCAATAAACCAAAATACTAAAGTGAACCATCTCTCATATATTGGAGATACTTCAATCGGAAAGAATTCAAACATTGGCGCAGGGACTATTACTTGCAATTATGATGGTGTTAAAAAATTTAAAACAAAAATTGCGGATAACGTATTTATAGGATCAAACTCTTCATTAGTTGCGCCAGTAAGTATAAATGATAAAAGCGTTGTTGGAGCAGGATCAGTTATTACAAAAAATGTCAAAAAAAAATCACTTGCACTTACAAGAGCATCACAAGTAGAAATTAAAAACTATAAAAGGAAAAAAAAATAATGTGTGGAATAATTGGAATTGCAAGCAATAAACCCGTTTCAATTAATATAATTAATTCTTTAAAAAAATTGGAATATAGAGGGTATGACTCAGCAGGATTAGCAACTTTAAACAATAACTTAATAGATGAAAAAAAATGCTCTGGAAGAGTAGACGAGCTTGAAAAGATTTTATTCAAAAATCCTTCAGATGGCAATATTGGAATAGGTCATGTGAGATGGGCTACTCATGGAGTTCCTAACATTATAAATGCTCATCCTCATTCCTCAGAGGAGGTTTCAGTTGTTCATAATGGAATAATCGAAAATTCAGATGAATTAAAAAAAGATCTAGAAACTCAAGGTTTTAAGTTTAAATCACAAACTGATACTGAAGTTATTACTGTTTTAGTAACTAAGTTTTTACAAAATTCAAAACCATTAGAATCAGTATTTAAAACATTGAAAAAACTAAAGGGTAGTTTTGCTTTAGGTATCATATTTAAAAATTTTTCAGATATTATAATTGGCGCTAGAAGAGGAAGCCCCCTAGCTGTTGGTTATTCAAATGAAGAAAATTATTTAGGATCAGACTCTTATGCTTTGAAATCAATGACAAATAAAATTTCTTTTTTAGATGATGGTGAATTATGTATATTAAATAAAGATAATGTTGAATTTTATGATGTAGATCAAAATAAGATAAATAAAAAGATTCACACCGTATCTGATGATGAAAATATTTCTGATAAAGGAGACCATAAAAATTTTATGTCAAAAGAAATTTTTGAACAGTCTGCTACTATCAAAAAATGTCTAAGCGAATATACAGACAGTCTGAAAAAAGATATAAATATTTATAACTTTCCAATTAATCCAAAAAAAATTAATAAAATAGTTTTGATTGGATGCGGAACAGCTTACCATTCATGCTTAGTAGCAAAATATTGGTTTGAGGAACTAACCACTATCGATGTTGAGATTGATATAGCTTCAGAATTTAGATACAGAAATTTAAAATTTAATTCAAATAACCTCTATATTTTTGTCTCACAATCTGGCGAAACAGCAGATACAGCAGCTGCATTAGACATATGTAAAAAAAATAAAGTAAAAACTTGCTCAATTGTTAATGTTGTAGAAAGTACAATAGCAAGAAATTCTGACTGGGTATTGCCTATTCATGCTGGCCCAGAAATAGGAGTAGCTTCTACCAAAGCTTTTTTAGGACAATTAATAGTTTTATATATCCTCACTTTAAAACTTGCTATTAATAGAGAGGATATCAATAAAAAGAATTATGATAATAATTTTAAGAACTTAATAAAAATTCCAGAGGCAATTAATGATACTTTAAAACTTGAAAGCCAAATTCAATTAATGGCTAAAGAATTTTTAAACGCTAAGGGATCAATGTTTTTAGGAAGAGGAAATTCTTTTCCAGTTGCTCTTGAAGGGGCCCTTAAATTAAAAGAATTATCTTATTTACATGCTGAAGGCTATCCTGCTGGTGAAATGAAACATGGACCATTAGCTTTAATTGAAGAGGGCTTGCCAGTAATTGTTATTGCGCCAAAGGATAGATATTATGAAAAAACTTTATCAAACACACAAGAAGTAATAGCAAGGGGAGGTAAAATTTTTTTTATAACTGATAACAAAAAAAGATTATTAAGTACTAATATTAGATTTAGATTAAGAGTGCCCCACTTAGATAATTTGCTATCTCCTTTATTACTAACAATACCTTTACAGCTCTTAGCTTATCACGTAGCTTCATTAAAAAATTGTGATATTGATAAACCTAGAAATTTAGCAAAATCTGTTACTGTAGAGTAAATTAGAAATTTTTCTTATTAAATGAATAAAAAATATAAAGCGATGGTTCTATCTTGCATAGATCCAAGATTTCAACCTATCGTTTACAATTATCTAAAAAAAAAAAATATGACCGGTAAATACAGCTCCTTTACAATTGCAGGTTCAGCAATAGGTGTCACGGCCAATAAATTCAAAAAATGGCACAAATCGTTTTGGGAAAATTTTGATACATCGATCAAATTACACAATATAAAAAAATTGATAGTAATAAATCACCAGGATTGTGGTGCTGCAAAAATTATAAACGGTAAAATGGAATTTTCAGAAGTTAATGAGATAAAAGTACACAAAAAATCTTTTAGCAAAATAAAAAAGATATTTAAAAAAAAATATCCAAAATTAAAAATTGAGACAAAAATTATTTCATTAAATAAAAAAATTAAAAATTTTTAATTAATTTTATAAATTATAGTATTTTTTCTATTTAAATTATTGACAGGTATTTTTCTTCCTTTTTTCTTTAATTTCAAATAAATTTTTGATTTCGATTTATTGTTTAACCATAATAAAATTTTCTTTGAATTATTAATTACATTTAAACTTAGGGTTATTCTCTTAAAATCTTTTCTAATCACTGGCTTTGAAATAAATTTTTTATTCAAATTTTTAGAATTAGGAAAAAGAGATGCAATGTGACCATCTTCTCCCATCCCTAGTAAACAGTAGTCGAAACTAATTTTTTTACTTTTAAAATATTTTTTAATTAATAATGAATAATTTTTAGAACACCTCAAAATTGATTTTTGTGTTTTTATAGGAAAAATATTTTTTTTATTTATTTCAATTTTTTTAATTAATTCATCAGTGGCTAACTTATAATTTGAATTTTTAGAAAAACGAGAAACATATCTTTCGTCCCCCCAAAATAGATCAATATTACTCCAATCAATATTATTTTTAGCTAGTTCTCTATAAAGTTTTCTTGGACTTTGACCCCCTGTTAAAACAAAGCTGAATCTTTTATTTAATCTTTTATTTTTTAAGTAATCTTTTTTTAGATTTCTTATGAAATGATCAATTAATGATTTTTCAGTTTTTTTATTAATAATTTTCATATTTTTTTAATTTTCTATTAAAATTGCTTTGAAATAAGACACAAGCAATATATATACTAGAAGTTGAATATGAAAAAATGGAATTTAAACAGCTGGACTAAATATCCAGCTAAACACCTGCCGGCTTATAAGGATAAAGAGGAACTGGATTTAGTTTTAAGTAAAATTAAGAAATATCCTCCTTTAGTATTTGCTGGAGAGTCAAGATCTCTTAAAAAATCTTTGGCAGATGTAGCTGAGGGTAAAGCTTTTTTATTACAAGGTGGAGATTGTGCTGAAAGTTTTGCTGAATTTCACCCAGATAATATTAGAGACACATTTAAGGTTCTTTTACAAATGTCACTAGTACTTACTGCTTCCGCTTCAATGCCAGTCATAAAAGTTGGAAGAATTGCTGGTCAATTTTCAAAACCAAGAAGCGCACCTACTGAGAAAAAAGATGGTAAAGAATTACCTAGTTATTTAGGTGATAATATAAATGGAATGGAGTTTAAAGAAAAAGCTAGGATACCAGATGCGAAAAGATTATTTAGGGCATATTCTCAATCTGCTTCAACTTTAAATTTATTAAGAGCTTTTTCTCAAGGAGGATTTGCTGATTTAAGACAAGTTCATCTTTGGAACTTAGGTTTTATAAAAGACAAAACAAAAGGTAAATATAAAGAAATTGAGGATAAAATAAGTGATGCATTAGCTTTTATGGAAGCTTGCGGTATTAATTCGGATAATAACCGAAGATTGCGATCAGTAAATTTTTACACATCACATGAGGCTTTGCTGTTACCTTTCGAAGAAGCTATGACTAGAATTGACTCAACAACAGGAGAATATCACGATACCTCTGCTCATTTTGTTTGGATAGGAGATAGAACAAGACAGCCAGATGGTGCTCATGTAGAATTTTGTAGAGGCATTAAAAATCCCATTGGACTTAAATGTGGACCAACATTGAAACCTGAAGAACTTGTTAATCTATGTAATATCCTTAATCCAGATAATGACCCAGGTAGATTGACTTTAATCTCAAGATTCGGAGCTGATAAAGTTGAAAAATATCTTCCAGGTTTAATAAAAGCAGTTAAGAAAGAGGGTCTTAAAGTAATTTGGTCATGCGATCCTATGCATGGAAATACTATTAAAGCTGCGACTGGTTTTAAAACAAGAACATTTGAAAGTGTATTAAAAGAAGTCAAAAATTTCTTTGCTGTTAGTCAGTCAGAAGGAAGTTATGCTGGAGGTCTTCATGTAGAGATGACTGGTCAAGATGTGACAGAGTGTACTGGAGGTGCTCAAAAAATTTCAGAAAAAGACTTACAAAATAGGTATAGAACACATTGTGATCCAAGGTTAAACGCAGATCAAGCTCTGGAATTAGCTTTCTTAATTTCTGAAGAAATCAAGAAAAATTCAAAAATATCAAATAAAATTATTCAAGCCGCGTCTTAATAATTATTGTAATTATTAAGACCAAACCTTAAAAGAGAGATAAGGTACTAATTATGGATGTAAAAAAAAGAGCTAAAATCATCACTGAATGGATCAACAAATATTGCGATTCGTCATCGTATAAACCTCAAGCTTTAATTGTTGGAATTTCAGGCGGAGTCGACTCTTCGGTTGTTAGTACTTTATGTGCAAATACTGGTAAAAAAACAATTGTGTTAACAATGCCAATCAAACAAATTAAGTCACAACATGACTTAAGTCTTTTACATGCAAAGTGGTTAAAACAAAAATACAACAATGTTGAACATCATTTATTAGAAATGGATAAATTATTCGCCTCTTTCTCTCAAGTTTTGAATAAATTTGATAATGAGCATGGATATGCAAATTCTAGGGCTAGATTAAGAATGGCAACATTATATCAAGTAGCTGCAGCTAACAATGGACTAGTTGTAGGTACAGGCAATAAAGTTGAAGACTTTGGTGTTGGTTTTTATACTAAATATGGAGATGGTGGAGTTGACATTTCGCCAATAGCTGATTGTACTAAAACTCAAGTTTGGGAACTCGGAAAATACCTTGGAGTATCAGAGGATATTATAAATACTCCCCCAACTGATGGTTTATGGGACGATGGAAGAAATGATGTTCAACAACTTGGTATGAGTTATGAGGATCTTGAGAAAGCTATGGTAAACAAAAATGATCCAAACTACCAAAAATATTTAGAAATAAGAGAAAAAAATTTACACAAAATGAATCCTATACCAGTTTGCAAATTTAATGAGTAATCTTCTATTAACTAACTCTCTAACAAGAAAGAAAGAAATTTTTAAACCAATAAATCCAAAAAAAATTTCTTTATATGCCTGTGGTCCAACAGTTTATGACAGCCCCCATGTTGGTAATGCCCGTAGTTTAGTTGTTTTTGATGTTTTATACCGAATATTAAAAGTATTATACAGATCTAATGTTACGTACGTAAGAAATATTACAGATGTAGATGACAAAATAATTGAGGCATCCCATAAAAATAAAATGCCCATAGACGATATTACAAAAAAAGTGACGAATACTTTTCATGAAAATTGTAAAAGTCTAAACTGTTTAGAACCATCAATAGAACCAAAAGCTACTGAACATATTAAAGGTATGATTGAGATGACGGCTTCATTAATTTCAAAAGGATTTGCTTATGAAAACCAAGGACACGTTTATTTTTCAGTGAACTCATTCAAAGATTATGGAAAGCTATCTAATAAAAATTTAGATGAATTAAAATCAGGGACTAGAATAGAAATTTCAGATTTAAAAAAAAATCCAGTGGATTTTGTTTTATGGAAGCCATCAAAAAATAACGATCCTGGATGGGATTCACCCTGGGGCACAGGAAGACCAGGCTGGCATTTAGAGTGCTCAGTAATGAGTGAAAAATATCTAGGTAAAAACTTTGATATACATGGAGGTGGTCTTGACTTAATTTTTCCTCATCATGAAAACGAAATAGCTCAATCGTGTAGTAATAATAATACTAAAAATTTTGCAAATTATTGGATTCATAATGGATTTGTTACTATTAACAGAGAAAAAATGTCAAAATCGTTAGGTAATGTAATAACAATATCAGATGCAGTTAATAAATATTCTGGTCAAGTAGTAAGGTTAGCTCTTTTAAGTGCACATTATAGTCAACCACTTGATTGGAATGATAAGCTTTTAAAAAGTCAGGAAAGCACTATTGATAAATGGTACAATATTTATTCAGAAAAAGAGGAAAATATTACAGAGGTCGATCAAGTATTATTGGATGATATAAATACACCTGGTTACATAGCAAAATTACATGATCTATATATTGCTGCAAGTAAAGGTGATGAGGAAAAAAAATCAAAATTTAATAAAGCGTGTAAACTAATAGGACTTTTTAATTTAGATAAGAAGGAGTGGAAGAGTTTTAAAAAAAGTAAAATTAGTGTATCTGAGAGTTATATAAAAAATAAGATAGATGAGAGAACAAAAGCTAAAAATAATGGAAATTTCGCTCTTGCAGATAAAATAAGAGAAGAATTATTATCAAAAGGCATAATGATAGAAGATCAAAAAGAAAAAACAATTTGGAAAGTAAAATGAACAAAGAAAAAATTTATATCTTTGATACAACATTAAGAGATGGTGCACAGACAGAGGGTGTAGACTTTACAATTGAGGATAAAAATAAAATTGCAAAAGTTTTATCTGAAATTGGTGTTGATTATATAGAAGGAGGTTGGCCGGGAGCTAATCCGGTAGATACAAAATTTTTTTCAAAACCTCCTAAAATGCAAGAAACATTATTCACTGCTTTCGGTATGACAAAAAAAACAGGTAGGAGTGCTGACAACGATCCTGGATTAGCATCATTAATAAATGCAAACACACCTGCAGTGTGCGTTGTCGGTAAATCATGGGATTTTCATGTAAAAGTTGCTTTAGGCATCAAAGAACAAGAAAATTTAGAAAATATTAAAGAAACTACAAAGCATTTTGTTAAAAACAAAAAAGAGTTTTTATTTGATGCAGAACATTTTTTTGATGGATATAAGGCTAATTCTGAATATGCACTTAATTGTTTAAAGCAAGCTTATGATAATGGCGCAAGATGGATAGTTTTATGTGATACTAATGGAGGGACATTACCTAATGAGATAAGAGAAATTGTATCAAAAGTCTCAAAAGTAATTCCTGGAAAAAATTTAGGAATACACGCTCATAATGATACTGAAAATGCAGTCGCTAATTCTTTGGCTGCCGTAGAATGTGGAGTTAGACAAATTCAAGGAACTATTAATGGATTAGGCGAAAGATGTGGAAATGCAAATCTAATGTCAATAATACCCAATTTATGCTTAAAAAAATCTTTTAGTGATAAATTTGAAATAAATATTAAAAGAGATAAATTATCCTCTTTAACTGATTGTTCAAGATTATTAGATGAAATATTAAATAGAAAATCAAATAAAAATATGGCTTATGTTGGAGCTTCAGCATTTTCACATAAAGGTGGCCTTCATGTTTCGGCTGTAAAAAAAGACCCTAAAACTTATGAACACATAGATCCAAAGTTAATAGGAAATCATAGAAACATTATAATTTCTAATCAGTCTGGTAGATCTAATATATTGTCTAGACTTGAAAAATATGGAGTAAAGATTGACTCTAAAGATCAAAAAGTTAAAAAAATATTAGACGAAGTTAAAGATAGAGAGTTTAGTGGCTACTCCTATGATGGTGCTGATGCATCCTTTGAATTGTTAGCTAATAGATTATTAGGAAAAGTTCCAGAATATCTTAAAGTTAAGAGTTATGACGTAAATGTTTCTAAGGAGAAAAAAATAATTACTAAAGCAAGAGTAGTTTTTATAATCGATGGAAAACAAATAGAATGTCATGGTGAAGGAAATGGACCAGTAAATGCCTTGGATAATGCGATAAGATCAAATTTTAGAAAAGTTACAAAGTATTATAATTTTTTTG
>CACBZI010000025.1 GCA_902543665.1 uncultured Pelagibacteraceae bacterium
ATGGGAGTAGTAGCTGTTAAAGAGGAAATTTACGATACAGTTTTAGACGGTTCTTCAGCACCTGAAGGAACCCCAGAATTATTTCATGGATATACATATTCAGGAATTCCGGTTGCAGTCGCTGCTGGGTTAGCCGTTCAAGATATTTTTGATAAAGAGGATATTTTTAAAAGAGCAAAAGAAATGTCTCCATATTTTCAAGAAGGTTTACATTCATTAAAAGATTTAAAGGAAGTTGTTAGTATTAGAGGATACGGAATGATGGGTGGAATTGAAATGAAAATGAAAGATAAGCCTGGAAAAGCTGGCTTTCAGACCTTTAAGCATTGCTATGAAGCTGGTGTAAATTTTAAAAATACTGGTGACTCTCTTATAATTGCTCCTCAATTCATATGTGAAAAAAAACATATTGATGAAATTATTGAAAAATTAAGAACTGGTATTACAAATTATTCTAAATCCTAGATATGATTATTGGAGTTCCTAAGGAGATAAAACTTCAAGAGCACAGAATTGGATTAACTCCTGATAGTGTGAAAGTTTTAAATAAAAAAGGTCATAAAGTTTTAATTCAATCTAATGGTGGATTAGAAGCTGGATTTACTAATCAAGATTACGAAAAATCTGGAGCAGTAATTTATGATAATGCAAAAAAAATTTTTGAAGATGCAGAAATAATTGTAAAAGTAAAAGAACCCCAAATGAGTGAAGTTGAAATGATTAGAGAGGATCAAATTATTTATACTTATCTACATTTAGCTGCAGCTAGAGAACTTACTGAGGGTTTAATAAAATCTAAGTCAATTTGTATAGCTTATGAGACAGTAACCGATGATAAAGGGAGACTGCCGCTGCTAGCTCCAATGAGTGCTGTAGCTGGAAGAATGTCAATTCAGGCAGGTGCCCATTCTTTAGAAAAAAATCAAAATGGAAGAGGTTTGCTTTTAGGTGGAGCACCTGGAGTTGAGCCTGCAAATATTGTTATCTTGGGCGGAGGGGTAGTTGGAGAAAATGCTGCAATTATAGCAACAGGTATGAAGGGAAAAGTTTATGTAGTTGATAAATCAAAAGAAAGATTAAAAGAGTTGCATGAAATGTTTGGCGACAAAATAATTCCTACTGAAAGTGATAAAACAAACTTAAAAAAACTTATATCTGAATGTGATTTACTAATTGGCGGTGTTTTAATACCTGGAGCCGAAGCTCCAAAACTAATCACTAAAGAAATGATAAAATCAATGAAAAGAGGATCGGTCATTGTAGATGTTGCAATTGATCAAGGAGGTTGTGTAGAAACTAGTAAACCAACAACACATGCAAATCCTACTTATGTAGTTGATGACGTTGTTCATTATTGTGTAGCTAATATGCCTGGTGGTGTCCCTCGAACCTCAACAATGGCATTAAATAAAGCAACATTACCACTTTTAGTTAAAATTGCTGATCAAGGGTATAAAAGAACTTTAATGGAAAATAAAAATTTCTTAGCTGGGTTAAATATTTATAAAGGGCACATAACATACAAAAGTGTTTCAGATGCTTTTAATCTAAAATATACTCCTGCTTTTGATATTTTAGACAAAAATTAAATCATTTTGGGTCGAATCACAATTATGAGACCAATTTGATCAAAGAGAATATTCAATATTATTCATATTATGATTAAATGAATTGATGAGTTCACAATACAAATTCGATAATCATGCTGAAGAAACAAGTCATCAAAACAAGGTGAAACTTACAGATCTTCTCACAAGAATGAATGAGGAAAAAAAGATAGAAAGAAATAGAAATTTAGCACTAAGTGTAGCAGCAGTATCCGCAGTCACAGTTTTTGGCATTATTTTAACTCTCTAAAAATCCAATTATCTAGTATTTTCAAGATTAACTAAACTAATGATTTAGTTGAACAAATATATTATAAAAACATCAATTGGCGAGGTAGCTCAGTTGGTTAGAGCACAGGACTCATAAGCCTGGGGTCGGCGGTTCGAATCCGCCCCTCGCTACCAATAAAATCAACGTTTATTAATTTTTATACAACCAAAAATATTTATTTGGTCACAAATTGATCACACTCAGACGAAGACTAATTTAATCTTTTAAATTTTATTTTGTTTTTTTTGAGTTTTTATATTTTCTTGTAATTTTTTATACATAAATTTTTTTAAAACTTCTAATGAATTTATATCACTCAGCTTGCATCTAATAATTTGAAGATCATATTCATTTCCAATCTTAATTTTATATTTGTAGCTAAAACCTAAAATATCTCTTTTAAAATAAAACCATTCAGGAAGATTATTTTTTTCGTATTTATCAATATCCTTTATATCTATTGTAAATCTAATTTTTTCAATTTCTGCTTTTAGATTATATTTTGCTTCTATTAATTCAAAATCTTTTATATGCAAAATTGATGCCTTTTGATCTGAATTAAAAAAAATGCCAAAAATAATATTTTTCCGTTTATAGTCATTAAAATTTGCACAAGTTAGAGTCTTATTTAATAGATTTTGATCATCATTTTTTTTTAATTTTTGGAAATCTTTATCCCAATAAACCATTCGAGATTTAGGATCTTTTAAAGAATTGGAACAAAGAGCATAAAATTTTTCATTTAACAATTCAGTTTTAGAATAATCCCTTCCAGCGATATCAAGGAAATTTTTATAAATATCCTGAATATTTGATTGCGTATTTTCATTAGAAATATTCAACTTTGTAGAAAAAAAATACATATTTTTTTCAGCTTCCTCACTTAAAATATTCATTTCCTTCACAAATAATTTTTCTTTTTCAGTTAGTGTTGCAATATCTTTTTTTCTGTCAACGCCTCTACTTAAAAACTTATAATAGACTGTGCATTTGGAATATTCATCATAAAGTTTTTCAAATACGTATTGCTGAACAGGCGTATTCGCATAAGATAAATTGCAAAGCAATAAACTAGTTAACGAGATAGCTAAAAGTTTTTTCATTTAGTCCCCACTTTTAGGAATAAATTTAGCTAACCAATTAAAAAACTTTGTTAGCTTCTTAAAAAATGGAACTACAGCGTCTTTAAATAGTTGAGGTATTGCCCACGCTGCCACAAATGCCGTTGGAATAAACAACATCATCGCAAATATTGAATAACTTTCGTGAGGTTCTTTTATTGCATTAATTAAGAAAATATAAATAGATAAAAATAAAATCACATAAACAATTTTCATCCCTATTTTCATTTGAAGTTATCTATCTCTTTGAGCGTATTTTTTGAATTTAAAAATCTATATTTGCTAGGCGCGATTTCATTTTCCTTCAACCATTTTAAGTAGGAAACCTTAAATTCGTTTGGCAAATCTAAATGGTTTTCATGAAAATTCGAAAAGATAAATATTTGACTAATTGATCCTGTATTAAAATCTAAATTATCCCACCAAGAATGATTTATAACTCCTATTGCAACCTTTTCTTTTAAATCTACCCAAAGCAATCCGACGTTTCCAACACAGTCTCTGGGCTTGCATCCAGATCTAACAATATATCGTTTATCGTCTGAATAAACCTCGTCATAGATAAAGGATACAAGAATTGGAAATATATTTTTAAGATAATCAGGTTCTCCAGTATAACTAACACCCATATAAAACTTATTGTCCTGAAAAATAGACTTTTTCAATTCTAAAGATTTAATCCAATTTGAGAATTTTTCGTTAGAAAATGCTTTGCTACTAAAAAACAAACTTAGAACGATAATCACTAAAAGTTTTTTCATTAAATTATCATACATTATTCTGGTCACAAATTGGACTCACTCAGAAGCAAAATATAGTTTAAGGTTGCAAAAAAAGTATTGTATAACGTTAAGAAGTAAAGGGTAGATTTCGTTGGCCAGGACTCATAAGCCTGGGGTCGGCGGTTCGAATCCGCCCCTCGCTACCAGAATAAATGAAGAAAAAAAATAAATTTCAATTAAGAAAGTTCATACATTTTATTTCTGGGAAAAAATTCTTTAAGGATTACAAACAATGAAAATGTATTGCCTAACAACTAATGACAATCATTATGAAAAAATAAAAAAGCTAGGATTATTACCAGTAGGTCTTGGAAAATCTATAAAAAATAAAAATTTTATTTCAGATAACACAAAAATTAATATTTCAGAAAAAAATCCATTTTATGGGGAATACACCTTCCATTATTGGTTATGGAAAAATAAAATCATCGAAAATGAAAAAGAATGGATAGGATTTTGTCAGTATAGAAAATTCTGGGTAAGAGAAAATAATAAAAGTAGCATTGATAATTTGCACGGCTTAAAAGATATATTGTTAAAAAAAATACCAGAAAGTTTTGTTGAGTTTGATGTAGTCTTAGGAGAGCCGTTGTTGATAAATCAATTTAGATTTTCAAAATTTATCAAAAAAAATTTTATTAATATGCTTAAAGAACCCTCACTTTTTTTTGACAAAAGCAAAAGAACTATAAAGTTTCATTTTGATATGATGCATGGAAAAGGAAATTTAGATAAAGCTATTGATTTACTTGATAAAAAGGATCGTAACGATTTTCGTAAATTTGTTAATTCAGAAGTTTCATTTAACCCACATAATATGTTAATTTGTAAATCCCAAGCTATTTTAAATGATTACTATAACGACATTTTCCCATGGCTTGAAAAGTGTGAAAAGGAATTTGGGTTTAATTTAAAAGGGTATGGTTTAAAAAGAATTTATGGTTTTTTGGCTGAGCGTTATCTATCGTTTTGGTTTAGAAAAAATTCAAAATTTAAAACGTTACCAATAATATTTAAAGATATAACAGATTTGAATTAAAGACCTTTAAATTTTTGTTTAAATTTTTTAAATGAAATAAGTTTTTTATCTTTCTTAGAGATCACCATATTTTTCCTTGGCCAATTAATCCTAATATTTTTGTCGTTGTAAATAATTCCATTTTCGTAATTTGGTGCGTAATAATTATCTAGTTTATAATAAATTATATTCTCTCTCCCATAACTATAATAGGCGTGAGCAAATCCTGAGGGAATAAATAAACCAAGAGCATTTTCTTTCGATAAAATTATTTTAAATGATTTTCCAAACGTTTTAGAATTTTTTCTCAAATCTATGACTACATCAAGTATTTTACCTTTTACAACATTGACATATTTAGATTGTTTATATTTTGTTTGAAAATGAAATCCTCGTAAAACATTTTTTTTTGAGGTAGTGCAGTATTCAAAAATAAATTTTTTTTTTAAAATTTTATTGTTAAAGGTTTCTCTTAAGTTGCCTCTACTATCAGAATTATTAGTCTGCTTTACAATTAATAATCCTTTAAATTTTGTTTTTTTTACTTTCATTTTTTATAAAATTTCTTAAATTTGCTTAAGTTCATATCTATTTTTTTTGGAAATTCACCTTTTGAGTAAATTTTTTTTATCTTTTTATTATATTTTTTTGCAAAATTATAAACAGTCTGACTAGGACCACCTACATTTATAATACCCTTTTTATTTAATATTTTTAAAACCATTTTAGCTGCATCCTCTTGAAATATAAAATTTAGTTTAACGTTCGCATAAGCTTGTTTATGCACAAATGGCTTTTCCGTCATACAAAGTCTTATTATCAAAGAATTCTTATACATTTGGACTGAACATTCCCCTCCAAGTTTCGACCAAGAGTAATTATTCCATGGTTTTATTGGGTCAGTCTCTTTGTAATTTCCCTTGGTGCCTGGATAGACATAACTTGTAGATAGATAAATTATTTTTATACCAAGTTTTGAAACCTCTTTTACTAAATTAGCGGTACCGATTATATTCAGGTCTATACTTTTAGCGATTTGTTTATCATGTATCTTCATAGGGCGCGATAAGCCAGCTAAATGCAAAACATACTTTGGCTTAAACTTCTTAAGATTTTTAATTATTGATTTAGATGATAGTATATTAAGTTCTTTTTTATTTCGAAATATGAAATTGTTTTTAATATTTATCTTTCTTAAAATTTTCCCAAATCGTCCATTAGATCCTGTAACTAATATTTTGGTCATTATTTTATAATTGACTTAAGATATTTGGAGTAATTACAATTTCCGTAAAATTTGATAGACTCAAGAATGTTATTTTTTTTAATCCAACCATTGTTGAATGCTATTTCTTCAAGACACGCTATTTTAAGTCCTTGTCTGCTTTCAATAGTAGATATAAAATTAGATGCACTATAATAATCTTTAACATTTCCTGTATCCAACCATGCGCCACCTCTACCAATAAACTCAGCTTTAAGTTTTTTTTTAGATTTATAAAGGTTTAAAAGATCGATTATTTCTAACTCCCCTCTTTTTGATGGTTTTAATCTTTTTGATAAATCTATAACTTTGCTATCAAAGAAATAAAGACCTGTTACTGCAAGGTTTGATTTTGTTTTTTTTGGTTTTTCTACTAATTTAATTACTTTGTTTTTACTATTTAAAAAAGCTACCCCATAATTTTGAGGATTTTTAACAGGGTGTAAAAATACTTTTGCACCTGATTGAAAAACAGAATTTTTTTTTAAAATTTTTGTTAAACTTTGCCCATAAAAAAAATTATCACCTAAAATCATACACACATTATCTTTACCTATAAACTTTTCTCCTATTGTAAATGCTTGAGGTAAGCCAGCTGGTTTTAACTGTTCTTTATATTCAATTTTAATACCAAGGTTATTTTTTTCAGGAAGTATTTTTCTAAATTGATTTAATTGACCTTTGTTAACAATAATTAAAATATTTTTTATTCCGGCTAACATTAAAATAGAAAGGGGATAAAAAATTAATGGCTTATCATATAGGGGTAGCAGCTGTTTATTAACTGCTTTAGTTAAAGGACTCATTCTACTTCCATGACCTCCTGCTAATATAATCCCTTTTTTGATCATACTTTTAATCCTAACCTCTTTTCATACTTCTTTTTTGAAATTTGATTTAAAAATTTTTTATTTTCGAAGTACCATTTTATTGTCTCTATTAGTCCTTCATCAAATTTTACTTTCGCTTTCCATTTCAGTTGTTTAAATATTTTTGATGAGTTCAACGCATATCTTAAATCATGACCTGGTCTATCTTTAACAAATTTAATTTTTGTTTTATTTTTAATTGAAATACCTATTTGTTTACTTATTTTTAAAATTTTTTTTACTAAATCAATATTTGTCATATTTTTACCTGTTCCAACATTATAACTTTCACCTGATTTACCTTTTAAATATAGCTTTAATAAGGCCTCACAGTGATCTTGAACATGTATCCATTCCCTAGAATTTTTTCCTTTTGCATAAATAGGTAGTTCTTTATTATTGAATATATTTGATATCATTTTGGGTATTAGTTTTTCTGGAAATTGATAAGGACCATAATTATTGCAGCAATTCGAGATAACACCATTTAATTTATAAGTTCTCAAATAAGATTTTATAAGATGATCGCCACTAGCTTTTGTAGCAGAATATGGCGAACTTGGATCATATTTAAAATTTTCATCTGACCTTAAATTGTTCTTTATATCACCATAAACTTCATCAGTGGATACGTGAATTAATTTTGGAGTAATTTTACTTTTTTTAAGATATCTCAAACTTTCTAAAAGATTGAAAGTTCCGTTAATATTTGTATTTATAAAATTTCTAGGTCCATCAATTGATCGATCTACATGAGTTTCTGCAGCAAGGTTAAAAATAGCTGTAGGTTTATACTTTTTAATAATCTTAATTAACTTTAATTTATTATTAATGTCTATTTTATAAAGTTTATAATTTTTACTTGGTCGATTATATCTATTTGATGAGTAAGTTAATTTATCAATATTTATTACATAGTATTTTTTCTTAATGAGATAGTTTACTAAGTTACTACCTATGAAACCTGATCCACCTGTAACAATGATTTTTTTCATAAGAATATTAAGATTAATGTGTTAAATTAGTAAAAGAATTATCTTTATAAATCAAATATTATTATTTTATGGATTCGAATGAACTTTCAATAGTAATAGTAACTTTTAAAAGTGAAAAAAAAATATTTACGTGCTTGAAGTCAATTCCAGCAAATTTAAGAGTAATTGTAGTAGAGAATTCAGATAATAACAGTTTTAAAAAAAAGATAGAGGATAGCTTTTCGAACGTTGAGTGTTTTCTAACAGGTAGCAACAAAGGATATGCTGCAGCAAACAATCTTGGTTTAAGTAAACTAAAAACTAAATTTGCATTATTACTAAATCCAGATACAGAACTAGATAAAAATGCAATCAAATATTTTAATTTATTTGTCAATCAAAAAAAAGATTTTTGGTTACTCGGCCCTGCAAATAACCAACAGGTAGATTATTCTTTTAATCAAAATGATATTATCGAAGTTAAAAATTTGAAAGGATTTGCAATTTTTTTAAATTTAGAAAAGTTTGATAATGATTATTTTGATGAAAACTATTTCTTATATTTTGAGGAAATAGACCTTTGCAAGAGGGTAGAAAAAAAGGGGGGTAAAATTTTTTTAGATAAAAAAATAATTATTAAACATGATGGAGCAAGTTCGGTAAATAAAGAAAGCTCTATTGAATTTGAAAAAAATAGAAATTGGCATTGGATGTGGTCAACTTTTTACTATCATAAAAAATATAAGGGATATTTTATTGCATCGATAATTACCTTCCCGAAACTTTTTTCATCACTTATTAAAACTATTTTTTATCAAGTGATTTTTAATATAGAAAAGAAAAATATATATTTTTGTAGGATGAGTGGAATTTTAAATTCTATGATGGGAAAAAAATCATGGTATAGGCCATCAATAGATTGATTTATATTAACCTTGTAGCTATTAATCCTTAAATGATTAAAAAAAATAAAATAATAATCACTGGTGGAGCTGGTTTCGTTGGTACCAACCTAATTAAATTTCTGATTAAAAAAACAAAATATAAAATAATTAGTATAGATAATTATTCATCTGGAACAAAAAAAAATCATATTAAAAATTCAAGAATAAAATATATAAAAGGAATAACAGCTGATATTTCAAAAATAATTAATAATCCAAAAGAAATTAAAACTGTTTTTCATTTCGGTGAATTCGCAAGAATTTATCAGAGTTTTTTATCTATGAATGAATGTATCGAGTCAAACTCTATTGGGTCTAATTCTGTTTTTAATTTTTGTTTAAAAAATAAAATTAAACTCATCTACTCTGCAACCTCTGCATCACTTGGCAACAAAGGAAATGATAAAAATTTGTCACCTTATGCTTTTTCTAAAGCTAAAAATTTAGAATTATTAGAGAATTTAAAAAAATGGTTTAATTTTAAATATGAGGTTATTTATTTTTATAACGTTTATGGACCCCACCAGATTTCTAAAGGACAGATGGCTACAGTCATAGGAATATTTGAAGATCATTTTAAAAGAGGCAAATCCCTCCCAGTTGTTAGACCTGGTACACAAACAAGAAGGTTTACCCATATAGATGATACAATTCAAGTTTGCTTTATAGCCTGGAAAAAAAATCTTTGTAGACACTACAGTATTGCAAATAAAAAATCTTACTCGTTAATTAATGTCGCTAAAATGTTTAAATCTAAAATTAAATTTTTACCTAAGAGACCAGGTGAAAGATATGCCTCTGCTCTTACAAATAAAAACCTATCAAATAGAATGTACAAATATTTTGGGAAGATAAAACTTAAAGACTACATAAATAATTTTCTCGAAAAAAATAGCTAGTGTCCTGGAAACTCTATAAGACTTTCTGTTTTGTAACCCTTTTTTTTGAGTAAATTATTACCTGGTAAATCAAATAAATTAATAACAAATATAAAGCCAGCAACCTTTCCCCCTGAGATTTCAACTATTGTTGCAGCTGCATTAGCTGTCCCACCAGTAGCTATTAAATCATCAATAATAAGTACTTTATCTCCTTTATTAATAGAGTCTTTGTGAACTTCTATGGTTGCAGTCCCATATTCTAGTTCAAAATCAACCGAGTGTACCTCTGCTGGGAGTTTATTTTTTTTTCTTAGGAGTATGAATGGTTTCTCTAATTTGTAAGAAACTGCTGATGCAAAAACAAAACCTCTAGACTCAATAGCGGCTATTTTGTCAAATTCAATTTTTTTTGCTAAATCTATTATTTTGTCGTTAGTATATTTAAAGGCTTTAGCATCTTTTATTAAAGTTGTAATATCTCTGAATAAAATTCCTTTTTTAGGATAATCAGGTATTGATCTTATATGTTTTTTTAAATCCATAATTTGCTTCAAGTTCTAACAAAAAAGGATTAATAATTAAATAATGAAAAAAAGAAAGCTTGGGATAATTGGGGGAAGCGGCCTCTATAAAATGGAGGGATTTGAAAAATCTAAATGGAGGAAAATTAATACTCCTTGGGGAAAACCCTCTGATGAGATTTTATTAGCTTCACTTGAAAAAGAGGAAATATGTTTTATCCCTAGACACTCCAGAGGACATAAAATTAATCCTACTAACATAAATTTTAGAGCAAATATTGATGCTATGAAACAATTAGGAGTAACAGACATAATTTCGGTTTCTGCTGTAGGATCACTTAAAGAAAATTTAGAGCCAGGAAAGTTTGTAATAGTGGATCAATTTATAGATAGAACTTTCTCTAGAGTTAAAACATTTTTTGATGAAGAAATAGTAGCCCATGTTTCAATGGCTAAACCAATAAGCGCAGGGCTTTCAAATTGTTGTGAGGCTGTATTAAAAAAATTAAATATCGCTCATCAAGTTGGAGGCACTTATGTTGTTATGGAGGGACCTCAATTTTCTACACTAGCAGAGTCAAATTTATATAGGACTTGGGGAGCAGATGTAATTGGTATGACTAATATGCCAGAGGCTAAATTAGCTAGAGAAGCAGAAATTAGGTATTCCACAGTCGCTATGGTAACGGATTATGACTGTTGGCATCCTGATCATGAAGAGGTTGATGTGAGTATGGTAATCCAAACTTTAATGAAAAATGCAGCCAATGCACAAAATATGATTAAAGAAATTATTAAGACTTTTAAAGAGTACTCTGTAGAAAAAGATCCCGCAAATGATTGTTTAGATGTTGCAATTATAACAGATCCAAAATTAAGATCACAAAAAACAATAAAGAAATTAAGAAATATTGCAGGAAGAGTTTTAAATAAAAAAAAATAATTTAATGCCAACATATATTGTCAAATGTTCAAATTTTAATCTTTCTCAAAAACAAAAAAATTTACTAGCAAAAGACATTTCTAACACTCATAGCAAATTTACAGGCGCAAATACTTTTTTTGCTCAAGTGATATTTCAAAAAAATGAAAAAAATTCCCATTTCATTGGAGGTAAGTTAGTTAAGACAAAAGAAATTTTTTTAAATGGTCAAATAAGAGCTGGACGTACTTCAAAGGTAAAAAAACAATTAATTTTAGGACTAAGAAAAATTTTGATTAAAAATACTAATTTAAAAAAAGACTTTGTCTGGGTATATTTAGAAGATTTATTACCAGATCAAATGATTGAGTATGGAGAAGTTTTGCCTAAATCAGGGCAAGAAAAAAGATGGTTTAATTCTTTAACTCCAAGCTTGAGAAAAAGGTTGAAAAAAATGG
>CACBZI010000026.1 GCA_902543665.1 uncultured Pelagibacteraceae bacterium
ATCTCGTCCCTCATTCTCATTAAAATTTGCTCAACTCCTTTTTGGCCACCAGCCCCTAATGCAAATAAAAAACCTTTTCCGAAACTACAAGCTGTTGCTCCTAAAGATAGTGCTTTCAGAACATGAGTGCCTCTTCTTACTCCTCCATCTAAAATAATTTCTATTTTGCCCCCAACTGCATCAGCTATTACGGGCAACTGATCGAAAGGCGATCTAGACCCATCAAGTTGTCTACCTCCATGATTTGAAAGCATTATTGCCGAAGCTCCAATTTCAACCGCTCTCTTCGCGTCTTCTACTGACATTACACCTTTTAAAGCAAAAGGTCCTCCCCATTTCTTCACAACATATTCAGCATCTTTCCAACTCATTGCCGGATCGTATTGTTCGTTAATGTATTCCATTACCCCTTTTGCAATGCTCGAACCTTTTTTAGTCCAGTGAGAAACGTTTGCGAGTTGAAATTTTTCATGTGTTAAATAATTAAATGCCCATTTAGGATGCGATGCAAAACTCATCAAACTTTTTAGAGTAAGCTTTGGAGGCGTAGTAAATCCCCATCTATGGTCTCTTTCTCGATTACCTGCAACCACAGTATCGACAGTTAAACACATCGCTTTAAATCCAGAACTTTTACACCTATCAATTAGGTTGTCTGTGAGACCTTGGTCTTTATGAATGTAAAGTTGAAAAAGTTTTGGACCCCCTGAAATGTTAGCTACTTCCTCAATTGAAGAAGTTGCCATAGTAGACATGCTGTAAAATGTTCCAAATTTTTCAGCGGCTCTTGCAGAAGCTCTATCTCCATCATGATGATAAAGTCTTTGCATAGCTGTTGGTGATAAAAAAAGCGGCATATCAATTTTTTGACCAAAAACATTTGTTGAAAGATCCGGTTCGCCAACGCTTGCAAGAATATTAGGGACTAGATCACATTTTAAAAAAGACTCAGTATTTCTTTTAAGTGTTGTTTCATCGTCAGCACCACCATCTATGTAATGAAATATTGGTGCTGGTAAATTTTTTTTTGCTAATTTTCTAAAATCATCAAAGTTATAACAATCGTTTAAATTCATTGTTATTAAAAGTTTTTAGAAAATGTAATTTGTTGATTATCTGTTCCTGGATTAGTATCACCCCAATCATTATTAGATATATGACTATAGCTGTAGCTCAATTTTGAATTTTCAAAAATATCTAGACCAACTTTAATTTCACTTTTAAACTCAAGAACGCTTCCTAAATCTTTCCCGTCTCCTTTTTCATAATATCCAGGTGCAAAACTAGGTAAGATTTTTAATGGACCAATTCCGTATTGACCTTCAACACCAGTATATAAATAAACAGAGCTGTTTCCAGTAATGAAAGCTCCAGAGATAGGTTTAAATTTTCCTAGAAAGGTATCTCTAAACAAATTAGGATTTTTATGTTCTATACCAAATAATGTAGTTTGATCATCGCCTTCTTCATCAATGACATCAAAAGTTCCTGTATAAAAAGATAAGTCGGAACTACCCTCATCAGCATGTATTAATGATGATAAAAATAAAAAAGAAAATAAAAATGCTATAAAATGAAATTTCATTTTGAAAAAATACAACTAAATATCTAATATGTACAGTTTGGATTTTAAGTTTTTTTTGACTGTTTTCTTACTAAAGAAACAATAATTGCGCCTCCAAGGACCAATGCTAAATAAGGAAGACTCCAGAGTAAAAGATTACCTACATTTAGCTTAGGATTATATAAGATCCAGTCTCCATATTTTTCTGAGAGAAAATCGTAAATTTCATCCTCTGATTTGCCATTCTTAATTAAGTCTTTAACAACCATTTTAAGCGTTAAAGCAAATTCAGAATTTGAGTCGGCTATGGATTGACCTTGGCAAACTAAACATCTTAAATTTTTATGTATTTTACTTTCATCAATTGGCTCAATTGAACCAAGATTTAAATTAAAGTTAATGAAAAAAATGATAAGAAAAATTTTTATCTTCATAAATTATTTATTATTTCTTTTATATTATTTAGGTCTTGATTTGTAAGAGGTCCAACAAATTTTTTTATTATCTTTAATTTATCATCTATTAAAATGCTTTCAGGAATACCATATATTCCAAAATTGACCGACTGTTTCCCATTGCTGTCTCTGGCTAAATATTCATAAGGATCACCTAAATCTTTTAAAAATTTTAAAGCATTAATTTTTTTATCTTTAAAATTAACTCCTAATATTTGTATATTATTTTCTTTTGACAATTCCATTAATTGTGGATGTTCTACTCTACATGGAGCACACCAAGATGCCCAAAAGTTGATTAAAGTAAAGCTATTCTTTTTAAAATCATCATTTGTAAAAATACTATCATCTTCAAAACTTACTAATTCTATTTCGCCTAATTTATTTCCAACTAAAGACTCTGTATTATAATTTGAACTTTTGTTTAACGATAAAAAAAATATTCCAAGAATAAAAATTAAGAGTAATATTATTGTAATTTTAATTATTTTTTGCATTTCTTATGAAGCTTAAAAATCCTCCAAATGATAACATAACAACTGAAATCCAGATCCAAATCATAAGTGGTTTTTTTTGAAATTTGATATTGTAATAATCTGAGCGATCTATATTGCTCATTGTTAAGTAATAATCTCTAAAAAAATTTGTTTTAATTGAAGCTTCGTAAGTTAAAGTTTGAGGATTATTATAAATTCTAATCTCTGGATTTAAGGTCCTTTTTTCGTTGGTAGATAAATCACTTATTTGAATTTTTCCTATAACAGCTTTATAATTGTCATACTGTTGTAATTTTAAATCTTTGAGTTTAAAATTATAATTGTCAATTTTTATTGTTTCACCCAATTTTAAGTTAAAATCTTTTTCAATTGAAAAATTATGATTTAATCCTATAAAAAAAATTAAAAAACCGAAAGAAAAATGAGAAATGATTCTCGCAAAATTAATCTTTGATTTTTTAAATGTATCCAAAAAAGTTGAAATAATCAAAAACACTGATGAAATAATGATTAAATTGGAAATTAGACTATAACTTTTAAAAAAATAAGTAATAACAAAATTTACGGCTATTGCCCCGCCAATTATTTTTAATAGATCTTTAAAATTTAAAAATCCATTTTTTATCCATTTCACTTTTGGGCCTACGGCCATAAAAAATAAAAAGACAACTACAACAGGTATTATCACTGAATTATAAAAAGGTGGACCGACTGAAATCTTATTGTTTGAAATTGCGTCAGTAAAAATAGGGTATAAAGTACCTAATAAAACAGTAATTAAGTAGAACATCATAAACCAGTTATTTATTAAGATGAATGTTTCTTTGCTATTAGAGTTGATTTGATCATGTGTTGGTTTGTATTTAGCAAATAAAATATAAACCGATGCAAATATCATTAAGCTTAGAAATGATAAAATATAAATTCCTCTAGAGGGATCATTTGCAAATGTATGAACAGAATTAAGTATGCCGGATCTCACTAAGAAGGTTCCTGTCACACTTAAAGTAAATGTTAACAAACAAAGTATGATCGACCAAAAATAAAGTATATTTCTTTTTTCTAAAACTAATAATGAATGCAATAATGCAGTCATAGCAAACCAGGGAAGTAAAGATGCATTTTCAACTGGATCCCAAAACCAAAATCCACCCCAACCTAACTCATAGTAAGCCCAAATAGATCCAACTAATATTCCAAGTGTTTGAAAAGACCAAGAAATGATTACCCAACTTTTAATTGATTGTGCAAAAGATTTACCAGAATAATTGGTAATTACAGAAGCCATAGCTGCTGAAAAATATATAGATGATCCCACAAAACCCACATAAAGTAATGGAGGGTGAATGGCTAAAGCTGGATCTTGTAAAATAGGATTTAATCCAAGCCCTTCTTTGGGAATAGGGCTTATAGAGCTAAAAGGATTTGAATTAAATAAAATAAAAAATAAAAAACCTAAAATTAAAATATTTTGAATTATTAAAGTATTTACTCTGTAATTTTTTGGATGATTTTTATTTGTAATAAGAAACAAAAATGAAAAAATTGTCAAAATAATTACCCAAAGTAATAAACTGCCCTCATGATTTCCCCAAGTCCCAGAAATTTTATAGAAGATTGGTTTAAGTGTGTGCGAGTTTTGGTAGACATTTATCAAGGAAAAATCAGATACTATAAAAGCTCCAATTAATGTGAAAAAACAAATTAAAATAGTTGTGCTTTGCAGCAAACTAATTTTATAAATACTTTTGAATATCACATCATTAGTTTCTTTTAGACAAATAAACGATTGGTAGATAATAAAAGAAGTAAATGAAATACTTAAAAGTAATAAAAAATTTCCTGTATTACTCAGCATTTTCTTTCATTATATTTTTTAACTCTGGTGGCATATAATTTTCATCATGTTTAGCAAGAATTCTATCCGCAATAAAAAATTTTTTATCTTGTAATTTTCCTTCTGCTACTACTCCTTTGCCTTCAGCAAACAAATTTGGTATTGTACCTTTAAAACTTACCTCTACCTCATTTTTAAAATCAGTAATTATAAATCTAATTTCCTGATCCTTAACATTGAGGGTATTTTTTTTTACCATTCCACCAACTCTAATTTTTTTATTATAATTAATATCTTGGCTTTTTTTTATATCTGTAGGCGAATTAAAGTATAATATATTTTTGTTAAGAGCATTTAAAATCAAAAAAACTCCAATTACAGACAGTAATAGAAATATTGATAAAAGAGATGCTCTTTTTTTTACTTTTTTAGGAAGCATTAAATGCTTTAGAAAGTTTTATTATATGAAGATAAGATTTTTGATGCAATTTTAGAGTTTGCGAGAACTATTTTTTTCTGCTCAACTGAAAGTTCGCTAATTTCTTTAGCGAAATCTTCCTCATACTTTTTTAAAGTTTTACGAGTTTTATAATAAAAAATCCCACAAACTAAAAAAGTTAAAATAAAAGAAGACCACACAAAGATTCCGTAACCGTTCATTAAAATTAAATCATTAATCATAATCTTTTTAAATTTTTTTTCTTAATTCTAATGATTTCTGTCTTGTATTTCATTAGAAAAATTAACGCACAATACATTATTAATACAAAAAACATGAGTAATAGTGGCATTAACATTGAAGAATGTATGGTGCTTGATCCTGTTATTTTTATACTAGCAGGTTGGTGAAGAGTGCTCCACCATTCAACAGAGTATTTTATGATCGGTATATTTATAAATCCAAATACAGCAATAATGCTTGAAATTTTATTAGCTTTTTCCTCATCTGAAACTAATTTATAGGTAAAAATAAAAGCTAGATAAAAAAGTGCCAATATAAGCATAGAAGAAATTCTTGCATCCCAAGCCCAAAAAGTTCCCCAAGTAGGCTTTCCCCAAATAGATCCAGTAACAATTGCAATACAAGTAAACAGCAAACCAATAGGTGCAATACTTTTAGTAATTAATGTGAGGTGCTTAATTTTAAAAATAAAATTAAAAATTGATAAAAATGCTATACACGTAAAAGAGGCTAAACTAATCCAAGCAGCGGGTACATGTACGTACATAATTCTAACACTGTCTCCTTGCAAATAATCTGGTGGAGAAAAAACCAGCGCAAATGATAGACCAGCTAGTAGTAATACAAAGAAAATTGAATTAATAAAATTCGTTAGTTTTTCTAACCAAGTGAAAATGTTGCTATTATAAAAAAAATTAAACATCTGCCTTAACTACTATAATATTTTTTTTTTGTGAAGTTCTATTATAAGCCCAACTGAGAATGGGAGGGAGTAATATAAGGAGTTTATTCCCAATTGGGCTAAAACATCAAATAGATAGCTGATCTCTGTGTTCCAGATTTGAATAAATGGTGTTTTATTTTAGGCGAATGTTAATTAATTCGAAATTTTGAAGTAACTTGAGCCTTTTTTTCCTGAAAAAATTTCCTCTATAAGTGGATGTTTAACAGGTTCTTTTGATTTATCTAATAATAGATTCTGCTCAGAAACATAAGCTTCGTATGTAACATCATTACTTTCAGCTAGTAGATGATAAAAAGGTTGGTCTTTTCTTGGTCGAACCTCTTTAGGAATTGATTGGTACCATTCCTCTGAATTATTAAATTCAAAGTCCACATCGTATATAACGCCTCTAAAATCAAAATGGCGATGTTTTACAATTTCACCAATTGAGAATTTTGCATTATTACTTGTTGCCATGTCTCATAGTTAGTAATTTTTTTATTAAAATCAATATCTAATTTGTTTAAACTAAATAATATGTTACTCTTTATATGTTGTGAATAAGTCATTTTTGAAATTTATTACTGACTTTGGACCTTTATTAATTTTTTTCACTATATACTACAAAAGTGGGAATAATCTTACAGTAGCTATACCACCATTAATTATAGCAACAATTATAGCGGTTGCTATAGTGTATTTTATTGAAAAAAAAATTCCTTATGTTCCCTTAATAGGTGGTGTGATCATCACGCTTTTTGGCGGTCTAACTTTGTATTTTAATAATCCAGTATTTATTTACATGAAACCAACAATAGTTAATGTGATCTTTGCTAGTATATTAATAATAAGCAAATTATTTTTTCAAAAAAACTTTCTTAAATTATTTTTACAAACCGCATTTCAATTAAACGAGATTGGTTGGAATAAATTAAATTTTAGATGGGCTTATTTTTTTTTATTTTTAGCTGTTTTGAATGAGATAGTTTGGAGAACACAACCGGAAACAACTTGGGTAAATTTTAAAGTGTGGGGAATTTTACCAATTACTTTTATATTCACGGTTTTTCAAGTGCCATTAATTAATAAGTATAAAATATGAAAAAAATTAGATTAATTATTAATAACGATATTAAAAAAAGTGAAAAAGAGAGATTTTTTATCAAGAAAGAGCTTCAATGTATTTTAAATCTTTATGCGAAAATGGTTTCAAATGGATCATGGAAAGATTATTCTTTTTCAACTGGAACAAAAGAAGTTTCATTTGATGTCTATCAAAGAGCATCTGATAAACCCGTGTTAAGAATTACAAAAAACTTAAAGCCAAATTATTTTAATGAAAAATATTTAATCAAAGATAAAGACGGGAAAGTGATTAAAAAGTCAGAAAATTTGAATCTTCTAATAGATAGAACTAGCTGGAGTAGATTAAAAATTATAAAATAATTATCTTCTTTGACCGAAAAGTCTCAGAAGCATGATGAAAAGATTTATGAAATCAAGGTAAAGTGTTAAAGCGCCCATAACTGCTTTCTTACCCATCAGCTCGCCACTATCGCTTACTAAATACATATTTTTGATTTTTTGTGTATCATAAGCTGTTAAACCTACAAACACTAGAACACCTATAATTGAAATAACAAAATACATCATTGAAGACTTCATAAAAATATTTACTAATGATGCAATTATTATTCCGAATAAGCCCATCATTAAAAATGAGCCTAGTTTAGTTAAATCTCTTTTAGTTGTGTAACCGTAAATACTCATTGCTCCAAAAGTACCTGCAGTTATAAAGAAAACTCTTGTTATGCTTGCACCTGTGTAAATTAAAAAAATTGATGAAAGCGAGGCGCCCATTAAAGCTGCGAAAACCCAAAAAGTTGTTTGTGCTTTAGCTGCCGACATTTTAGCTATACCAAAACTCATATAAAAAACTACAGCTAGTGGAGCTAGCATTATCACCCATTTTAAACCTGAAGCATAAATTGTATTACCAAAATTAGTTAATCCAATTATTTGGCCTTCAGCTGAAGTAACCACTGCCATTTTAAAAAACATCAATGCAACGAAGCCAGTTAATAATACACCGGAAGCCATGTAATTGTAGACCTTAAGCATATATGATCTGAGACCCTGATCTATAATTGCTTCAGTTGCTGAAGAACGAACTGTTGATCTTTGTTTATTAATTTCCATACCTAACTATATAAGTTTTTTTAAGTACTTTTCAATAGGCAAAAATTGACCTAAAAAACTGTTATAATTATTACAATTTTATGAAATTTAAAAAATTAGGCACAACAGATTTAGATGTAAGTTTAATTTGTCTTGGAACGATGACATGGGGTACACAAAATACTGAGAAAGATGCTTTTGAACAAATGGATTATTCCTTAAGTGAAGGGGTTAACTTTTTTGATACAGCAGAGCTTTACTCGGTGCCGCCTAACTCGGATTCTTACGGTAAAACCGAAGTTATGATTGGAAATTGGTTTGAGAAAAGAAAAAACAGAGAAAAAGTAATTTTAGCCTCAAAAGTAGCAGGTCCAGGATGTGGTTGGATTAGAGGTGGAGGAAATAATTTTGATGAAGAAAAAATTGGTAAAGCAATTGATGGCAGCTTAAAAAGACTCAAAACAGATTATATAGATTTGTACCAATTGCATTGGCCTGAAAGATCAACTAATTACTTTGGAACAAGAGAATATACAGTTGATAGTGATGAGGGTACATGGAATAGCTTTGAAAGTGTTCTTGAAGCATTGGGTAAATTTATAAAGAGCGGTAAAATCAGATACATTGGTATGTCTAATGAAACACCTTATGGTCTTTCAAAATACATTGAATTATCAACAAGTAAAAAATTACCTAGGATGATGTCAGTACAAAACCCTTACAATTTAGTTAATAGAACTTATGAAATCGGAATGTCTGAAATTTCAATAAGAGAAAGATGTGGACTTCTAGTTTATTACCCTCTTGCTACAGGCGCTTTATCTGGAAAATATAGAAATGGTCAAATGCCAAAGAAATCTAGACAGGCTTTGTTCAAAGGTTGGGAAAGACATTTAAATCCTTTAGCTATGAAAGCGTACGAGGAATATTATAAATTAGCTAAAGAAAATGACATGACAATGGCTCAGTTAGCACAAGCTTTTGTAAACACCAGACCTTTTGTTACGAGTAATATAATCGGGGCAACAACAATGGAGCAATTAAAGGAAAATATAGATAGTGTAAATATTGAACTGTCAGATGAAATTTTAAATAAGATTGATGTTATCCATAATAATAACCCAAATCCATCTCCTTAATACAAAGCATTGAAATAGATTATTTTTAGTATAAAAATAAAATATGTCAGTTAAAAAAATTTTTATAATACTAGTTCTATGTTTATTTTCTGTTAATACTTTTGCTGTTACGCCAAGATCAACTGGAAAATATAAAAACTGGGAAAGCTTTATAGCGGAAACTGATAAAGGAAAAATTTGCTTTGCTCAAACTGTTCCGACGAAAAGAGCGCCAGCTGCCGTAAAAAGAAATAAATCAAAGTTATTTGTAACTTTCAGGCCTTCTGAAGAAATCAAAGATGAAGTAAGTTTAACAAGTGGCCATGATTATAAAACATCAAGTGTAACCGCTAGCTCTGGGAAAAGAAGACATTCTTTTTTTTCACAAAAAGATTTTGCTTGGTTGTTAGATGATCAGGAAGAGAAAAAATTCATTCAATTAATGAAAAAAGCAACTGACATAATTGTAAAAGCAAGAACCACAAAAGGAGCTGAGACCACTGATCACTATTCTATGATGGGATTCACAAAAGCATATAACACGGCAAAAAAAGCTTGCAGCTAAATGAAAAAAATTGTTTTAGCCTACTCAGGCGGTTTGGATACATCTATAATTTTGAGATGGTTACAAGAAAATTATAAAGCTGAAGTAATTGCTTACACTTCTGATATTGGGCAGGTTTTAGATAAAAAAAAAATTATAAAAAATGCTAAAAGATTAGGCGTTAAAAAAATAATTATCGAAGATTTAAAAAATATCTTTGTGAAAGATTATATTTTTCCAATGATAAGAGCTCATGCAGTTTATGAAGGAGTATATTTATTAGGCACATCTATTGCTAGGCCGTTAATTGCAAAAAGACAAGTCGAAATTGCAAAAAAATTTAAGGCTTTTGCAGTTTCGCATGGCGCGACTGGAAAAGGCAACGATCAAGTAAGATTCGAGTTAGGTTACTCATATTTTGGTAAAAATAAGATTAAAACAATAGCTCCTTGGAGAGAATGGAAATTACAATCAAGAGCAGATTTAATTAAATACGCTAAAAAAAATAGTATACCAATTCCTAAAGATAAAAAAGGAGCACCTCCATTTTCTGTAGATGACAATATTTTTCATACATCAACCGAAGGCAAGGTTTTAGAGGACCCAAAAAACTCTGCTCCTGAATTTATTTATCAGAGAACAGTTTCACCACAAAAAGCTCCTAACAAACCTACAAAAGTAAAAATTACTTTTAAAAACAGTGACCCAATTGCAGTGAATGGAAAAAAATTAAGTCCTGAAAAACTTTTAAATAAATTAAATATTATGGCTGGAAAAAACGGAATAGGAAGAGTGGATCTAGTTGAAAATAGATTTATTGGAATTAAATCTAGAGGTGTTTACGAAACTCCTGGTGGTACTTTGTTGTATACTGCACATAGGGCTATAGAGTCTGTAACTCTTGATAAAGAAACCGCTCATAAAAAAGAGAGAATAATGCCAGAATATGCTGAGCTAGTATATAACGGCTATTGGTTTTCAAAAAAAAGACTTAAATTACAAAAATTAATTGATCAAAAAAGAAACAAAGTATCTGGCGATATAATTCTAAGTTTGTGCAAGGGGAACATAACTGTTCTATCAAGAAGAACCAAAAATAAAGCTTATTCAATGAAAAAAGTTTCTTTTGAGGAGAATAAAACCTTTAATAAAAGAAAAGTTGAAAATTTCATAAAATTTCACTCTAAACAGTTAAATAAAGCCTAAATTTTTGATAGATTAATAAATGATGAACAGTTCGATTCGAAATATTCAGTTAGTTGCGGTTATAGTTGTTCTTGTATCAACTATTATTGCCTTCTTTTTAGAAATGAAAGAAATGTTCGAAAACAAAGATATCACATTAGCTGATTTGCTTTTAATGTTCATTTATATCGAGGTAATTGGTTTAGTGAGATCTTATTGGGAAACCCAATCTGTAAGAATAACATATCCTTTAATCATAGCTATTACAGCGCTAGCTCGGTTCATAATATTACAAGATAAAGAGAGTGACCCTGCAAACTTAATTTATATTTCTTTAGCTATTTTAATAGTTGCGATTGCTACAGTTATTATAAGATTTAGAAATAGTAGGTACTTAAAAATTGAAAAGTCTAGGTCAAGCGAGCTTTAAAACACGTTAAAGTATTCTTTAATAAACATGCAATTGTCATTGGTCCTACGCCTCCC
>CACBZI010000027.1 GCA_902543665.1 uncultured Pelagibacteraceae bacterium
AATTGATACGGCTGCTAAAGTTGGTATCGAAAGTAAAAAAGAAATTTTTCCTGAGTCAAATCTTTTAAAGTTAAGCAATCTTGCAGCTGTAATAGTTATTCCAGATCTACTTACACCAGGTATCAACGAGATAGCTTGAAAAAACCCAATTATTAACGCTGCTTTAAAATCAAAATTAGTTTTAATTTCTTTTTCTAATTTAAACCTATCGCTTATATATAATAATATTCCAAAAATTATAGTCATCCATGCAATAACTTTTATGTTTCTTAGTTCTTCTATAAAATTAGTTTGAACCAATATGTATCCAATAATTATTACAGGTATTGAGGATATTATTATTTTTATGAATAGTTTTCTATTTTCAAAAAAATTAAATATATCTTTATAAAAGTATGCTACTACAGCGATAAAAGAACCTATGTGTAAACTCACATCAATTGATAGCCCTTGATTTTCAAAATTAACGAATTTAGAAATTAAAATTAAATGTGAAGAAGAACTAACAGGTAAAAATTCAGTAATTCCTTGAACTAAAGATAGAATCAATATTTCAATCATTTTAAGAAAATTAAAACCGAAGGATGTTTTTTTAATGTCATTATGAAACGCATAACAGATATGCATATAATTATTAATAAAATGAAGGTTTTTTTAAAATATAGGTAATTGATATTGACCTTTTATTTGTGTTATTTTTTAAAATATTTAACTATTTTGGCGAACTTATGAAAAAAAAAATGCTTAGATTTGTTGATGTAAAACAAGAGACCCCAGTCAAAAGAGGTACAACAATTCGAAAAGATGATTTTAACGAAATTTATAATGAATACATCACTGAAAAAGCCAAAGAGCAATCTAGTAGATGTTCTCAGTGCGGGGTTCCCTTTTGTCAGATTCATTGCCCATTAAGTAATAACATTCCTGATTGGTTAAAACTAACTGCTGAGGGAAGATTAAAAGAAGCTTATGAAATTTCTCAAAGCACAAACAATATGCCAGAAGTATGCGGTAGAATTTGCCCTCAAGATAGACTGTGCGAGGGAAATTGTGTTATCGAGCAATCTGGGCATGGGACAGTTACAATTGGTTCGGTAGAAAAATACATAAGCGATACGGCTTGGGAAAAAGGATGGGTAAAACCAATTAAGGTTAAAAAAGAACTCAAGCAATCAGTTGGTATAATTGGAGCTGGCCCTGCGGGCATGGCTTGTGCAGAGGAACTTAGAAAATCAGGTTATCAAGTAACAATTTACGACAGGTACGATAGACCAGGCGGGCTTTTAATTTATGGAATTCCAAATTTTAAACTTGAGAAGTTTGTTGTCGAGAGAAGAACAAAACTTTTAAAAGATAGCGGAATAAAATTTGTTCAAAATTTTGAAGTTGGAAAAGATAAAACTTTATATGAACTTAAAAACAGGCATGATGCAATTCTAATAGCAACGGGTGTTTATAAAGCCAGAGAAATAGACATCCCAGGACAAAACCTAAAAAATATATTTCCTGCTATGGAATTTCTTACAGCATCAAATAAAAAGGGTCTAGGAGATAAAGTTAAACTCTTTGATGATGGCACTTTAAACGCTGAAGGAAAAGATGTTGTAGTGATTGGTGGAGGAGATACAGCAATGGACTGTGTTAGAACATCAATAAGGCAAAAAGCAAAGTCAGTGAAGTGTCTGTATCGAAGAGATAGAGAAAACATGCCTGGCTCTGCAAGAGAAGTTGGAAATGCAATAGAGGAAGGTGTTGAATTTATTTGGCTCACAAGCCCAAAAAGTTTTATCGGAGACTTTAAAGTTGAATCAGTAGAAGTTAACAAGATGAAATTAGGTGACCCTGACTCGTCAGGAAGAAGGCGTCCTGAAATTGAAATTGGATCCGAATATAAGATAAAAGCAGATCTAGTAATTAAATCATTAGGGTTCGACCCAGAAGATCTACCAAAATTATTTGGCGCAAAAGAATTAGCAGTATCTCAATGGGGTACAATAAAAATTAATTTAAAGTCTATGCAAACAAATTTAGATGGAGTTTTTGCTGCCGGTGATATTGTAAGAGGAGCTTCATTAGTTGTATGGGCAATTAAAGATGGCAGGGATGCTGCTATAGAAATTGAAAAATATTTACAATTAAAATCTACGAAAAGCAAATCTGAAAAAGCAGCTTAATATGAATAATTATAAAAAAAATAAATCTCTACTAGAAAAAACATATAATTATAAATCTGAGATGGAGCATGACGCATGTGGAGTAGGTTTAATTGCATCAACTAATGGGAAGAAAACTAGAAAAGTAGTTGAATATGGAATTGAGGCTCTAAAAGCTATTTGGCATAGGGGAGCAGTAGATGCTGACGGTAAATCTGGAGATGGCGCGGGTATACAAATTGAGATAGCTCCTGATTTTTTTAAAGAAAAAATTTTATCAACTGGTCATACTCCAGATGATGATAATAGGATTTGTGTGGGAATGGTGTTCCTTCCTAGAACAGATTATTCTGAGCAAGAAAAGTGTCGAGAAATAATAGAGTCGGCACTATTAGAGGGAAATTACTATATCTATGGGTGGAGACAAGTTCCTATAAATCCAAGTGTTTTAGGAAAAACTGCAGATCAAAGCCGTCCAGAGATAGCTCAAGTAATGTTTAAAAAAAATGAAAATTTAGAAACAAATGACCTCGAAAGAGATCTTTTTGAAACAAGAAAAAAAATTGAAAAAACTGCTAGAGAAAGTCAATTAAAAGAATTTTATATTTGCTCATTTAGTTCAAGGTCAATTGTTTATAAGGGAATGTTTTTAGCTGAAATGTTATCAGAATTTTATCCTGATCTTAACGACGAAAAACTTACCTCAAGATTTGCAGTGTTTCATCAAAGATATTCAACAAATACTTTTCCTAGTTGGGATCTTGCACAACCCTTCAGGACATTAGCACACAATGGTGAAATAAATACTCTTAAAGGAAATATAAATTGGATGAAAATACATGAGCAAGACATGTCTAGCTCTTTATTTAAAAATGTTAAAGATCTTAAGCCAGTAATTAGAAGTTCATCTGACTCTGGGGCGCTTGATAACGTATTTGAACTATTAGTCCATTCAGGAAAACTAGCTCCATTAATTAAACTAATGATGATCCCAGACGCATGGTCTAAAAGAAGCAAAACAGTTCCAAAAAATCATCAAGATCTTTTTAACTTTTTGAATAGCACCATTGAACCATGGGATGGCCCGGCAGCTATTTGTGCAACGGATGCAAAATGGGTTTTAGCTTCCTCAGACAGAAACGGACTAAGACCATTAAGATATACTGTCACCTCAGATGATTTATTTTTTGCAGGCTCTGAAACTGGTATGATAAAAATTCCTGAGGAAAAAATTATTGAAAAAGGAAAATTGGGCCCGGGTCAAATTATTGCGATAGATTTAAAAAAAGGGAAATTATTTAAAGATAAAGAAATCAAAGATTTATTAGCTAGAGACTACAAAAAATACAGTAAACAAATCATCGATTTAGAGAAGAAAATTTCTGATGAAAATGAAAAACCAAATTTTACAGGTGAAGATTTAAGAAAGAGACAATATTTATCAGGCTTGAGTGTTGAAGATTTGGAATTAATACTTCACCCAATGGCCGAAGAGGGTAAAGAGGCATCAGGTTCTATGGGAGATGACACACCGGTAGCAGTTCTATCGAGTCATTTCAGACCTGTTTCTCATTATTTTAGACAAAACTTTAGTCAAGTCACTAATCCTCCAATTGACTCCTTAAGGGAGAATAAAGTAATGAGTTTGAAGACAAGATTTGGAAATTTAGGAAACATTTTAGACTTTGACAATTTAACGGAAGAAAATATTTATGTTTTGGATAGTCCAATTCTTACAAATTCACAATTAAAAAAGTTTAAAAAATTTTTCTCCAAAAAAACTAAAGTAATTGATTGCACATTTGATATAAATTTATCTTTAAAAGATAGAATTGAAGCAATCAGAGAGGAAGCTGAAATTTCAGTCAGAGAGGGAAGCACTTGCTTAATTTTATCAGATAAAGATATTTCAAATAATAAAGCAAGTATACCAAGTATATTAACGGTAGGAGCCGTTCACTCCCACTTAGTTAAGCTTGGTCTAAGAGGGTATTGCTCATTAAATGTAGAATGCTCAGACGCCTTGGATACACACTCTTTTGCAGTTTTAATAGGTGTTGGCGCAACAACAGTAAATCCTTATCTTTCAATTGATAGTATTTACCAAAGATTTGAAAAAAAATTATTTGGTAAATCTGATTTTGAAAGTTGCATTGTTAAATTTAAAAAATCAATTGACGCTGGATTATTGAAGATAATGTCTAAAATGGGAATATCTGTAATTAGTTCTTATAGAGGCGGATGTAATTTTGAAGCTGTTGGTTTAAGCAGAGCCATTGTATCTGATTATTTTCCAGGAATGTCCTCTAGAATTTCAGGTATTGGCGTGATTGGAATTGAGAAAAAAATTAAAGAGCTTCATACAAAATTTAATTCAAAAAATGTTTTCACTTTACCTATTGGCGGTCTCTACAGGTATAGAAAAAGCGGTGAAGATCATCAATATCAAGGAAGACTAATTCATCTTCTTCAAAGCGCAGTTGGAAGCGGATCATACGAACAATATAAAAAGTACTCATCAGGCATACATAATCTACCACCAATTAATATTAGAGATTTATTGCAATTTAAAAAACCTAAAAAAGAGATAAATATAGAAGAAGTAGAGCCTCTAGAGAATATATTAAAGAGATTTGGAAGTGGAAGCATGTCACACGGAGCTTTGTCAGCAGAAGCACACGAAACTTTAGCAATGGGAATGAATAGAATTAAAGGAGCTTCATGTAGTGGTGAGGGAGGTGAAGATGCTAAAAGATTTAAAGTTCTTTCTAATGGCGACAGTGCAAATTCAAGAGTAAAACAGATCGCTTCAGCTAGATTTGGTGTGACTGTAGACTATTTAAATAATGCAAATGAAATAGAGATAAAAATTGCTCAAGGAGCAAAACCAGGTGAAGGCGGACAGTTACCTGGTTTTAAAGTAACAGATGAAATAGCTAGACTTAGACATTCCACTCCAGGTGTGACTTTGATTTCTCCTCCGCCACATCATGATATTTACTCAATTGAGGACCTGGCTCAATTAATTTACGACTTAAAACAAATTAATCCTAAAGCTCGTGTAGGCGTTAAACTAGTTGCATCTACTGGAATTGGAACTATTGCGGCGGGAGTTGCAAAAGCAAAAGCAGATATAATTTTAATATCTGGCCACTCAGGAGGAACAGGCGCTAGTCCCCAAACTAGCATCAAATATGCTGGAATACCTTGGGAAATGGGCTTAACTGAAGCAAACCAAATTTTAACACTAAATAATTTAAGACATAACGTAACTCTCAGAACTGATGGAGGATTGAAAACCGGAAGAGATGTAGTGATAGCTGCGATGATGGGCGCTGAAGAATATGGAATGGGAACATCATCTTTAGTTGCCATGGGATGTATAATGGTAAGACAATGTCATTCTAATACATGCCCAGTTGGTGTATGTAGCCAAGATGCTTCATTAAGAGAAAAGTTTACTGGGACACCTGAAAAAGTAGTAAACTTATTTAAATTTGTAGCAACTGAAGTAAGAGAAATTTTAGCCTCATTAGGATTTAAGTCTATTAATGAAATAATAGGAAGAACAGATTTGTTAACTCAAATAAATAAAGGAGCATCAAATTTAGATGACTTGGATTTAAATCCTTTATTGGTTCAAGCAGACCCAGGCGAAAACCTAAGATATTGCAAAGACAATCATATAAATAAAGTTCCTGAAACTTTAGATGAAAAGATATGGTCTGATATAAAAGATAAGATTAATCCCTCACAGAAAAATAATTTTGAATACGAAATTGAAAATACTTCAAGATCAGTTGGAACAAGACTTTCTCATCATATTTACAAAAAATATGGTAACGAGAAACTGAATGATGAGACTATTAATATTAAATTAAAGGGTTCTGCTGGCCAGTCTTTGGGAGCATTTTTAACCAAAGGAAGACTTGGACTTTTCGATAATAAATTTATTTTCAATTTTCGTATCTTTTTTGTTTTCTTTTTTCACAATAAAGTTTTTTTTAGGATATATTCAAAAATTTAATTTAAGTTTAATAATTGCTTATAGAATTGTATTAGGGTTAGTGCTTCTTTACTTTGCTTATTTATAATAAAAAGGTAAAAAGTAATAAGATTAAAAAAATTATAATAAAAAAGATAATTACCGCATTTTGTAGTGAAACATTTTTTAAGAATTGCATTTAAGTTTTTAATAATAAATTTGATAAATATCAATAAAAAATTGGTGCGCCTGCTAGGATTTGAACCCAGAACCTCCTGGTCCGTAGCCAAGCGCTCTATCCAATTGAGCTACAGGCGCATAATTATTTTGTTGAAGACACAAAAGATTATTTGTATTAACTATTAAATGGTTTTTAGTTTTGTAAATCATAAAATAAATTTCATAAGTATCTTATTATCTCTTATACCATTGAGTTTCATAGCAGGCAATCCTGCCATAAATTTAAATATTATATTGATAGTAATTTATGCATTAATTATAGATAAAAAAAAAATATTTCAAATTAAGCTGCTTCCTGTAGATAAATTAATCATTATATTTTTTTTAGCGTCATTACTCACAATTTTATTAAACAATGTTGGAGGATCACATAATTTAGAGCAAAGCGATAACAATCATATAATTATTAAAACATTTCTTTTTTTAAGATACTTAATCTTTTACTTTGCGCTAAGATATTACTTTGAAAAAAATCAGATTAATCTAAATTTATTTTTTATTACAAGTTCTATATGTGTTTTATTTGTTTGTTTTGATCTCTTTTACCAATTAAGTTTTGGTAAAGATATTTTTGGATATCCAATTTTTCACCATAAAATTTCTGGCCCTTTCGGTGAAGAATTAATAGCAGGATCTTATCTTCAAAGGTTTTCTTTATTTCTACTAATTACAACCTTATATTTGGTTAAATTTAAAAATAAATTTAATAAAAATTTTTTTTTGTATTTCTTTTCTCTGATTATATTTTTTGCAATTATAATATCTGGAAATAGGATTCCATTTTTGTTATTTCTTTTTATTGTATTTTCTTTTTTATTAATCAATAAAAATTTAAGAAAATTTTTTTTAGTTATTTTAATTACAATACCTTTTGTTCTTTATCTCGTTGCCAAAAATAATGAACGTGTTTTTAATAATTTCCACGGGCTTTATGATCAATTGAATAATATCACTTATAATTATTTTTTTAATAAGGATAAATTTAATCCTCGACAAGTTCCTGAGCAAATTTATCAATTTAGATCTGGCATTTACACTTGGTATTTAAATAAAACGATTGGGGGAGGAATAAAATCTTTTAAATTCAATTGTTGGGATGCTCACAAAAAAATTAATAATACTTGGTCTTGTGATACGCACCCCCACAATTATTATTTAGAAGTTTTAGCAGAACTAGGTTTGATTGGTTTATTAATAGTAATTCTTATTTTTATTAGTTTATTAATGATTTTTTTTAAAAAAATCCCAAAAAATATTAAACTTTCTTATAATTACGTGATCTATCAAGTATTTTTTCTACTATTATTGGCTGAGTTTTTTCCAATAAAATCTTCTGGAAGTTTTTTTTCTACTTTTAATGCATCATATATATTCCTAATGATGGCTATTTTTGTTAGCATATCAAAAAAAGTAAATAAAAAGTGGTATTTAAATAAATGAAAAAAGGTGAAATAGTAATTACCTCGGCTACTAGAACTGCTGTAGGCTCTTTAGGAAGATCACTCAAAAATTCTACAAGCTTTGAGCTTGGAGCTACTGTAATTTCTAAAGCCTGCGAGTTATCAAATATTAAAAATAGCGATGTAGATGAAGTTATAATTGGTCAGGTTTTGACAAGTGGTATTGGTCAAAATCCTGCACGTCAAGCAGCGATGAAGTCAGGTGTTCCGAAAGAAAAACCTGCTTATATTGTAAATCAAGTTTGTGGATCTGGCTTAAGATCTGTTGCATCTGGTTACCAGTCTATTCTTTCAGAAAATTCAAAAATTGTTGTTGCTGGAGGACAAGAAAGCATGTCGATGGCCCCACATGCGATTCATTTAAGAGATGGAAAAAAATTAGGTGATGCCAATTTAGTTGATACTATGATTAAAGACGGCCTGTGGGATGCCTTTCATGGTTATCATATGGGTGTCACTGCTGAAAATGTTGCTGAAAAATTTCAAATTACAAGAGAACAACAAGATAGATTTGCATTACAATCTCAAGAAAAAGCTTTAAAAGCTCAGAAAAAAAATAAGTTTAAAGAAGAAATAGTAAATTTTAAGATTAAATCAAAAAAAGCCGAAGTAGATTTTAACAAAGACGAACATCCAAGAGAAGGAATAAGTTTTGATGCATTGTCTCGACTCAAACCTGTTTTTAAAAAAGACGGTACAGTTACCGCTGGTAATGCATCTGGAATTAATGATGGAGCGGCAGCAGTTACATTAATGTCGGCAGATGAAGCAAAGAAAAGAGGATTAGAAAAGTTAGTAACTGTAAAATCATGGGCAAGTTGTGGTGTAGATCCTTCATTAATGGGTACAGGACCAATTCCCTCATCAAAAAAAGCTTTAGACTTGGCCGGATGGAGTATAAAGGATGTAGATCTATTTGAAATTAATGAAGCTTTTGCTGCTCAAAGTTTAGCAGTATTGAAAACTCTTTCTATTCCAGATGATAAAGTAAATGTTAATGGTGGCGCAATAGCTATAGGTCACCCAATTGGTGCATCTGGAACTCGTATACTTGTAACACTTATACACGAAATGATTAAAAGGGATGTTAAAAAAGGTTTAGCGACTCTTTGTATCGGCGGTGGAATGGGTATTGCAATGTGTGTCGAAAGATAAAATATTATCTTCGATGGAATTACCTGTTGTAAATCACCCTGACTATGTCGCAAAAATTAATGATGACAATAAATTTCCTATCAAAAAATTTGGTGCATTAGCCGCTCATCTTTTAAATGCGAAAGTAGTAAAAAAATTTTTTACCCCTAAAGAATGTTCTATTGAGACTATGAAAACATCTCATTCTTTAAAATATATTAATGATATTAAGAATAAAACTTTAGATATTAAAGCTCAAAAAAAAATAGGATTTCCAATAAATGACAGTGTGGTAAGAAGATCTTTTGTAGCCACTGGAGGGACTGTTTTAGCAAGCAAATTGGCTTTAGAGTCAAAGCTTGCATGTAACACTGCAGGAGGTAGTCACCACGCAACTTTTAACTTTGGCGCGGGATATTGTGTTTTTAATGATACAGCTGTAGCCGCAAATTATTTAAAAGATAAAGGGTATGCTAAAAAGATTTTGATTTTAGATTTAGATGTTCATCAAGGTAATGGTAATTCAGAAATTTTTCAAAATGATAAAAATGTTTTAACTTTCAGTATGCATTGCGCATCTAATTATCCTGCAAAAAAATCTAAAAGCGATATTGATATTGAGCTTCAAGATAACATGGAAGATTATGAATACCTCAATATCTTAAATGATAATCTTAAAAAATTGAATCAAGAAACTTATGATTTTGTTTTTTATATTGCAGGAGTTGATATTCATCATGAAGATAGACTAGGAAAACTCAAGATTTCTGATGAAGGTATTAATAAAAGAGATCAAATTGTAATAGAAAACTTTTATTCAAAAAAAATTCCTTTATGTGGTGTCCTTGGAGGTGGATACAATAAGAGCTTTGATAAACTTATTGATCTTCATTCAATGTTACACAAAAATTGTGCAAATTTTTTTTAAATGGTCTTGACTTTAAAAGTTAAAATTTAGGGATTAAAGCCAAGACTTAATATAATCATATTAATAAATTGATCTTTCGTAAGTTATATAACTGACGCGCTACAATTTAACAACCGCATGCTGCCTCACCAGCAGCAATAGCCTCCTCCTCTGAAGCTCCAGCAGCTAATGCTGCTAGTGCAGCTGCAATTCCAGCTGAAATAGCTGCCTCTGATATTCCCATAGAAATAGCTTCAGCGATGGCTTCATCAATAGCGCTTGCTAGTTCATTTTCAACTGCTGCATCAACTGCTTGACCTGTTGCCTCTTCTATAGCAGTACTAAACTCACTTGCTAAACTTGCTCCTAGTGCTTTATTTAATTGATTTTCTAATTCTGATTCAATTGTACTTTGTATACTTGCTTCTAAAGCTAAATCCTTTTTTTCTCCAATTAATTTTTGTAATTCTGCGAATGCTTTATTTTCTCTTTGCTTCATTAAATTATCTATTTGAGCTATTGAAACATTATAGGTTGATGCCAATCTTACTTTTGCTTTATCTATTGCCTTCTGTATTTTTTTATCAAATTCGGAATAGTTTAATGCAATGATTTTGTTAGAATTGTATAAATTAATATAATAGTGGAATGGTTTTGTGCCTAGTCCAAGAACTTGGTAAAATCTAGCTTGGTGTTTTGTTACTTCTTTTTTATCCCAAGTTAACACAGGAACATTTTTTATTCTTAGTACCGATTTGGTATCTGAAACATTTTCAAAATTAATAATCTCTCTTGAATTATTATAATATTTTATATTTAAATTATCGCTAATTACAGCTAATTGCTTATTGCTGGACAAGCTTCTTACTTTTACAGCTCCGGGTCTGTGAGTATAAATCCTATAGTCAGCAAAAATCATTTCCATTTTTTCAAATTCTCTTGAGCCTTTTGGTTGATCTTTGAATTTTTTAATAACAAATTTTTGTTTTTTATTTTGTTCTTTTGGAGCCTTTTCAGCTTTTTGTTTTTTTTGACTAATTTCCTCTAATTTCATCAAGGCTTTTTTTGCATCGTTGTAATCAGTTTTATTTATAAGACCTTGATTTAAATATTCTTCAAGTTTTTTCAATTTAATCTGATATTCATTTGAGTGAAGTAGAGTAATTAAAGAAAAAAAGATTATAGTTAAATAAGTCAAAAATTTTTTCATAACAAACCTTTTTATAATTAAAGCTTCAAATTTTTAAAATATTCCAAACTTTTAGGATTTGCAACAGATTCTAAATTATCTAATTTTTCTCCATTAATGACCTTTTTGACTGCTATCTCAATTATTTTCCCACTTTTTGTTCTAGGAATTTCTGGAACCTTAATAATTATTGC
>CACBZI010000028.1 GCA_902543665.1 uncultured Pelagibacteraceae bacterium
AAAATCAACTGAACCTCTTCTAGATTATTACAATAAATCAAATTTACTTAAAGTAGTTAATGGTGAGGCATCAATTGATGAAATTAACAATGAAATTAGCGAGATTATTGAGTCTATCTAGGGTTGACTTTGAATAATTACTCAATATAAATACGCAGGAAAACTTTAACTCATTAATATATGGCTCGAATAGCAGGAATTAACATTCCACAAAATAAAGTTGTTAGTATAGCACTTACTTACATTCACGGTATAGGATTACACTCTTCAAAAAATATTTGTAAAAAATTAAATATACCTTCTTCTAAAAGGGTTAATGAACTTTCAGAAGATGAGGTGCTTAAAATTAGAGAATTTATTGACTCTAATCATAAAGTCGAGGGAGATCTAAGACGAGAAGTTTCAGTTAATATTAAGAGGCTAATTGATTTAGCTTGTTATAGAGGATCAAGACATAAAAAAAAATTACCTGTTAGAGGACAAAGAACTCAATGTAATGCGAGAACTAGAAAAGGAAAAGCAATAGCTATTGCAGGTAAAAAGTTAACACCTCTTAAAAAATAAATTAAAATTTAATGAATAAAAAAAAAGAAAAAATAGAAAATAAAAAAGTAGAAGAGAAAAAAATCGAATTAAAGAAAAACGTTAAATTCAAAAAAAAGAAGATAAAGAAAAATATAACATCTGGTATTGCATATGTTTATTCTACTTTTAACAATACTATTATTTCGATTGCAGATGAAAATGGCAACGTTGTTTCTTGGTCCTCAGCAGGAGCAAAAGGATTTAAAGGTTCTAGAAAATCAACACCATACGCTGCACAAGTAGCAGCAGATGATGCAGGCGCAAAAGCTTTTGAGCAAGGTTTAAGAACTTTGACCGTTCAAGTTAAAGGACCAGGATCAGGGAGAGAAACAGCTTTAAGATCTTTACAATCAAGAGGATTTAAAATTTTATCAATAAAAGATACAACACCAATGCCTCATAATGGAGCAAGACCACCAAAAAGAAGGAGAGTATAAATGCAAACTACATCAAACGTAATTGACAAAAATTGGAAAGCGCTAATCAAACCTAACAAATTAGATATTACTAGTAATGAGGACAAAACAGTGGCTAAAGTAGTAGCTGAACCTTTAGAAAAGGGATTCGGTCAAACTATTGGAAATTCTTTAAGAAGAATATTACTATCCTCAATCCAGGGTGCGGCTGTTACCGCTATCCAAATCGACGGTGTATTGCATGAATTTTCCTCTATAAAAGGTGTTAGAGAAGATGTAACTGACATTGTACTAAACGTAAAAAATTTAGCTATAAAATCATCGTCCTCTAGTCCAAAAAAAATCATTCTAGATATAACAGGTCCTAAAGAAGTAAAGGCCAAAGATATTACTTTAGTTCCTGATATTGAAATTTTAAACCCAGAACAAACTATTTGTAATTTAGATGAAAAAACTCACTTCCATATGGAATTAATGGTAAGTACAGGAAAAGGTTATGTTCAAGCTACAAAAAATAAAACAGATGATAGCCCGCTAGGTCTTATTTCTATTGATTCACTTTTTAGCCCAGTAAAAAATGTTTCTTTCTCAGTTGAAAACACTAGAGCTGGAAGTGCATTAGACTATGACAAACTTATTATGACTGTTGAAACAAATGGTACGGTTGATGCTGAAGATGCTATTGCTTATTCTGCTAGAATTTTTCAAGATCAGTTGTCTATGTTTGTTAATTTTGAAGACCCACAGGAAGTAGTTAAAGAGGTAAAATCGACAGAACCAGAATTCAATAGAAATTTACTAAAGAGAGTTGAGGAACTCGAATTATCAGTAAGATCTATGAATTGTCTTAAAAACGATAATATAATTTATATAGGTGACTTAGTTCAAAAAACTGAACCTGAAATGCTTAGAACTCCAAATTTTGGTAGAAAATCTTTAAATGAGATTAAGGAAGTCTTAAATACGATGTCATTATATTTAGGTATGGAAATACCTAACTGGCCTCCGGACAATATTGCGGAATTGTCAAAGAAATTAGAGGAAAATAACTACTAATGAGACACGGATTAGGGTACAGAAAACTTAATAAAACAAGCGAGCATAGAAAAGCTTTATTTAAGAATATGCTAAATTCATTAATTAAATATGAACAAATAATCACCACTTTACCAAAAGCAAAAGAACTTAAACCACAAATAGATAAAGTCATTACAATTGGTAAAGATAACAATTTAAGTAACAAAAAAAGATTATTTTCGAAACTTCAAGATAAAAAATCGGTAACAAAAGTCTTTGATGAACTGTCTAAAAGATATAGCTCAAGAAAAGGTGGTTACTCGAGAGTTTTAAAAGCTGGCTTTAGAACAGGTGACGATGCACCAATGGCTGTGATTGAATTAGTTGATCGGAATCCTGAAGCCAAAAAAGTTGATAAGCCAAAAAAAACTGAGACAAAAGACAAAAAAAAAGAAGCTCAACCAGAGCCAAAAGTAGCAAGTAAATAAATTAAGCTTCCATGCCCAAATCATACATTGTAGACGATGATTATAATGACTCGCGTCTAGATAAGTGGTTTAAAAATAAAATATTAAATTTACCACACTCTTTATTTGAAAAAATACTTCGACAAAATAAAGTTAAGGTTAATAAAAAAAAAACTAAATCTTCATATAGATTGCAAAAAGGTGATTTGATTGAGATTTTCGATATTTCTAAATTAAAACCAGTAGATAAAAAAGTAAAGATTAAATATTTACCTAAAAAAAAAGAAATTAATACCTATGATGATTACATAATAGAAGATAATGAAAATTTTATAGTAATTAACAAACCAACTGGTATACCGGTTCAATCAGGTACAAAATCATTTAAAAACATTATAGATATATTGAAGAATTCAAAATATTTTAAAAATTCAAAACCTTTCATTGTACATAGATTAGATAAAGAGACATCTGGAGTTATGATAATTGCTAAAAATAGAAAATTTGCTCAATTATTTACTTCACTCTTTAGAATTAGGAAAATTCACAAAACTTATTTAGCGATAGTGTATGGAAAAGTTGACAAGTCTATAAAAGTGATGAAAGATGATTTAATTTATTACGAAAATAATAAAAAAATTTCCCAAAAGGCTGTATCAAATATAAAAATTATCAAGTCGAATGAGGGATATTCATACCTGGAATTAAATCCGATTACTGGTAGAAAACATCAGTTAAGAAAACAATTACTTAAAATTGGAAGTCCAATAATAGGAGACGATAAATATTTTTTAAATGATAGAAAAAGAATAAAAACAAAAAACCTTATGTTACATGCATATAAAATAAAATTTATGATTAACAATATTCAATATAATTTTAAAGCAAAATACAACAAACTATTTGAAGATTTTCTTAAAAAAAATATTTAAATATTATTAATGTTTTTTAAAAAAATCTTTGCTAAATCATTCTCAAATTTCTTAGGTTTAATTGAAATTAATTTTAATATTGATGTAACCTTTTTATTATCTAAGCCACAAGGAATAATTTTTAAATACTGATTTAAATTATTTGAAACATTTATTGAACAACCATGATACGCTACCCATCTAGATACTCTAATGCCTATTGCTGCAATTTTTTTATCTTTAACCCATATACCAATATTTTTCTTGTCTTTTTTGGATTGAATTTTATAACTTTTTAAAAATTGTATTATACTTTCTTCTATTGAATTTATTAATTTTCTTATGTCCTTTTTTCTATTGTTCAAATCGATGACAAAATAAATAATTTTTTGCCCGGGGTTATGCAGTGTAATTTTGCCCCCTCTATTTGATTTAATAATTTTAATTTTTTTATCTATTATCTCTTTTTTGTTAAAACTCACCCCGGCAGTATAAGTAGTTGGGTGTTCTAGGATCCATAATAATTCTCTATTGGTCCCTTTTTTTACCTCTTCTACTCTTTTATTGAGATAACGCATTGCTATTTTATAGGGTATACGTTTTTTGCTGATTTTAATTTCTATACTCATTTAATTTGAATTTTATCATTATATAGACTAATAGTCTCAAAAAAACTTAAAGAGGCATTTATGACTTTACCAAAATCAACAGAGGCAAAAAAAGTCAATTTGGATTTTAATAAAGAATTTATCAGTACTTTCACTCAAAATATTGAGAATAGAAACGTTGAATTTATAAATCAAACTCTAAAAGATTTGCATGAAGCTGATATTGCTAATTTAATTGAAAATTTAAATCCTGAGATAAGAAATAAATTAATCGAAATTGAGTCTTTTAATATTGATCCAGAAATTTTTATTGAATTAAACGAGTCAATTCAAAGTGAAGTTTTACAATTACTTTCTATAGAATCTCTTATGAAAATAATAAAAAGATTAGAGTCAGATAATGCCATTAAAATTCTTGAAAATTTATCAAAGGAATTAAAAGAAAAAGTTTTAGAAAAACTTCCCCCAAAAGATAAATTTTTACTTCAAGAAGGACTAAGTTATCCCGAAGACTCAGCAGCAAGAATAATGCAAAGAGAATTTACGGCAGTTCCAAGTAACTGGACTGTGGGACAAACTATAGATTATTTGAGAGAAAACAAAGATTTACCTGAAGAATTCTTAGAGATATTTATCGTAGATAATGACTTTAAACCGATTGGAACTGTTCCTTCATCTAGAGTACTAAGAACATCTAGAAATTTAAAAATGAATTCTATTATGAAAGAAATGCCAGTCTTAATTTCAGTCAATATGGATAAAGAAGAAGTTGGTCTTACTTTTGAAAATTATAATTTAGTTTCTGCAGGGGTAGTTAATAAAGAAAACAAATTAGTTGGTATGATTACAGCCGATGATGTTGTTACTGTTGTCCAAGAAGAAGCAGAAGAGGATGCTTTACGTCTAGCAGGTGTTGGTGATGAAGAAATCACTGATAGCGTTATGCTTAAAACAAAAAGAAGATTTAATTGGTTATTATTAAATCTATTTACAGCTTTATTAGCTACTTGGGTTATAAGTTTCTTTGGAGCTTCAATTGAACAAATGGTAGCTCTAGCATTTCTTATGCCAATAGTTGCCTCAATGGGGGGAAATGCTGGGATGCAAACTTTAGCTGTTACTATTCGAGCAATAGCCACCAAAGAATTATCAAAAAGTAATTTTAATAGAGTAGTTGGTAAAGAATTTTTAATAGGTATTTTAAATGGGATAATTTTTGCAATAATAACTGCTATAATAGTTCAATTATGGTTTAAAGAATTAAATCTTTCTCTATTGATTGGTATTTCAATGGTCTTAAATATGATTGTTGCAGGCTTGTTTGGTATTTTAGTTCCAGTATCTTTAAAAAAACTTAATATTGATCCTGCTTTAGCTTCTAGTGTTTTTGTTACAACGATTACAGATGTTATTGGATTTCTTTCTTTCCTAGGTTTGGGATCTTTTTATTTTTTAAATTAAATATTATCAATTAATCTAACTTTTTTAATATAGTAGGCAATGAATAGATTGAATTTCTTGCTTTGTCTTTTAATTTTTTTAAAATTTTTAGTATTATAATTTTCCAAATAATCTATTTTACTGACACCTAAACCTTTCAAGTCTTTTTTTATTTTATTTAGATTAAAAAAATTATAATTTTTTTTAATTTTTTTCTTAAAATTACGTAAATAATAATAAACGTTAGATGCAATCTTCATCTGATTTTCATCAAGATTTGAATTTCTTGTTGAGAGAGCTACTCCATTATTTTCTCTTATAGTTTTGCATTCAATAATCTTAGATTTAATCTTTCTTTTTTCGATATGTTTTTTTATTAGATACAACTGTTGATAATCTTTTTTCCCTAAAAAAATATATTTAGGTTTAATTATTTCTAAAAATCTATTTACTACATTTAGAACACCTTCAAAATGACCTCTTCTGAATCTACCGCATAATTTTTTTGAAAATTTATCTAAGAATACTTTTTCCTTTGGTTTAAATCCATATATGTCTTTAAATGAGGGAATATATAAGTAATTAATTTTTAATCTTTTAAGCTTTTTTAAGTCTGTTTTTATACTTCTTGGATAAGATCTATAATCGCTTTTTTCATTGAACTGTGTAGGATTTACAAAAATTGAGACTAAAGTTTTAAACTGAGATTTCTTAGATTTTTTGATCAATGAAATATGCCCTTTATGTAATCCGCCCATCGTAGGTACAAATGATATTCCTTTAGTTTTTAAGATCTCTTTCTGAAGTGTATGTTTGTCTTTAAATATTTTCATTTCTATAAAGCAATGATAATAACTATTATAAGAATCATATGATAAAACAAGCCATTATTCCATTAGCAGGATTAGGGACTAGAATGCTTCCTTTGACAAGTGTGATACCTAAAGAATTAATGCCAATTAATGGTAAACCAAATTTACAATATATATTAGACGAATGTATTGATGCAGGTGTAAAGGAATTTATCTTTATAATCTCAAAAAAAAAACTATCAATAAAAAAATATTTTTTTAATGACAATTTTTATAATAAAATATTAAAGAGAAAGAAAGATAAAAGATTATTTGAAGAGTATAAAAAAATTAAAAGATATCAAAAAATGATTAAATTTGTTTATCAAAATAAACCTCGAGGAACAGGGGACGCAGTGTTGAAATGTAAAAAATTTATAAAAAATAAATATTTTTTAATGTTATTACCTGATGACTTAATAATAAGAAAAAATTGTTCTAAAGAAATGATAAAATTACATAAAAGAACTAATGGATCTATAATCGCCACAAAAAGAGTAGAAAGAAAAACAGTTTCAAGATGGGGAATTTTATCAATCAAAAATAAAAAAAAAAATTACTTTCAAATTAAAGATGTAGTAGAGAAGCCTAGTATCAAAAAGGCACCGTCAAATTTTGCAGTTATTGGAAGATATATATTAACGACAAAAATTTTTAATGAAATTAAAAAATTAAAACCAGGTCAAGGTGGAGAGATACATATTACTGACGCAATTAGAGAGTTAATTAAAAAAGAAAATAAATTTTATGGAAATATTTTTACAGGTAAATATTTAGATTGCGGTACTTTAAGTGGATATATTAATTCAGGTATTCAAATATTTAAGGGGAAATAAATGAAACTATGTATGATAGGTACTGGCTACGTTGGATTAGTAAGTGGCGTTTGTTTTGCAGACTTAGGTAATCAAGTAATATGTGTTGATAAAGATAAAATTAAAATAGATAAACTTAATTTTGGTGCCTCCCCAATCTATGAGCCAGGGTTAGATGAATTAATAAAAAAAAATTTTTTAGCTAAACGTCTTTCGTTTACTACAAATATGAATAAAGCTATTAGTAAGTCAGATATAATTTTTATATGTGTTGGAACACCTACAAGAAAAGGATCAATTAAAGTTGATTTATCTTTTGTTAACAAATGTACAAAAGAAATATTTAAATATTCAAAAAGAAAAAAAATTATTGTGACCAAATCTACTGTTCCAGTAGGAACAGGTGACGAAATTGAAAAAATTTTAAAAAAAAAGAAAAAACTTTTTACAGTAATCTCTAATCCTGAATTCTTACGAGAAGGAGAAGCAATACGTGATTTTAGATACCCTGATAGAATCGTTATAGGATCTAACGAAAAAAAAGCCTTTAATATTATGAGAAAACTTTATGCACCCTTAATTAATAAAGGCGCAAAATTTTTTACTACTTCAAGAAGAGGAGCTGAACTAATAAAGTATGCATCAAATGCTTTTCTTGCAACCAAAATTACTTTTATAAATGAACTTGCTAATTTGTGTGAAAAAGCTGGAGTAAATATAGAAGATATTTCTTTAGGCATGGGTTCTGATAGTAGAATAGGCGGTAGATTTTTACGAGCTGGCCCAGCTTATGGAGGTTCATGTTTTCCGAAAGATACTAAAGGACTTGTTTCAGCAGCAGATAAATTTAAAATAAACCTGTCTGTTGTTAAATCAGTTATTAAATCAAATCAAGAAAGATTAAATCTACTTACTCAAAGAATTCATAAAATTTTAGGTTCAAATATAAGAAATAAAAAAATTTCTTTTTTAGGTGTTACATTTAAACCAAACACTGACGATATGAGAGATTCTTCTAGTCTTAAAATGATTCCTTATCTTTGTAAAAAGGGCGCAAAAGTTAGATATTACGACCCATCTGGAGAAAAGAATGAGTTTAAAAAGACTAAAAACTGCAATTACAGAGACAATATAAAATCTAGTTGTAATGGTGCAGATTTAATAGTTTTACTCACCGAATGGGATGAATTTAAATCAATAGATTTTAAAAAGGTTGTTAAAAATACTAAATTTAAAGTTTTCGATTTAAGAAACCTTTATTCTGCTAAAGAAATGAAAAAAAATAAGATAAAATACTACTCTGTTGGTAGACCTGACACTATATAAGTTCAAATATAGCGTCAACTTCAACAGCAACTCCTAAAGGTAAACTATTTACACTAACTGCAGCTCTTGTATGTTCACCTTTTTTTTCAAAAATTTTAGCTATTATATCTGATGCACCATTTATAATTTTAGGCTGATCTTTAAAATCATCTGTTGAGTTGACATAACCAGTTAGTTTCACACAAGTTTTAATTTTATTAAGATCTCCATTACAAGCTTTTTTAACATGCGCGATAATACTTAATCCACATCTTTCGGCGGCCATATAACCCTGTTGTAAATTTAAATCTTTACCTATTTTGCCAGTGATAAGTTTTGCATTTTTATCTATTGATACTTGTCCTGATATAAATAGTATTTTACCAACAATTTTAGTGGCAACGTATGCCCCAACAGGTCCTTTTGGATCAGGTAAAATAATATTTAATTTTTTAAGATTATCATCGATATTACTCATTCTTATTTACCCATTTTTTTCTTCACCCAATCAGTAAGTTTTGAGTCTGTATTAAGTTTTTTTGATCCTTTCTTACTTAAATCAACACTTTTATCTTTTACACATTTAGACCATTCAATTGGTTTATCAATTAAATCTTTGCACTTTTTTTCATCAGAAAATAAATTTGTTACGAGAAAAATATTAAAAAAGATTACTAAGATTATGTATTTCATTTTTTTCGTCCTTTCTTTTTAGCTTTATCGTATTCTTTTCTTTTTTCAATTAATATAAGCGCCTCTTCCATAGTAAGATCATTTGGATCTTTTTCTTCTGGAATAGTTGCATTAAGAGATTTATATTTTATGTATGGTCCATATTGACCTTTCATGATTCTCACTGGTTTTTTATCCTCTGGATGTTCACCAAGATCTTTTATTAATGATGAGGAAATTCTTCCCGGCTTAGCTTCAGCAATTAGCGTTATTGCCCGATTGATTCCAATAGAAAAAAGATCTTCAATATTTTCAAGTCTTGCAGATTTATTTTCACATTTAAGGTAAGGACCAAATCTTCCAGAATTTAATGTTATATCCTGACCATTATCAGGGTGTTGTCCTAATATTTTAGGAAGAGAGCATAAATATTTTGCTTTATCTAAATCAACACTGTCAACATCTATACCTTTTGGAATTGATACATTTTGAAGATGTTCGTTCTCATTTTTTTTCTTTCTACCTTTTTTCTTTTTTGTTTCTAATTCATCTTTTTCTTTTTCATATTGTAAGTAGGGGCCGAATCTGCCATTCTTTAAATAAATATCTTTACCTTTTTCGTTTTGACCCAGTAATTTAGGTTCTGCTAAGTTATATTGAGCTGCAGCTTTAGCTTTAGATAAAGGTCTAGTAAATTTACATTCCGGATAATTTGAGCAACCTATAAAAGCTCCACCTCTAAAACTATTTTTAAGACTTAATTCTCCATTGGAACACAACTTGCATTTTCGATCGATTGCGTCTTTATCATCTCTTTCAAAAATTAAAGCCCCTAAACTCTCATTTAATAAATCTAATACTTCTCTAGTTCTCTTTTCTTTAACTTTTCCCACATTTTCATAAAAATCTTTCCAAAAATTATTTAAAACTTGAACCCATTCAATTTTACCACTAGTGATTTCATCTAGCTGATTTTCTAGGTCCGCAGTAAAATTATAATCTACGTATTTAGAGAATAATTTCTCTAAAAAAGCTGAAATTAGCTTGCCTCTATCAGTTGGATTAAACCTTTTATTAATTAATTCCACATAATTTCTAGTTGATAATACCGAAATAATACTAGCATAAGTGGAGGGTCTACCGATGCCTAACTCCTCCATCTTTTTTACTAAACTAGCTTCAGAGTAACGTGGCGGTGGATCTGTAAAGTGCTGCTCATCATGTAACTTAAGTATGCTAATTTCTTCACCAACTTTGACTTCAGGCAAAATATTCTTTGCATCTTCGTCAGTTTCTTGAACTTGATAAACTTTAAGAAATCCATCAAATTTTACTACTGAGCCGCTAGCTCTAAAGTTAATTTTATTATCAATTGACGAAATAATTATCGTATTTCTATCAAATTCTGCTGGTGTCATTTGAGATGATAAGGCTCTACTCCAAATTAATTCATAGAGTTTAAATTGATCTGCATTTACATATTTTTTGATGTCAGAGGGTTTTCTACTTATATTAGTTGGTCTAATTGCTTCATGAGCTTCTTGAGCGTTCTTTGCTTTTTTTCCAGTATAACTATTCGGTGCCTCTGGCAAATATTTATCACCATAATCATCAGTAATGAATTTCCGAAAATCATCAATTGCTTCTTTTGAAATATTAGTTCCATCAGTTCTCATATAAGTAATTAATCCGGTAGTTTCACCCTCGATATCTACTCCTTGATACAGTCGTTGTGCAATTTGCATTGTTCTGGAAGCTCCAAAACCAAATCGTCCTGAAGCAGTTTGCTGTAAGGTAGAAGTGGTAAAAGGGGCTAGGGGATTACGTCTGAATACTTTTGTGTTTACATCTGTAATTTTAAATTTTGTTTTATTAATTACATCAACTGCTTTTTGTATTTCTTCTTTATTTTTGAAAGAAAATTTTTCTATTTTTTTTCCATTAAATAAACTTAATTTTGAAAAAATATTTTTATTATTTTTATTTGTAAAGTCCGATGTAAGAGTCCAATATTTATCTGGTTTAAATAATTCTATTTCCTTTTCTCTTTCGGTAATAAGCTTTAAGGCCACAGATTGAACTCTTCCTGCTGATTTTGATCCAGGTAATTTAGTCCAAAGAATTGGTGAGATATTAAATCC
>CACBZI010000029.1 GCA_902543665.1 uncultured Pelagibacteraceae bacterium
GAGGTAAAATTAGCAATCATGAATTAACCGAACCAATAAATATGATTGGTTTAATTAATTCAAAAAAAGGAACGATGAGAGCTAATCATTATCATCCTCAGCAAGAGCAAAAATGTTTATTCACTAAAGGGCAAATAATTGAAATTTTCCAAGATATAATCAATCCTAATTCACCAAAAGTTACCCAGGTAGTTAATGAAGGTCAGCTTTCTATCATCAAACCAAATGTTGCACATACGATGATATTCACTAAGGATACTACATTCTTGAATTTAGTAAGAGGTGAAAGAGAACACGAAAATTATGGGGTAACGCATACAATTAAAAATACTATCGTTGATGATTATGAAAAAAATTTATTATTAAAATATTATAAATTTGATTGTAGATCTTGTGGTAATATTGACTTAAAAAGAGTTGTATCTTTAGGCTATCAACCTTTAGCAAATAATTTGCTTAGAAAGCAAAGTGATGAATGTGAATTATATCCGCTTGAAGTAAATTTTTGTGAAAAATGCTATAATTGCCAATTATCTGTGTCTGTAGATCCAAAAAAGATGTTCTCTAATTATTTATATACATCCTCAACTTCGAGAGTATTTAGAAATCATTTTATCCAGGCAGCGAGAAAATATAAAAGTGAACTTAAATTAGATAAAAATAAATCTTACATAATTGACATTGGAAGTAACGACGGAGTAGCTCTTAAACCTTTTTTAGAATTAGGGTTTAAAAAAGTTTTAGGAATAGAACCTGCAAAAAACTTAGCAAAATTAGCTAATAAAAATAAGATCAAAACCTTTAATGGATTTCTTAATAAAGAAAATTTAAAAAAAATTAAAAAAGGAGCAGATTTAATTTTAGCTTCAAATGTTTTTGCTCACTCTGACAAACTTCAAGAAATGGCTGAGTGTATGTTTAAGCTTTTGAGTAAAAAAGGGACAATAATCATTGAAGTTCAATATTTAATAAATACCTTGGAGGATCTCACATTTGATAACATATATCACGAACATTATAACTACTGGTCACTTACCTCTTTAATAAATTTCTTTAAAAAATTTGATAGCACGATATTTAAAGCGGAAAAAATTGATACTCACGGGGGATCAATAAGAGTTTATATAAAGAAAAATAAAAATTTTAAAATTGAAAAAAGTGTGAAACAAATGTTGAAAGAGGAAGAAAAATTTGGAATTAAAAAATTTGCTACCTACAAAAAATTTGGTGAAGAAGTATACAGAATTAAAGAAAACGTTTTAAAAAATATTAAAAAACTTAAAAGTAATAGTAATAAATTAATAGGATATGGTGCACCAGCAAAAGCAACTACAGCTTTAAATTTTTTTGGTATTTCAAAAGAAATAGATTTTATAGTTGAGGACAACAAATTGAAACATAACAAATTTGTGCCAGGAGTAAAAATTCCTATAAAAAATAAATCTGAAATTAAAGATAAAAAAGATACTATAGTAGTTTTAGCATGGAATTTTTACGAGGATATAAAGAAGAATAATTCCGAACTTTCAGAAAATTTCATTAATATCAAAGATTTAGAGATTAATAATTAGTTATTAGATTTTTCCAAATTTCAAAAATATTTCTTATACTCTCAAAGAAGTATTCTAAATAATACTCAGTTACAGGAATATAAGAAATGATCAAATCTTGTGAAAAATACAAAATTCTCGATAAAGCAACAGCTAAAAAAATAAATACAATTAATGAATTGTAAAAACCAAAAGAAACTTTCCCTTTTTCCTGTTTATTAATTTTTTTTTCAGGCTGTGCATCATTGATTTTGATACCATGTTTTTTTGCTAGATATTCTGGTGAGTACAAACTGATTTCTCTTGTTTTTTTTGGAGCAGTCCTTTTTATTTTTTTTGGTTTTTGTATTTTTTGTTGAACAGGCTTGGTTCTTGAAACCACCTTTTTTTTACGAGTGATTGATTGTGTTTTTTCAACTCCTGCTAAAGGAAATTGTTTCCACTTATTTCCGCATGAGCCACATTGAACCATTCTTCCAGATGCAGTAATTGCGCTATCTGGAACAACAAATTTTTTACCACATGAATTACAAGTTAAAATCATACAAATTCAATAATACTGCTATTTATATAAATTACACGAGAAATTAAATACTTTTTTTACTTTGTAAAGTTTTTATTGTATATGTCGATTTTATTTAATAAGGGCGGTTAGCTCAGTTGGTAGAGCATCTCGTTTACACCGAGAGGGTCATAGGTTCGAGTCCTTTACCGCCCACCATTAAATATGGGGGTGTAGCTCAGCTTGGTTAGAGCGCCTGCCTGTCACGCAGGAGGTCGCGGGTTCGAGTCCCGTCACTCCCGCCACCAGTTGATAATCGTTTTCATCTAGATAGTTGAAAACCAACATTTATTAATCAACAAAAATGCTTCCTTCTGTCATGTACTATTAAACAATAAATGTTATAAAGAATTATCATTAATATAAGAATCCTTAAGCTAAGGCATTAAGGTAGATATTAATAAAACACATGATTTACAATTTTTTAACAGAATATTTATCAATAATAATTTTCTTATTTATAGCTTTATTTTTAAGCATAGGTTTTGTTTTAGCTAATTACTTAGCTTCACCTTCCAATCCCGATCCTGAAAAGCTATCTGCGTATGAGTGTGGATTTGAAGCATTTGACGATTCGAGAATGGAATTTGATGTCCGATTTTATTTAGTAGCAATTTTATTCATAATTTTTGATCTTGAAATTGCATTTCTTTTTCCCTGGGCAATTTCACTTGGAAGCTTAGGTGCACTTGGTTTTTGGTCAATGATGATCTTTTTAGGAATTCTTACCATTGGATTTATTTATGAGTGGAAAAAAGGAGCTTTGGAATGGGAATAAAATTTAGTTTAAATCCAGAAAAAGAAAAGAAAATTCCAGAAGAGTTTAAAGATCTAGCAAAAGATTTTGCTGAAAAAGGTTTTATAACAACGTCATCTGAAAATTTAATTAATTGGGCAAGAACAGGTTCGTTGCACTGGATGACCTTTGGTCTAGCTTGTTGTGCGGTTGAGATGATGCAAACTTCAATGCCAAGATATGACCTTGAGCGATTTGGTGCAGCTCCTAGAGCTTCACCAAGACAGTCGGATGTGATGATAGTTGCAGGAACATTAACCAATAAAATGGCTCCAGCTTTAAGAAAAGTTTACGATCAAATGCCAGAACCAAGATACGTAGTTTCCATGGGTAGTTGTGCAAATGGAGGCGGATATTACCATTACTCTTATTCAGTAGTCAGAGGTTGCGATAAAATTGTTCCAGTTGATATTTATATTCCAGGCTGCCCACCTTCAGCTGAGGCTCTTTTATATGGAATTTTACAACTTCAAAAAAAAATTAGAAGAGAAGGAAACTTACAAAGATAATATGATTGATAATCTTAAAAAATTGGAAACTTATTTGAACTCAGAGCTTTCTATTAAAATTCGAAATTCATTAATTGAAAATGATGAGTTATTAATAGAAGTTGATCAAAAAGATTTAGTACAAGTTATTCAATTTTTAAAATCTGATGACAAATGTAAGTTCAGACAACTAATTGATATTGCAGGAGTTGATTATCCTTCAGATGAAAATCGATTTGAACTAGTATATCTATTTTTATCTCATGAAAATAATAATAGAATTAAACTTTCAACAAAATTCAAAATAAACCAAATTATAAATTCAATAACAAAAATTTTTCCTTCGGCTAATTGGATGGAAAGAGAAGTTTTCGATATGTATGGTATTAAATTTAAAAATCATCCTGATTTAAGAAGAATATTAACTGATTATGGTTTTAAAGGACATCCTTTAAGAAAAGATTTCCCTCTGACTGGTTTTAACGAAGTTAGATATAGCGAAAAAGAAAAAAAAGTTATTTATGAACCTGTAAAGCTGGAGCAGAACTACAGAAATTTCGATTTTGAAAGTCCTTGGGAGGGAACAAGTTATTTAAAGGAGATAAAAAAAAGAAACAAATGGTAAAAAAAACTAAATCATTAAACTTAAACTTTGGGCCTCAACACCCAGCTGCACATGGTGTTTTAAGGCTAATATTGGAATTAGATGGCGAAGTTGTTGAAAAAGCTGATCCGCATATAGGATTATTGCATAGAGGGACTGAAAAACTTATAGAACAAAAAACGTATACCCAAGCATTACCTTATTTTGATCGTTTAGATTATGTAGCCCCAATGAACCAAGAACATGCTTTTGCTTTAGCAGCTGAAAAATTACTAAAAATAGAAGTTCCCATCAGAGCAAAGTACATAAGAGTTATTTTTTGCGAAATTGGCAGAATTTTAAGTCATATATTGAACGTGACCACACAAGCTTTAGATGTAGGAGCATTAACACCATCCTTATGGGGGTTTGAAGAACGAGAAACCTTAATGACTTTTTATGAGCGAGCCTCGGGATCAAGATTACATGCTAATTATTTCAGAACTGGTGGAGTACACCAAGATATTCCAATTAAATTATTAGATGATATTGAAAAATTTTGTAAATCATTTCCGAAAATTATTGATGATCTTGAAGGTTTATTAACCGATAACCGTATTTTTAAACAACGGAATGTAGAAATTGGAGTGGTTTCTAAACAGGAAGCTTTAGATCATAGTTTTTCTGGGGTAATGCTAAGAGGATCCGGAGTGCCTTGGGATTTAAGAAGATCCCAACCTTACGAAATATATAATGATTTAGATTTTAAAATTCCGATTGGAAAAAATGGAGATTGTTACGATCGTTACTTATGTAGAATAGAGGAAATGAGAGAAAGTGTGAAAATAATCTTACAATGCATTGAAAGAATACCAAAAGGTCCAGTAAAATCTATAGATGGAAAAATATCTCCTCCAAATAGAGATGATTTGAAACAATCTATGGAAGCTTTAATTCATCATTTTAAATTATTCACCGAAGGATATAGGGTCCCGAAAGGAGATGTGTACACAGCAGTTGAGGCCCCAAAAGGTGAGTTTGGAGTTTATTTAATATCAGATGGTAGCAATAAACCTTATAGATGTAAAATTAGAGCACCAGGTTTCTCACATCTTCAAGCGATGGACTATTTAATTCGAGGCCACATGTTAGCTGACGTTCCAGCTGTATTAGGTTCTCTTGATATTGTTTTCGGAGAGGTGGATAGATGAGTCTTAAAAAAGTACATGATGAACAGCCGAAAGAATTTAAATTTTCAAAAGAGAATTTAAAAAAAGCTGAGGATATACTTAAGAAATATCCTGAAAAAAATAAAAAAAGCGCTGTGATGCCATTTCTTTACTTGGCTCAAAGACAAAATAACAACTGGATACCTTTAGCTGCTATGAAATATATAGCCAATTTTTTATCAATGCCATATATATCTGTTTACGAAGTAGCTACTTTCTATACAATGTATAATTTAGCGCCTGTAGGGAAACACTTCATCCAAGTGTGCACAACCACACCATGTTTAATACGAGGGGCAGATAAAATAATTAAACTATGTAAAGAAAAAATTTCTCCTAAAGAAAATGAATTATCTAAATCAGGAAACTGTTCTTGGATGGAGGTAGAATGTTTGGGTGCATGTGTTAGTGCACCAATGATACAGATTAATGATGATTATTACGAAGATCTTGATGAAAAAAGCACAAAAGATATTTTGGATTCATTAATAAAAGATAAACCTCTAAAACCAGGTTCTTATAGAGGTAGAACAAATACATCTCCAGAAAAAAAACAGACTATAAATGGAGGAAATCATGCTTAAAAAAGAGGATAAAATATTTCAAAATTTATATAATGAATTTGGCTGGGAAATTGAAAACTCTATCAAAAGAGATGATTGGAAAGATACTAAAAATATAATCTCAAAAGGAAGAGATTGGATAATTAATGAAATTAAAATATCTGAGTTAAGAGGAAGAGGCGGAGCTGGTTTTTCTACAGGACTTAAATGGTCATTTGCTCCTAAGGAAGTTGGTTCAAGACCACATTATTTAGTAATAAATGCTGATGAGTCTGAGCCAGGAACTTGTAAAGATAGAGATATTTTAAGATTTGAACCTCAAAAATTAATTGAAGGATGTTTAATGGCTGGTTTTGCCGTTAACGCTCATGTTTGCTACATTTATATTAGGGGTGAATATTTTAATGAGGGTAAAAGATTACAAGTTGCAATTGATCAGGCTTACAACAAAGGTTATTTAGGAAAAAATGCATGTGGCTCAGGTTGGGATTTTGATATTCATATTCATTATGGAGCCGGGGCTTATATTTGCGGAGAAGAAACAGCTTTATTAGAAAGTATAGAGGGTAACAAAGGTCAACCGAGACTTAAACCTCCTTTCCCTGCTTTAGTAGGTTTATATGGTTGTCCTACAATAGTAAACAATGTCGAAACCGTTGCTGTTGTGCCAACAATTTTAAGAAGAGGGGGTAAATGGTTTGCATCAATAGGAAAACCAAAAAATACTGGAACAAAAATATTCTGTATATCTGGAAACGTTAACTCTCCTTGTAATGTAGAGGAGGAAATGGGCATACCTCTCAAAGTGTTGATAGAAAAGCATGCTGGAGGTGTAATTGGTGGCTGGGATAATCTTCAAGCAGTAATTCCTGGAGGCTCGTCAATGCCATTATTGTCAAAAAAAATTTGCGATACAATTACAATGGACTTTGACGCTTTAATAGAAAATAAAAGTGGTTTAGGGACAGCCGGAATAGTCGTAATCAACAAAGATCAAGACATAATTTCTTGTATGGCTAGGATTGCTAGATTCTATAAACACGAAAGCTGCGGTCAATGCACACCTTGTCGAGAAGGAGCAGGATGGATGTGGAGAATACTTGATAGAGTAGAAAAAAGAAAAGCAACTTTTAGTGATATTGAACTCTTATCTGATGTTACAAAACAAATAGAGGGTCATACAATTTGTGCATTTGGCGAAGGATCTGCTTGGCCAGTCCAGGGTTTATTAAGACATTTTAGAAAAGAAATTGAAAGTAGATGCAGAGAGGAACCTTTAATTAAAAAAAAATCAAATAATCCTTATTTAGTTGATCAACATCTTTTGGAGAACAAGAATGCCTAAAATTACTATCAATGGAAAAGAAATAGAATTTGATAAAGGTATGACAGTTCTTCAAGCCTGCGAACTTGCTGACGTAGAAATTCCAAGATTTTGCTACCACGAAAAATTATCTATAGCTGGGAATTGCAGAATGTGCCTTGTCGAAATGGAAAAATCTGCAAAACCTATAGCATCATGTGCAATGCCAGCAGCCGAGGGCATGAATATTAAAACAAACACTCCTTTTGTTGAAAAAGCTAGAAAAGGTGTAATGGAATTTTTATTAGCTAATCATCCTTTGGACTGTCCGGTTTGCGACCAAGGTGGTGAATGTGATCTTCAAGATCAATCAATGTACTACGGAGTTGATAAATCAAGATTTGTAGAAAATAAAAGACAAGTCAAAGAAAAATACATGGGCCCACTTATAAAAACTCAAATGACGAGATGCATACATTGCACAAGATGTGTGAGGTTTGCGACAGAAGTCGCAGGCGTTCCTGAAATAGGGGCAATAGGAAGAGGTGAGAATATGGAAATTACTACATATTTAGAAAAAGCCATGGAGTCAGAACTCTCTGCAAATGTTATAGATTTATGTCCAGTGGGAGCTCTAACTTCCAAACCTTACGCTTTTGAAGCTCGACCTTGGGAACTTAAAAAAACTGAAAGCGTAGACGTAATGGATGCAGTTGGCTCAAATATAAGAGTTGATACTTATAATTGGGAAGTTAAAAGAATATTACCTAGACTTAATAACGATATCAACGAAGAATGGATTTCAGATAAAACAAGATATTCATGTGATGGCTTATTAAAACAAAGGCTAGATGTGCCATACATAAAAAAAAATAACAAACTTCAAAAATCTAACTGGGATGAAGCTGTCTCAATTTTGGTAGAGAAAATTAAAACATTAAATCCAGACGACATAGGCGGCCATATCGGTGACATGGTTAATTTAGAAAACGCCTTAAGCTTTAAAAAATTTTTCTCTGTTCTAAAAAGCAATAATTTGGAATTTAGAGAAAAAAATTTTTTTATAGACCCATCTGAAAAAAGCAACTATATATTTAACTCCTCAATAAAGGGCATAGAACAGTCTGATTTAATACTTCTTATTGGAACAAATCCCAGACATGAAGCAACAATGTTAAACGCAAGAATTCGAAAAGTTTTTGCCCAAAAAAAAGTTCCAATATACTCAATAGGAAATCCAGGCGACCTCACATACGATTATACTATTATTGGAAATAAGACAGATGATATTAAGAAAATACTGAGTAACGAATCAAATTTTTCAAAAACATTATCTTCCTCAAAAAAACCTGTGATTATAATTGGAGAGTCAGCTTTAGAATTAAAAAGCGGAAAATACTTAATTGAAGGTTTTAAAAATTTTTTAAAAAATAATAACTTTATAAATAAAGATTGGAATGCATTTAATTTTTTACCTCAAAACGCCTCAACAGTTGGTTTAATAGACTTAAAAATATTATCTAAAGAGGAAGGTAAAAGAAATTCATTTTTTGAGAAATTAAAAAATAATCAATTTAAGTTATTATACCTTTTAGGGTCTGATAATTTAGATATAAAAAAAAATAATGAGTTTATTGTTTACCAAGGAAGTCATGGCGATAGAGGGGCTGAAATTGCAGATTTAATTCTCCCGAGTGCTGCTTTTACAGAACAAAACGGTCTTTATGAAAATCTTGAGGGAAGAGTGCAAGAATGCAAAAAAGCTTCTTACCCTATAGGTGAAGCTTTAGAAGATTGGAAAATATTAAATTTTATATTGAAAGCTTTAGGAAAAAATGAAAACTTATTTAATTTTGACTCTTTGAGAAAAGAGGTCTTAAACTCAATTCCAAATTTTTCAAAATTAAATGAATTACCCAATTTTAAAGATTATGAATCAATTAATACATCTCCTTATTTTGAAAGTGAGGAAGTCAATATAAAAGAATTGGATTATTTTTTTACAAACGCTATTTCAAGAGCTTCGAAGACGATGAGTGAATGTAGACAAATCAAACATAGTTCAAAAAAAACTGGAACAGATAATTTATGATAGAGTATTTAGAAATTTTGGGTCAAGAAGTTTATAAAATAATTTTTTTACTTGTTCCAATTCTTGTATCCGTAGCTATGATAGTTTGGTTAGATAGAAGAGTCTGGGGCTTAGTTCAAAAAAGAAAAGGACCAAATGTTGTTGGACCTTTTGGACTTTTTCAAACTTTAGCTGATGCATTAAAGTATATCTTTAAAGAAATAATTATACCTGCTAGTGCAAATAAAGTAGTTTTCATTCTTGCACCTATCGTTACTATGACATTGGCCTTGGTCGCTTGGGCAGTTATTCCGATGAGTGAAGATTTAGTTTTAGCAAATATAAATGTGGGAATTTTGTATTTGTTTGCAGTTTCTTCTCTTGGAGTTTACGGCATTATCATGGGAGGATGGGCATCTAATTCAAAATACCCTTTTCTTGGAGCTATTAGATCTGCAGCGCAGATGGTTTCTTACGAGGTTTCGATAGGAATAATAATTATCAATGTTCTTTTATGTGTCGGATCATTAAATCTAAACGATATAGTTATTGCACAAAAAGAATTATGGTATGTAATTCCGCTTTTTCCTATGTTTGTAATTTTTTTTATATCTTCATTAGCAGAAACAAACAGACCTCCTTTTGATTTACCAGAAGCCGAAGCCGAGTTGGTGGCAGGCTATCAAACTGAATACTCAGGTATGATGTACGCGATGTTTTGGTTAGGAGAGTATGCAAATATATTGTTAATGTGTGCGATGGGTTCTATACTTTTTCTTGGCGGTTGGTTGCCACTAATGGACATTTATCCACTTAATATAATTCCTGCTCCAATATGGATGATATTAAAAATTTTGTTTTTATTTTTATTATTTGCTCTGATCAAGGCAATTGTTCCAAGATA
>CACBZI010000030.1 GCA_902543665.1 uncultured Pelagibacteraceae bacterium
AAAATTAAAATCATTTACAGAATTTATTCTTCCATTTTTTTTCCAAGCGTAATAAATAAGACCCATCGCGTCATAAGTAAGAATAGTAATTTCGTTAGGATATATTTTATATTTTTTGAAAAAATTGTCATTGTATTTTTTAAATTCCCTATAGTTAATCGATGGGTAATATAAATTTTTAATAGTATTTTCATAAAATATGCTTTCATCAAACCATTGATTTACAGTAGTAAATAAAACTTTATCCGAGTTTACATCAGTATAAACTAATGATGTAAGAACACTTTTTAGATTATTTCCAAAATCAATGATAATAACAGAGTCAAAATTTACCTCTCCTAAAGTATATAACTGATTTAACTTTTCCAATTGTTTAATCGATTGCTCATCCTCTTTATCTTCGAAGATTTTTTTTCTCAATTCTAAATTTTTTTTTCTTTGACTATAATTTGTTAGAATTTCAATTTCACCAGTAAGGGTTTCAGGATTAGGATTATACGAAAATTTTCGCATTTCATCTAAATTGAGTTTTTTTAATTTTTTTTCAATTAAATCTGAATAATTATTTTTGGGATACATAATCACGGTTTTAGTTTTCTTTTGTCTTTTTAAAAATTTTAATAAAGCTATTAATTGAGACTCTAAACTAATACCAACACTAATTATATTATTTGTAAATTCGGGATTTATATTTGAAGGAGAGATAAAAATTGTATCATTGTATTTTTTAATCTCATTGAAATATTTGTTAGTAATTGGTCCGATAATAATATTTGCGCCTTCCGATCTTATTTCTTGTATAGCAATATTAAGTTTCTCTTTATCTTCAAATCCTGTGTCTCTAGGAATTACAAAAACATTTTCATCGTTAATTTCTTCTAACGCCATTTGAAGAGAATACAGTAGTGAATTACCTAAATCTTTGAATTCACCACTTAACGGAGCTAAGAGTCCAATCTTAAGTATTTTTTCTCTTTCCTCGCTAAAAAGAATTGAGTTAAAAAAAACAGTTAAATAAGTTAATATCAAAAAAATTTTTTTCATATAATGAGATTGCTCACAAATTGTTTATATATTGTTTCCACGCCGATTGGAAATCTTGAAGATATTACTTTGAGAGCAATAAAAGTACTCGAAAATTCAGATATTATTCTTTGCGAAGACACAAGAAGATCAATAAAATTATTAAATCACTTCAAAATTAAAAAAAAATTAATTTCCTTTCATAAATTTAATGAAAAGAAACAATTATCAAAAGTTATAGAATATATTAATCAAGGCAAAACTTTGTCCCTTGTTAGTGACGCCGGAACGCCGCTATTATCAGATCCGGGAACAAACTTAATTAATGAATGTATAAATAATCAAATTAAAATAATTCCAATTCCGGGACCCTCTTCCATTACTGCAGCTATGAGCATTTCTGGTTTTAAGGATCACTTTTTATTCTACGGATTTTTGCCAAAAAAAGATAATGAAGTAGATAAAATTTTGAAATTACTTTCTTCGCTAGCTTTTTCACAGGTGTTTTTCGTCCCAGCAATCAAACTAAATTTTTACATTAAAAAGTTTCAAAGTTTCTATTCTGGAAGAAAAATATTAATAGCAAAAGAATTAACAAAACTGCATGAAACTTTTTATAGAGAAGATATCAACAATCTAAAAATGATTAAATTACCAATTAAAGGAGAATTAACCATTGTAATTTCAGAAAAGGCAAGTATTAAGAATAAGATAATAAATAGAGATGAAATTGTGATTAAAGCTAGAAAATATTTAAAAAAATATACTCTTAAAGATACAGTAAGTTTAATTTCTGAAATAGAAAAAATAAATAAAAAAGTTATTTATAAAATATGTTTAAAAGTAAAAAATGAAAAAAATAATTAGCTTTCTATTAATTTATGCTTTTGTCACATCTTGCTCATCAATGGGCCGTTTTGGAACCGGAGTAGATATTACCTTCGACCCTAGAACTATTGGTATGCAAATTGACGATACAATTATGCAAAAAAATTTGTCTGCTAGGCTAGCTCTTGCTGATAAAAAATACTTTTTGACTATACAATCTGAAGTCTTAGATGGTAGAATATTTCTTTCAGGAAAAGTAGATGAGCCTGAGGAAAAAATTAAAATCACTAAAATGGCATGGGAAACTAAAGGAGTAAGGTCTGTAAAAAATGCAATTACGATCAAAGGACAATCTAACTTTAAGAGTACAGCAAAGGATATTCTGATTACAAGTCAGCTGAGATCAGCTTTAATTTTTAATAAAAAGACAAAAGCTAGAAATTATACATTAGAAACTATTAACAAAAATGTTTACATATTTGGAATTGCAATGAATAAAGATGAAAAAAAAGAGGTAATTGATGAAGCAAATAAGATTTATGATGTCAAAGAAGTTTATCCATCAATCTACCTTGCCACTGAGTTGAGTAGAAATAAACTTTAATTATTGTAATCAATCACATCAGAAGAGTAGGCAGCGATAGACGCTAAATTTAAAATTTCTGATGTTGTTGCTCTAAGCGGTGCAACCTCAATGGGCGATCCAAGACCAATCAAAAGGGGCCCAATTAATTTTCCACCTCCAAAAACTTTCATCAGCTTTGTTGAAATAGCAGCACTATGCAATGCTGGCATAATTAATATGTTAGCGTTACCAACAATTTTAGAAAAAGGGTAAATTTCCTGATAAATTGGGTTTAAAGCCACATCTGGTTGCATTTCCCCGTCAAAATCAAAATTCACCTCCTCTTTTTTTAAAAGCTCAATAGCATCTCTTACATGTTTTGTGTTTTTTGAAATTGGTTTTCCAAAAGTTGAATGAGATAAAAATGCAACTTTTGGATCAAAACCGAATAAACGAGCAACACGCACACAAGATTTTGAAACTTTAACTAATCTCTCAGGAGATGGAAAATCTTGAACATTTGTATCAGCTACTAAAATCGTTTTTCCTTTAAGAGTAATCATAGTCATACCAAATATTTCTTCTCCAGGTCTTGGATTTGTAACTTTTTTTAATTTTTCAATCGAAGCAGCATAGTGCCTAATATTCCCTGTAACCATTGCATCTGCATCTTTACACGCAATCATTGAAGCTCCCCATGCTATTCTATCATTTCGAACAAGTCGATCTACGTCTCTCTCAAGCTGACCCTCTCTTTGAAGTCTCTTGTATAAATGTTTAACATACTTCTCCCTCTTTTTTTTATCTGTTGAATTAACTATTTGAATTTTATAATTTTCATCAAGTCCAATATTACTAAGTTGTTCTTTGATTCTTTTTTCTGTACCAATTAATATTGGTGTACCAAGTTTATTCCGTCCAAATTCAATTGCAGCTTTAAGCATATTTTCATCTTCACCTTCGGCAAAAATAACTCGCTTAGGGTTTTTACGAACTTTTGCATTTATTCCTTGCATTAACGACATTGTTGGATCAAGTCTATTAGCAAGCTGATCTTTATAAATCTCTAAGTCATCAATATTTTTTCTAGCAACACCGCTTTTCATTGCAGCAGCAGCTACAGCGGCCGGTATTACACTTATAAGTCTAGGATCGAATGTTGAAGGAATAATATAATTTTTTCCATACCTTGGCCTATCTCCTCCGTAGGCTGATACTACTTCATCAGGAACATTTTCTCTTGCTAAAAGAGCAATAGCATTAGCAGCAGAAACCTTCATATCCTCATTTATTTCTTTAGCTCTCACATCTAGCGCGCCTCTAAAGATGTAAGGAAATCCAATTAAATTATTTACTTGGTTAGGGTAATCAGATCTTCCTGTAGCAACGATTGCGTCTGACCTTACCTCATGTATTAGTTCTGGTTTAATTTCTGGATCTGGATTTGCGCAAGCAAATATAATTGGATTTTTAGCCATTGACTTGACCATATCCTTTGAAACAACATCTTTAGCAGATAATCCTAGGAATACATCTGCATCTTTCATTGCCTGATCTAATGTTCTTAATTCGGTATCAATAGCATGAGCAGATTTAAACTGGTCAATATTTTTTCGTCCTTTATAAATAACGCCCTTACTATCACACATAACTATGTTCTCACTTTTAACTCCAGAACTTTTAAATAAATTTGCACATGCTTGTGCAGAGGCTCCAGCTCCATTAATAACTACTTTTACTTCACCTATTTTTTTGTTCGAAATATCTAAAGCATTTATCAACGCTGCAGTAGTGATGATTGCTGTACCGTGTTGGTCATCATGAAAAATCGGAATATCTAGAAGTTCTTTAAGCTTTTGTTCAATTATAAAACAATCTGGTGCAGCAATATCTTCAAGATTTATTCCTCCAAAAGTCCCACCAATATTTTTAATCGTTTCTATGACCGAGTCAGGATTGTTATTGTTTATTTCTATATCAATAGAGTCAATGTCTGCAAATCTTTTAAATAAAACAGACTTACCTTCCATAACCGGTTTTGAAGCTAATGCTCCAAGATTCCCTAGACCTAAAATTGCAGAACCATTACTTATAACCGCCACTAAATTTCCTTTACTTGTATAGTCGTAAGCTAATTCAGGATTCTTAGCGATCTCTTTTACAGGTGCAGCTACTCCTGGAGAATAGGCTAACGAAAGATCCCTTTTTGTCGTTAAAGGCTTACTAGAATTAATCTCAATTTTGCCTGACTTTCCCTTTATATGAAAATCAAGTGCCTCTTTATCTGAATAATGATCAATTTCTGTTTTCTTTGGCATTTATTTTAATGAGTATGTAATATAAAGAATTTTAATTCACTATAAATTTATGGCTTAATTTAGATTATATATGAACTTACTTTCCTCAGCCTCAATATTTAGTTTTTTTACACTAATCAGCAGAATTTTAGGCTACCTAAGAGACATTTTAATAGCTATTTTCTTAGGAGCGTCAATTTTTGCCGATGCTTTCTTTGTAGCTTTTAGACTACCTAATACATTTAGACGTTTATTTGCCGAGGGAACTTTTAATGCAGCCTTTATACCAAGCTATACTGCTGAAAAACTTAAAAATAAAAATATAGGTAAAATATTCGCTGATAATGTTTTAAGTTTTCTTCTTTTAGTATTAACTTTTATTGTAACTTTAGCTGAAATCTTTACTCCTTATTTAGTTTATTTAATCGCTCCAGGTTTTATTGTCGATGAAATAAAATTTAATTTAGCTGTAGAGTTTACAAGAATAACATTTCCTTTTTTGTTATTTGTAAGTTTATCATCTTTCTTTTCTGGTATCCTTAACTCAAACAATAAGTTCGCAGCTGCTGCAGCAGCACCAATTATTTTAAATATAGTTTTAATAATTAGTATTTTGGTTTCTTATATACAAGACCTAAATATTGCAAAACAACTTTCATATGGAGTTACTGCTGCTGGGGTATTACAATTAATTTTTTTAATTTATTTTTCATTTACATATTATAAACCTAGAATAAAATTTAAGTTTAAAATAACAAATCAATTAAAAAATTTTTTTAAAAAGTTACTACCAAGTATTTTTTCATCGGGAGTTACACAAATAAACATTTTAGTAGGCACAATTATTGCTTCATTTCAGGCAGGAGCGGTATCATACTTGTATTATGCAGATAGGGTTTATCAAATTAATTTGGCCATTGCTGGCATAGCAGTCGGCACAGTTTCTTTACCCGTTCTATCGAAAGCAATCAAAATGAAAAATTATTTAAGAGTATCAAAAATTCAAAATAATTCTCTTCAATTATCTTTACTTTTGTCAATACCTGCAAGTTTAGGACTTATTATTGCTTCGGAAGAAATTATAAACGGGTTGTTTGGTTATGGTTCTTTTAACTTAAAAGATGTTGAGTCGACGTCAGATGCATTAATGTTTTTTGGATACGGTATTATTGCGTTTGCCTTAGTAAAAGTATTTGCAAACTTTTTTTTCGCCAGAGATAATACAAAAACACCGTTTTATGTCTCATCCTTCATTGTATTATTAAACTTAGTTATAAGTGTAAGTTTATTCAATAGATTTGGTTTTTTAATTATCCCAATAGCTACTTCTTTCTCGACATGGATTGGGGTTTTAATTTTCTTATACTTACTGAAAAGAAATAACATTTTGCTTATACAAAAAAAATTATACCTTAATATTTTTAAAATTGTGATTTCAACAATCATTATGTCCTCTGCACTAATATTTGCTTTAAAAAAATATTCTATTTATTTAGATTATACGTATGTTTATAAGTCAATCTGGTTATTATTTATTGTAGGTTTCGTTGGAATTGTTTATTTTATATCTTGCTATTTATTAGGTTTATTAAAAATAAAAAACTATAAAACAAATTAAATGAGTAAAAAAAAATTAGTATTTTCTGGAGTTCAACCAACTGGAAATTTACACTTAGGAAATTATCTCGGGGCATTGAAAAATTTTGTATCTCTCCAAAAAGAAATGGAGTGTATTTATTGTGTGGTTGATTTACATGCTATAACTGTTTTTCAAAATCCAAAAGAATTAAAGAATAATGTTTTAGAAACAGTTGCTAGTTTTCTTGCTACAGGTCTCAATCCAAAAAAAAGCGTAATATTTAATCAATCATCTGTATCCGGTCATGCAGAGCTAGCATGGATCTTTAATTGTGTTTCAAGAATTGGATGGCTTAATAGGATGACTCAATTTAAAGATAAAGCTGGTTCAGATAAAGAAAAAGCAAGTGTAGGCTTATACATCTATCCAAATTTAATGGCATCCGATATACTTCTTTATAAAGCAACTCATGTTCCTGTTGGAGCTGATCAAAAGCAGCATCTAGAATTGTCCAGGGACATTGCTCAAAAATTTAATAATGATTTTGACTGTAAAGACTTTTTTCCTCTTCCAGAGCCTTTAATCCCAAAAAATGTTTCTAGAATTATGAGTTTAAGAGACGGCACAAAAAAGATGAGCAAATCAGAAGAGTCTGACTATTCAAGAATTAATTTAAAAGACAATGCTGATGAAATTAGTAAAAAGATAAAAAAAGCAAAATCTGACTCTGAACAAATACCAGACAATTTAAAACTCCTAGAAAATAAACCTGAAGCTTTAAATTTAATAAATATCTATTCTGAAATTTCAAAAACTAGTTTAGACAAAGTTTTAAATGAGATGTCAGGTAAAGAATACTCATTCTTAAAAACAAAGTTAACAGATCTTTTAATTAGTGAAATTACTCCAGTTGGGAAAGAGATCATAAAACTTTTGGGAGATAAGTCGCACTTGATGAAAATCTTGGAAAAAGGTAAAGAAAAAGCCAATTTTATTGCTGAGGAAAACCTGAAAAATATACGTGAAAAAGTAGGATTGATATAATATAAATTTTACATGATACAAACTGAAACAACCCCAAATCCTAATTCTTTAAAGTTTCTTTCAGAAAAAGTTATTTCAGCTATTGGTACAGAAGAGTTTCAAAAAGATAAGTCCAAAAGCTTACAGAACAAGTTTATAAAAGAGCTCCTAGAATTTAAGGGGGTTGAATTAATACTTTTATCAAAAAATTTTTTGTCAGTAAAAAAAACAGAAAATGTATCATGGAATGAATTGAAACCAATGGTCATATCTCATTTAAACGATTATTTTGAAAAAAATGAGGGTCCGATTTTAAAAGAAAATAAAAATCTTAATAGTTCTATAAAAAATGATGATGAGACTGTAAAAAAAATTATAGATGTACTTGATACAAAAATTAGGCCAGCAGTAGCTAAAGATGGCGGTGATATTAAATTTAAATCTTTTGAAAACGGAGTTGTCAAAGTAGAATTACAAGGTAGCTGTTCAGGTTGCCCAAGTTCTTTAATGACTTTAAAGCAAGGTGTTCAAAATCTTCTTAAACATTATGTAAAAGAAGTAAATTCAGTTGAGGCTAACTAGAATGAAAAAGAAATTAAGTTATAGGGACAAATTAATAGAGTTAGCTAATATATATAATGTAAAAGAGATACAAGATTATGTTAAGAGAAGAAAAAATCTGACAATTGGTCAAATTGAACTAATTCTTAAAAAAAATAAAATTATTATCCCTAAAGAATTTAAAACAAGTTTTTTTAGGGAAAACTTTGTAAAACCTATTTCAAAATTTAAATCAAATGTTATTGATTATAAAGAGGAGAAGATTAAAGATAAAAATAGATTTTTTAGAAGAGTAGAAAACTATAAACATGATACCACTCGGAAAGTAAATCATGGAATAAATAACTTATGGAAAGGGTTTGGAAACGCTGGTTTAAATTTTTTAAATGTTTTGCCAAAGTTAGGATCAACAGTATCGAAATTTTTTGCTGATTTATTCACTGATGTATTTAATTCAATTTACAATCAACAAATTGATCAAAAAAGCGCAAGAAATGTAATAATAAGCTTCTTCGTAGTTGCAGGAATAACGACTGCAATAATTGCAGGATTTAAAACTTACAAAGATTTTGATTTTTCGAAAAGCAAAATAGAAACAAAAAAACCAGACTCCAAAAAACAAGAATTTAAAAAACCTGAAGTTAAAGTAAAAAAAGAAACTAAAAAACCTGAGGTTAAAGTAAAACCTGAGATAAAAGTCAAAAAAGAGACAAAAAAACCAGAGCTCAAAGTTAAAGAAAAAAAT
>CACBZI010000031.1 GCA_902543665.1 uncultured Pelagibacteraceae bacterium
GGGTAATCATTGGCAATGAATATGTTGACTATGACCAAGTCGTACTAGCTTCTCATGCAGACCAAAGTTTAAGAATGATAGAAAAACCAACGGAACAAGAAAAAAATATATTGGAAAAATTTAATTACGTGAAGAATGAGGCTTATTTACATACTGATAAGAGACTAATGCCTCACAAAAAAAGAGCCTGGTCTAGTTGGAATTCTGTTTCAGACGGCGAAAAGACATGCATTACCTATTGGTTAAATAAACTACAAAATTTAGATACATCTAAAGACTATTTTTTAACTTTAAACCCTATTTGTAAAATTAATGAAAATTCTGTTATAAAAAAAATTAACTTTACCCACCCATATTTGAATTCAAAGAATACCGCGCTTCAAAAAGATCTAAGATTAATACAAGGAAAAAAAAGGACTTGGTTTTGTGGGAGTTATTTTGGTTACGGATTTCATGAAGATGGATTAAAATCGTCTATAGATTTGATAAATAACTTTAAAATTTGATGAACTCCTGCATTTACAATGGCGAAGTAACTCATACAAGATTTAAACCTGTAAGACATTTTTTAAAATATAAAACTTTTTCATTATTAATTGATTTAGATGAAATCAATCAATTAGACAGATCAATAAATATTTTCTCTCATAATAAGTTTAACATTTTTAGCTTTTATGACAAAGATCATGGAGAACGTGACGGAAGTGATTTAAAAGAATGGGTTCTCAAAAACATTAGTAAGTTAAATATAAAAGGTGAAATTAATAAAGTTAAAATACTTTGTTATCCAAGAATTTTTGGTTATGTGTTCAACCCTTTAAGTATTTTTTATTGCTACGAGTATAATAAATTAAAGGCGATTTTTTACGAGGTAAAAAATACTTTTAATGAGCAGCATACATACATTTTTAAAATTAAAGATAATGAGGAAATAGCTCAAAAATGCAAAAAAAAGTTTTACGTATCGCCATTTATGGATATGGAAACTTACTATAATTTTAAATTACTCAATCCCAATGATAAACTCTCAGTCTTTATTAAACAAACAGACTCGATAGGAACAGTTTTAACAGCCACCCAAACAGGAGAAAAAAAAGAATTTAGTTCGAAACAACTCATGTTTAACTTTTTTAAGTATCCGTTAATGACAATTAAAATTATTAGTTCGATACATTTTGAAGCATTACTTTTATGGAAAAAAGGGGCAATATACAGAAAAAGAAATACAAAATTAAAGAATAATCTAAGTTACGAAGAATATTAATGAGTTTATTTAAAATTACAGAAAAATTTGTCTTGAATAAATTAAAGAACATCTCGCAAGGAAATCTAAAACTTATTAATTATGATGGAAAAGTTTTTCATTTTGGTGACTTAGAGAGTAAATTATCTTCAGATATCAAAATTAATAATCCAAATTTTTACCTAAACGTTGTTATGGGTGGAAGCTCAGCTTTAGGAGAAGCTCATATGAAAAAAGATTTTTATACCTCTAATTTAACAAATTTAATTGAACTTACAGCGAGAAATATTAATACAATCTATTCTTTTTCAGGAAGTTTAAAATTACAAAAAATCAAAAATTTTTTGAAAAAAATTTTTGCATCTAATACAAAATCAAAGAGTAAAAAATATATTTCAAAACATTATGATTTAGGGAATAAATTTTTTTCATTGTGGCTTGATAAATCTCTCACTTATTCCAGCGCAGTCTATAAAAGCGAGAAAGATGATTTAGAAATCGCTCAAAGAAATAAATTTCAAGAGCTTATAAATTTAATGAATATAAAAAATGGTAACAAGGTTTTAGAGATTGGATGTGGTTGGGGTGGTTTTGCTGAATTCTTAGCTAAAAATTATGATGTAACCTTAGACTGTATCACGATTTCAAAAAATCAATATGAATTTACTAAAAAGAGGATTTTTAACTCAGGTTTAAACAATAAAGTTAATGTAAAGTTTTTGGATTACAGAGATCTTAAGGAAAAGTACGACCATGTAGCTTCAATAGAAATGATAGAGGCTGTCGGTGAAAAATATATGGACCAATATTTTGGTACAATTAAAAATGTTCTTAATTACAATGGTACTGCTGCAATTCAAGGCATTGTGATTAAAGATGACTTATTTGAAAGATATAGAGCGAATGAGGATTTTATTCAAAAATATATATTTCCAGGTGGATTTTTACCCTCAATTAAATTTATGGAGAATATAATTAAAAAAAATCACCTTAAATTAGAAAAAATCAATACTTACTCGGATGACTATGCCAGAACTTTAGCAACTTGGAGAAAAAATTTTTTAAGGACATGGGAAAAAATTAGCCCACTTGGTTTTGATGAATATTTCAAGCGTATGTGGGAATTCTACTTATCTTATTGTGAAGGCGGTTTTAAGTCTAGAAACATTAACTTGATTCAATTCTCTATGTCTAATAGATATTCGTCATGAAAAAATTTATAGTACTATTTTTACTAATTTTAACAACAGGATGTGCAAATAAAATGAAACCGACAGATTTTAAAGATCAAAAACCGAGACTAGTCATCGAAAATTATTTATCGGGTAATGTCAAAGCTTGGGGAGTGTTACAAAATAGATCTGGAAAAGTTACAAGACAATTTAAAGCTGATTTAAACGGAAAATGGGATGGTTCTCAATTAATTTTAGACGAAGTTTTTGATTGGAATGATGGGGAAAGACAAACTCGTCAATGGACTATTAAAAAAATTGATGAACATAACTACGAGGGAACAGCCTCTGATGTAGTTGGAACAGCTAAAGGATATTCATATGGTCCAGCTTTTAAATTTGAATATGTATTGCTGGTGCCGGTCAAAGGCAAAAATATTAAAATTACGTTTGATGATTGGATTTTCATGCAGGATGATCGCGTGGCAATAAACAGAGCGACAATGACTAAATTCGGAATTAAAGTAGCAGAATTAACCGTAATGTTTGTAAAAGATTGATATGTTTGAGCTTCCTAAATTAGATTACAGTAATTCAGCTCTTTCTCCAATAATGTCAGAGCAAACTTTGGATTTACATCATGGCAAACATCATCAAACATATATTACAAATCTAAATAACTTTATAAAAGGTTCTGATTATGAAAAATTATCTTTGGAAGATATAATTAAAAAATCATCAAATGAAAAAAAAGCAGAAATATTCAACAATGCAAGTCAACATTGGAATCATAATCTTTTCTGGAAGTGCATGAAACCTAATGGCGGAGGAAATGTTCCATCCAAGCTTGAAAGTAAGATTAAAGAAGATTTTGGAGGTTTTGAAAAATTTAGGGAGGAATTTATCAATGCTGGAGTTACTCAGTTTGGATCTGGATGGTGTTGGTTGTCTTTAAAAGAAGATAAGCTTGTAGTAACTAAATCACCAAATGCTGAAAACCCAATAATTCATAATATGAAACCTATATTAGGTTGTGATGTGTGGGAGCACTCTTATTACTTAGATTACAGAAATAAAAGACCAGCTTATTTAGAAAATTTTTTTGATAAATTAATTAATTGGGAATACGTTAACTCTCTTCTTTAATTATCGTTTAACAAGTTTATCAACTAAAAATAAATAAAGTCTATAAGGTAATATTCTTAAAAATTTTAAAGTTAAAGTTAATCCTTTTGGGAAGTGAATTTCAAAAGTATTTCCTTTCACTAAGCCATTATAAATTTTTTCTGCGGCATATTCAGGAGTTTTTAAAAATGGCATAGGAAACTCATTTTTATCGGTCAAAGGAGTTTTAATGAAACCTGGTGATACAACTGACACCCTCACTCCAAATTTTTTAAAATCAAAGTAAATACTTTCGCTAAAATTAGTCAGAGCAGCTTTTGAAGGACCATAACCGCTTGAATTGGGCAGACCTCTGTAACCTGCAATCGAAGAAACTATCGAAATGTGTCCAGATTTCTTATTTTTAAAATAATCTTCAACAACTTTTACGCAATCAATAACCCCTAAAAAATTAACATTAATTACATTTTTAATTTTATCTGGATCTATATTTTGCTCATCTTTTGGCTCGTAAGTTCCACTGGAGAACAAACAAATGTCAATATCACCAAAAGTATTTAAAACATCTTTAAAAACATTATTTATTTGGGATTGGTTTGTTACATCTAGAGGAAATGAACTTATGTTGTTATGTTCAGCTAACTCATCCAAAAGTTCTTTTCTTCTTGCAGATACTGCAACTTTCCATCCCTCGTTAGCAAATTTTTCAGCTACTGCCTTTCCAATTCCGCTACTTGCACCTGTAATCCATATTTTTTTCTGATTTTCAGACATAAATTAGTTATACCTTAATTTATGACTAAGAATAAATATTTATCTCTTACATTCATTCTTTTTATAACATTTTTGGCATCTGGAATTGGTGGATATACTACTGCTACTTTTAAAGAGCCTTGGTATTCTCAGATAATTCTTCCAAGTTTTAATCCTCCGAGCTGGGTGTTTGGACCTGTATGGACAGTTTTGTATATCTTAATGTCAGTAGCAATTTGGCGTATTTGGATAAACTACTATGATAATAAAATTTTAAATTTATATTTTTTTCACCTCTTTTTTAATATGATTTGGAGCATTATTTTTTTTGGTTTTCATCAAATAGGACTAGCATTACTAGATTTAGTTTTAATTCTCATATTTATAGTTCTCTTAATGAAAATTTATTATTTGAAGGATAAGATTAGCTTTTCTTTGATGATCCCTTACTTTTTATGGAGCGGTTACGCTTTAGTATTAAATTTTAATATTTTTATTTTAAACTAAATTAAGCTATACACACGCATGAACTACAAAAAAACTTTTAATTTTTTAAAATCTTTACCTGCAAAATTAAATTCATTTTACAAAAAAAAATCAAAATCTGTAATTAAAGTAAATAACAAATCAAAAAATAAGAAAGATTTTGATCCGGTAACTAATTTTGATAGATCTTTTGAAAAATATATAAGATCATTAATTCTAAAAAAATTTCCTAATGACTCTATTATCGGAGAAGAGTTTGACGATAAAAAGTCTGATAATTATTTTCAATGGTCTATCGACCCGATAGATGGAACAAGAGCTTTTGTTATTGGAGCACCGACTTGGTCCAACTTAATAGGCCTTTCTTTTAACGAAAAATCAAAAGTTGGTTTAGCAAATTTTCCAGAATTAAATAAATTTTATATAAATGATCAAAAAAAATCCTATATTTTCAAAAATAATAAAAAAAAAATTCTTAAATCTTCTAATAATAGCAATTTAAAAACAGTTAAAATTATCGGAAACTTTCATGGAACCTTAAGCTATGAAAGGCAAAGAAAAGTTATAAAAAAATTTGGTTGGTCATTTAGGTTAGCTGGATTTGATGCTTTAAATTATTGTTTATTAGCTGAGGGAACAGTAGATGCTGTGATAGAAGCTAACTTAAAGCCTTATGATATTTTACCTTTAATACCCATCATCAAAAACTCAGGCGCAATTGTAACTAATTGGAAAAATGAACCTGCAGAAATAGGAGGTAATATTATTGCTTCATCTAATAAAGCTTTACATAACAAGATTCTAAGATTACTAAAACCTTTTACAAAAAAATGATTAATTTATTTATAAATAGAGTTTTTAGAGCTATCAAAATAGATATAGATCTTTACGAAGAAGTTGAAAAAGATAAAAAAGCGACTTTTCAAGCAGGTATTGTAGTTGTGTTATCAAGTCTTGCTGCCGGTGTTGGATCTTTGCATTTAGGAGCTTCAAATTTTCTAATCGCTCCTGCGCTTTCACTTTTAAGCTGGTATGTGTGGGCTTATATAATTTATTTTGTTGGCGTAAAACTCTTTGGGGATATTAAAACTAAAAGTGATCACGGTGAACTTTTAAGAACGATTGGGTTTTCTAGTGCACCTGGATTAATCAGAGTCTTTGGAGTCACACCAGAGTTAATGACTGTAACATTTGTTGGTTCAGCTTTCTGGATGCTTGCTTGCATGGTTGTTGCAGTAAAATCTGCATTAGATTATGATAGCCTTTGGAAAGCATTTGGAGTTGTAATAGTTTCTTGGCTAGTGCAAGCATTCTTTTTATTCTTAATAATTGTTTTATTTAAAGGTTTCTAAAGAGGAAAAATTCTTTTTGAAAGGTTACAACTGTTACAAATTTTGTAGCTATGCATAATTAAGTTTTGTTTTACACTTTCGTGTTCTTTTCTGCATTCTTCACAAATATTATCTACAGTATCTTTGTTATCGTCTACGACAATATGGTCATCGTTTTTCATAAAAATTAATATATCATTAAATCATGAAAAAATATTTATTTATGATTTTAATTTTTTTAATAAGCACGTCTGCTCAATCAAAAAATTTTAAAAAAGTGTATTTTGCAGGAGGATGCTTTTGGTGTATGGAGGAGTCGTTTGATGGAGTTGAGGGTGTTTTATCTACAGTTTCAGGTTATTCAGGTGGGCATTTAAAAAATCCTACTTATCATGATGTTATTTATAAAGATACTGGCCACGTTGAAGCTTTAGAGCTAACTTATGATCCAAATAAAGTGAACTATGAAAAATTACTTAATATTTTTTGGAGAAATATAGATCCTTTCGACTCAGAAGGTCAATTTTGTGACAAAGGTAAGAGCTATAGATCGGTAATTTTCTATCAAAATCAACTAGAAAAAGAACTTATTGATAAATCTTTTAAAAATTTAGAAAAGAAATTTGGTAAAAAAATTGTCACTTTAGTATGGAAATTTGAGGAATTTTATCAAGCGAAGATTATCACCAAGATTATTATGAAAAAAATTTTATTCGTTATCTAATGTATAAAAAGGCGTGTAAAAGGGAAGATACCTTGAGAGAAATATGGAATTGAGAAAAATAATTTTAGCAATTTTTTTCGTGGGCTTTGTTAATTCAGCAAATGCAGAAATAATAAAACCAGCTGAAAATTTATCTGCTTATGATGTTATTAAAATACAATTAAATGCTTTAAAAAATAATGATGATAAAGATAACGGCATAAAACAAACATGGATATTCGCTCATCCTGATAATAAAAAAATGACTGGCCCATATCCTAGATTTAGAATTATGCTCTACGATGTGCATTATAGAATATTGTTAAACCATTTTTCGCATAAGATAGATTTAATTACGAATACTGAAAATAAATTTGTTTATGGAGTAAAAGTTTTAACCGATGAGAAGCAACA
>CACBZI010000032.1 GCA_902543665.1 uncultured Pelagibacteraceae bacterium
AAAAAATTGAATATAGCTATTATTGGTTTAGGAAATATAGGTAATTATTTATATAGATATTTAAGAAAAAATAAAAAGATACTTTCTAAAAAAAATAATTGTATTCCAAATGTTGTTTACGTTTCGGCCAAAAATAGAAATAAAAATAGAGGGTTTATTGTTCCCAAAAAACAATGGTTAAATAATTATTTAGACTCTACAAAAAAAGAAGATGTAGATTTAATTATTGAGCTTATTGGTGGATCTGAGGGTCCTGCAAAAAAATTAGTTTTTGCTGCTTTAAAAAATAACAAACATGTTGTTACAGCGAACAAAGCATTGATTGCTAAATATGGTGATGAGTTATCAAGAATTGCTGAAAAAAAGAGGGTAAATTTAGAATTTGAAGCATCAGTTTGTGGAGGTGTACCCATTATAAGATCAATTAAAGAAGGACTTATAGCAAATAAGATTAAAAAGATTTATGGAATTTTTAATGGAACTTCAAACTATATTCTCTCTTCTATGGATAAGGATAAAAAAAATTTTTTGGATGCGCTTAGTACAGCAAAAAAACTTGGTTATGCTGAATCTAATCCATCTTCAGATTTAAATGGCGATGATGTTGCAGCAAAATTAAAAATATTAACATCGTTATGTTTTAATTCTTTTATAAACCATAACATCCATGTAGAGGGTATTAAAAATATAGATAAAACTGATATTAATAATGCAAATAAACTCGGTTATAAGATAAAATTACTTGGATACTCAGAACAAATAAACAATAAGATATATCAACGGGTGCACCCTGCACTAATAAAGAAAAGTTCTTATGTAGCTAGTATTGACGGGATATTAAATGCAGTAATAGTTGATGGAAAGCCAGTTGGTAAAAATATAATACAAGGAGAGGGTGCCGGACCAGATGCAACAACATCTGCTTTAGTTTCTGATATATCTTCTATTTTAAGAGGAAATATAAAATTTCCTTTTTCAATTTCTAATAAAGAACGAAAAAGACTAAAATTTGAAAATATTTCAAAAAGATCTTTTTCAGCATATTTGAGGTTTGAAGTTTTGGATAAATCTGGAGTACTTTCAAATATTACTAATATTTTCTCAAATAATAATGTTTCAATAAAAAGACTCGTACAAAACCCAAATAAGAATAAAAAAATTTCCTCTATAATTATAATTACTCATAATTCTAAAGATAGTTCATTAAATAAAATTGTAAAAATAATAGAAAAAAAAATATATGTTAAAAAAAAACCTAAATTAATTAGAATTGATGATAATTAATGTCAATTGATCCAAAATTTCTTAATTTATTTGTAAAAGCTACAGAAAAAGCAGCAATAGGTGCTTCAAAATTTATTGGTAAAAAAGATAAAATCGCTGCCGATAAAGGCGCAGTGGATCCTATGCGTAGAGAATTAAATAAAATAAATATGGAAGGGACGATAGTAATTGGTGAAGGCGAAATGGACGAGGCGCCAATGCTATACATTGGTGAAAGATTAGGTACTCTAAATGGTCCTAAATTTGATATTGCCGTGGACCCTTTGGAGGGAACCAAGTTCACAGCTAATAATCAGCCGAATGCATTTTCAGTAATAGCAGTAGCTAATAAAGGAGATTTACTGAAAGCCCCAGATACATATATGGAAAAAATTGCTATAGGAAATAATCTACCTGAAAATTTATTAGACTTAGATTTTAAAATTGAAAAAAATTTCAGATTACTAGCAGATGCAAAAGGTAAAAAAGTTTCTGATTTAAATGCTTGTGTAATGAAAAGGCCTAGACACGATTATATTATTAAAGAATTGGATAGATTAAATGTAAAAATTAATTTTATTACTGATGGAGATATTGCTGGCGTTTTGAGTGTAATTGGTTCAGATCCAAAAAATGATATTTACTATAGCACTGGTGGAGGCCCTGAAGGAGTCTTAGCAGCAGCTGCATTGTCATGTTACGGAGGTCAGATACAAGGAAGACTTGTATTAGATGATGATGAAAAAATTAGGGCAAAAAAATTAGGAATCAAAGATTTTAAGAAAAAATATAACATTAATGATATTATTAAAGGCGATGTGATTTTTTGTGCTACTGGTGTAACAGATGGTGATTTAGCGAAAGGTGTTAAGGATCTCGGTAATGAGTATGAAGTAAATACATTTGTTCTACATAAAAATAAAAAAGTTAATAAAATTATTACAAATATTTATAATAAATGAATTCAATTTCTGTAAGTAATAAAAGTTGGATTTTAAAAAAGTTTAATGAAAATCAATTAACTTATTTAAAAGATAATTTTTCATTAGACGAAATTACTTCTAAATTATTATCTATAAGAAATATAAAAAATGAGGAAATTGTAAGTTTTTTAAATCCATCTATTAAAAATTTTCTTCCTAATCCTGAAAATTTAATTGATATGAAAAAATCATCTTTAAGAGCAATGGAGGCGATTAAAAATAATGAAAAAATAGGTATCTTTGGTGATTATGATGTTGATGGAGCTTCCGCAACAGCTTTATTAGGAAACTTTTTTTCTTCAATTAACATACCTTTTGAAATTTATATACCTGATAGAAGAAAGGAAGGATATGGACCAACAAATAATGCTTTTCAAACACTTATGAATAGCGGTGTTAGTTTAATTTATACAGTAGATTGTGGAACACTTTCTTTTGAACCAATAAAATTTGCCAAATCTAAAAATATTGATGTAATAGTTCTTGATCATCATCAATCTGAGATAAATCTTCCAAAAGCTCATTCAATAATAAATCCTAATCGTTTAGATGATCAGTCTAATTTAAATTATTTGTGTGCTGCAGGTGTAACATTTATGTTTCTTGTTTCGTTAAATAAGCAGTTAAGACTTATAAATTGGTTCGAAGAAAATAAAATTCAAGAACCAAATTTGATCGAATACTTAGATCTAGTTTCTTTAGGTACAGTTTGTGATGTTGTTCCCTTGATAGGACTAAATAGAGCAATAGTAAAACAAGGTTTAAAAGTTTTGAAAACAAAAAAAAATTTAGGTTTAAAAACTTTAATAGATATTTGCGGCATCAACACTCAACCAAATGTTTATCATATGGGTTATGTATTAGGTCCTCGTATAAATGCAGGCGGAAGAGTAGGAAAATCTTCACATGGAGCTAATTTATTAATTAATAATAATGTAAAAGAAGCTTTTAAAATTGCATCTGAATTAGATCAATTTAATAAAGAAAGAAAATATTTAGAGGAAGAAGTTTTAGGTAAAATTACAATAGAGGCTAATAAGGCACGGTATGACCCTGTAATAATTGTAAGTGGAAAAAACTGGCATGAAGGAGTGATTGGTATAGTAGCATCAAGATTAAAAGATAAATTTAATAAACCAGTTATTATAATAACTGTTGATAATAACCTCGGTAAAGCCTCTGCTAGATCTATAGTAGGGTTTGATATTGGCTCTATAATTATTGCAGCAACGCAAGAAAAAATTCTAATTAAGGGTGGTGGACATAAAATGGCTGGTGGATTTACAATCGATGTAAACAATATTGATAAATTTAAAGAATTTATATTTAAAAAATTTAAAAATAAAGCTGGAAATCTTACAAAAGAAAAATTTTTGTATCTGGATAGCATAATTTCTCCTGCAGCATTAAATTTAGATTTTTTTAATAAAATTAATATTTTAGCACCATTCGGCTCAGGCAACCCAGAGCCTAGATTTGTGATTGAAAATCTGAAGACTGTGAACAATAAAGTAATTAAAAATAAGCATGTCAAATCTGTGCTTCTTGGACAGGATGGTAGTATTATTAGAACGATAGCGTTTAATTCTGCTGAAAACGAAATTGGAGCATATTTACTTAAAGAAAATAAAAAATTATTTAATATTGCTGGAAAATTATCCCTAAATGAGTGGAAGGGGCAATCAAATGTAGAGTTTATTATCGATGATATTTCTGTTAATAAGACAATCAAAAATACGGTCCCATCGTCTATCGGTTAGGACAGTTGGTTTTCATCCAACAAAGAGGGGTTCGATTCCCCTTGGGACCGCCAAATTTTATGTATAAAATTGCTATAATCGAAAATATTCATAAAGATGGAATTGATCTATTAAAAAAACACCCTAATTTTGAATACGAATTAATTGAAGATGTTTCAGAAAAAAACTTATTAGAAAAATTACCAAAATTTGATGCTTGTACATTGAGAGTGTCAAGATTAGATGAAAAGATTCTGAAACACTGTCCAAAACTAAAGGCAATATCTAGGCATGGTGTTGGGTATGATAATGTTGATATTAATTTTCTAAAAGAAAAAAAAATTTCTTTATTAGTTACAGCTACAGCAAATGCAGTAGCAGTAGCGGAACATGTTATTGCTATGTTTTTATCTTTGTCTAAGTCTGTATCAATCTATGATAAAGAAGTGCGTGAGGGTAATTTTAAGAAAAACGCAAACAAAATTAAAACTTTAGAACTCTTAAAAAAAAATATTCTTATAGCAGGGTTTGGAAGAATTGGAAAAAAATTAATATCAAGATGTTTAGCATTTGATACAAAAGTTTACGTATATGATCCATACATTGAAGATAAAATTATAAAAGATTTTGGCGGTATAAAGATTAATTCAATTAATGAAGGCTTAAAGATTGCTGATTTTGTATCTTTGCATATGCCGATGACAAAAGAGACCAAAAATTTAATAGATTATTCAATTTTAAAACAAATGAAAAAAAATGCAATTATAGTTAATACTGCAAGAGGAGGTATCGTTAATGAAATAGATTTAGATAAAGCATTAAACGAAAATTTAATTTTAGGTGCTGCGTTAGACGTATTTGTAAATGAACCAATCAACTTAGATAATCCTTTATTAAAAAATAATAAAGTTTTATTAAGTCCACATTCCGCAACATTTACTGATGAATGCACATCAAGGATGGCTATAGAAACCACAAAAAATATTATTGATTTTTTTGAAAATAAAATTGATAAATCTATGATGGTAAAGTTATGATCGATATCAAAAGGAAATTAAAAAATTTTGGACCTTTGGAAGCATTAGTAATTGGCTCGATTATATACGTAGCTGTAATGTTATTGTGGACTGCTTCAACTAGATCAGAAGTTTTACAAAAAGCAAATGATATTAAATCTAATCACAAATCGGTAATTGAATTTATAAATGATGAGGTTAATAATTGTAGCTCTAACAATGAAGGGTTAACCTCTTGGGGTGAAAAATGTAATTCAGATTGGACATCAAATAAAATTGTAAATTATGTATTGTCAAATATCGATCTTAAAAACCCTTATTCTATAGATAAACCTTTAATACAAACTTCTCAGGATCCAAGGATTCAAGCTGAAGGTAAAGCAGGTCAATCCACAGATAAAGGTATTATTTTTGTGTCATCAAGTAATTTTGAGTCTGAAGCCGGCTCAGAGTGGATTGTGGGTACTTGTGTAAAGTCACCATGTGTGGCTGCAGGTAACAATGAGCTAGTTTCTATCTATCGTTAATTTATAATTTCAAATCCACATTCTTTTGCAGTTTTACTCAAATAGTTAAAACCAATTTTTGCGTATTCAAATGGATTTGCCTTAGCTGGATCTTGTTCAGCTTCTACTACAAGCCATCCAGAATATTTTTTATTCTTAAGTGCCTTTAAAAAGGGAACATAATCTATGCATCCATCACCAGGAACTGTAAAAGCTCCATCTAAAAAAGCCTGTCTAAAAGTGACATCATTATTTAAAGATTTTTTTAAAATATCTTTTCTAATATCTTTGCAATGAACATGAATTATTCGCTCGTAAAAACTCTCAACTAATTTTATTGAATTCCCTTGGGCGAATAACATATGCCCTGTATCAATTAATAAACCGACTGTATCTTTAGTGTTTTCGATAAGCCTTCTTGTATCTTCTTCCGTTTCTATAACAGTTCCCATATGATGATGGTATGCAAGCGGCATATTTTCATCAATCATCATTTTACTTATTTCGTTTATAGAATGAATTAATTTACTCCAATCATCTTTTGATAATTTTGGTCTCTTGGATAAAGAGATTTTAGGATCTCCTTGTACTGAGCCCGTTACTTCTGCAAACACCATACATGGAGATTTACAATCCTGAAATAATTTAAGTTGTTTTTGCATGAGTTTAAATTCTTCTTTGGGTGATCTTTTTAAAAGTTGAGCCCCATACCAACCAGAACATAATTGAAGATTTTCTTTATCAAGTTTTGGAATAAGTTTTTTAGAATCCATTTTAAACTTTCCACCATACTCAATTCCTGTGAAGCCAGCCAAACTAGCTTCTTTCAAACATTGTTCTAATGGAGTTTTACCACCCAATTCTGGCATATCATCGTTGCTCCACGCAATAGGTGCTATTCCTAATTTTATCGACATATTTTTAAGAAAGTAATATTATTTATATAATATATAAAATAAAGTAACACAAATATATGATCAATGTAGCACTTTTGGGTTTTGGAAGAATTGGGCAAATGCATGCTCAAAATATAAATAGAAATAAAAACCTTAAGCTTTTATATGTATATGAAAAAATAGAAAAATTAGCAAAAAAAGCAAAAAAACTTTATAATTGCAATATTGAAAAAAGTTACAAAAAGATTTTTTTAGATAAAAAAGTTGACATTATTTTCATTTCAAGTCCTACAAATACTCATATAAAATTTATAGAAGAGGGTATTAAATACAAGAAAACTATATTTTGTGAAAAACCT
>CACBZI010000033.1 GCA_902543665.1 uncultured Pelagibacteraceae bacterium
TCTATCTAGTAATTTAATAAATACTAACTATATAGCAATCTGATGACTGAAGATAACCAAAAAAATGTTGAAAAAGATAAGGATCAACAAAAAAATACATCAAAAGAAAAATCAGAAGAAATCTCATTAGAACAGAAATTAAAAGAAACAGAAGACAAACTGCTTAGATCACTAGCTGAAATTGAAAACCAAAGAAGAAGATTTGAGAAAGAAATAAAGGATGCTTTTGAATTTGGGTCATTCAACTTTGCTAAGGAAAGTTTGGCGATACTAGACAATCTACAGAGAGCAAAAGATGCCATTAAAAATCACGAAGTATTAAAACTAAATAAAGATCTAGACAAATTTCTAGAAAATATTTCAATAATTGAAAAAGATTTAATTTCTATCTTTGAAAAAAATAGAATTACAAAGATTGATACAAAAAATAAAAAATTTAATCCAAACCTTCATCAAGCAATGGTTGAAATCGAAGATGATATGCATGAAGTCGGAGCAATAGTTCAAGAAATACAATCTGGATATATGTTGGGAGAAAGATTATTAAGACCAGCGTTAGTAGGCATTGCCAAGAAAAAAAATACAAAAAATGAGGAAAAAACAGAAAAAAAAGAGGAAAAATAACCTTGTAGAAGAAGAAAAAACACCCATATAAATTAAATAAAGGAATTATACAAATGAGTAAAGTAATTGGAATAGATTTAGGAACTACAAATTCATGTGTCGCTATTATGGATGGCTCACAAGCTAAAGTTCTTGAAAACGTTGAAGGAGCTAGAACAACTCCCTCTGTGGTAGCTTTTTTAGAAAAAGAGGAGAGATTAGTGGGACAACCAGCTAAAAGGCAAGCAGTTACAAATGCTGGGGATACGATATTCGCAGTTAAAAGACTTATTGGTAGAAAATTTGATGGACCTTCGGTTCAGAAAGATATTTCAAAAGTTCCATACAAAATAGTAAAATCTGACAATGGAGATGCTTGGGTGGAAGGAAAAGGTAAAAAATATTCACCTGCTCAAATATCTGCGTTCGTTTTACAGAAAATGAAAGAAACTGCAGAAAAATATTTAGGTCAAGCTGTTACAAAGGCAGTTATAACTGTACCAGCTTATTTTAACGACTCTCAGAGACAAGCTACAAAGGATGCGGGAAAAATTGCAGGTTTAGAAGTTTTAAGAATTATTAACGAACCAACTGCAGCTTCACTTGCATATGGTCTTGATAAAAAAGGTGGTAAAAAAATAGCTGTATATGATTTAGGGGGCGGTACTTTTGATATTTCAATTTTAGAGATAGGTGATGGCGTATTTGAAGTAAAATCAACAAACGGTGATACTTTTTTAGGTGGAGAAGATTTTGATGACTCAATTGTAGAGTATCTTGCATCCGAATTTAAAAAAGATAACGGTATTGATTTAAAAACAGATAAACTAGCTCTTCAAAGATTAAAAGAAGCAGCTGAAAAAGCTAAAATTGAACTTTCATCAGCAGCTCAAACAGAAATAAATTTACCATTTATTACAGCTGATAAATCTGGACCCAAACATTTAAATCTTAAATTCACCAGAGCTAAGTTGGAAGCATTGGTTCAAGATTTAGTTGATAGGACACTAGAACCTTGCAAAACTGCTTTGAAAGACTCTGGTTTTTCCGCTGCTGAGATCAATGAAGTTGTTTTGGTAGGTGGAATGACAAGAATGCCAAAGATAATTGAAACAGTAAAAAATTTCTTTGGAAAGGAACCTAACAAAAGTGTTAATCCAGACGAAGTAGTGGCTATGGGTGCAGCAATACAAGGTGGTGTTTTACAAGGTGATGTTAAAGATGTATTGCTTCTAGACGTTACACCTCTTTCATTAGGAATTGAAACTCTTGGCGGTGTATCTACTAAATTAATAGAAAAAAATACAACTATTCCTACTAAAAAAAGTCAGGTTTTTTCTACGGCTGAAGACAATCAACCAGCTGTTTCTATTAGAGTCTTGCAAGGTGAAAGAGAAATGGCAGCTGATAATAAAATACTAGGAAATTTTGAATTAGTTGGGATACCTCCTGCACCAAGAGGAACACCTCAAATTGAAGTAACATTTGATATTGATGCAAACGGAATAGTGAGTGTTTCTGCTAAAGATAAAGGAACTGGAAAAGAGCAAAAAATTCAAATTCAAGCCTCTGGAGGTTTATCTGATGAAGAAATACAAAAAATGGTTAAGGATGCCGAAGCAAATAAGGAAGCTGATAAGAAAAAAAGAGAGACAGTCGACGCAAGAAACCAAGCTGACAGTCTAGTTTTTTCAACTGAAAAAAGTTTAAAAGAACATGGTGACAAAATTTCTGCTGAGGAGAAAAAATCTATTGAAAGTGGAATTGCTGAACTTAAAAAATCTTTAGAGGGCACTGATATTGAAGACATTAAGAAAAAAACACAAAATTTAATTCAAGTTTCCATGAAATTAGGTGAAGCTGTTTACAAAAGTCAACAAAAACCAGATAACAATGATAAAGGCACTGGTGGACCAAAAGATGCTAAACCTAGTGAGAAAGATAATGTAGTCGATGCAGATTTTGAAGACGTAAAAGAAGATAAAGAAAAGAGCGCCTAAGATAAAAAAAGGAGACGTCCTGTGGCTAAAAGAGATTGTTATGATGTCTTAGGTATCCCAAAGGGAGCTTCAAAAGATGATATCAAAAAAGCTTACAGAAAACTGGCATTAAAATACCATCCAGACAAAAATAAAGGCGATAAAGCATCAGAAGAAAAATTTAAAGAAGCAAGCGAAGCTTATCACATACTCTCTGATGAAAAAAGGAAAGCTAACTACGATCAGTTCGGTCACGCAGCTTTTGAAGGTGGTGGTGGTGGATTTCAGGGTTTCGGTGGTTTTGATTCTTCTTCTTTCTCAGATATTTTTGAGGATTTCTTCAGTGACTTTGGTGGTGGTTCATCTAGAAGATCAAGTAACAGAGGAAGTGATTTAAGATATGATGTTACAATTAGTTTAGAAGATGCCTATAAAGGTACGGAAAAAAAGGTAAGATATACTACTTATAAGTCCTGTAAATCTTGCTCGGGTAGTGGTGCAGCAAAAGGATCTAAACCAATAATATGTGATTATTGTTCTGGAAGAGGAAAAGTAAGAACAAACCAAGGATTTTTTACAGTTCAACAAACTTGCCCACAATGTAGTGGTTATGGAGAAATGATAGGGACACCTTGTGGCAGTTGTAGTGGAAATGGGAAGTTACAGGCAAACGAAAATGTAACAGTAAAGATTCCAAAGGGAGTAGATGACGGAACAAGAATAAGATTGTCCGGCAAAGGAGAAGCTGGTTCTAAGGGCGGGTCAAGTGGAGACTTGTATCTATTTATTTCAATAGAGAATCATAACATTTTTAAAAGATCAGATGAAAATTTATATTATGAATTACCAATCTCATTTTCAGATGCAGCATTAGGGACATCTGTTGAGGTACCGTCTATTGATGGGGGTAAGTCTAAAATCAAAATTCCTGAAGGAACTCAACATGGAAAACAATTTAGATTGAAGGGTAAAGGAATGCCAGTTTTAAGAAGAAGTGTATTCGGTGATCTTTACATAAGAATTGTGACTCAAGTCCCAGTATCACTTTCTAAAAAACAAAAAGAATTACTCGAAGAGTTTAATCAAATCGAGTCTAATAAACCAGATCCAGTTATAAAAAACTTTTTTGAAAAAGCCAAAAAATTCTGGAAAAAAGCATAAATAAATGGATACTGATCAAATAATGTCAGCAATATTTCTTTTTGCTGTGCTTGCTTTAATCTTACCTGGTTTTTTATCCACGAATAATAAATTAAAGCAATTCTTAAGTAATTTATCTATATGGACTATAATTATACTTGTGATTATTGTAATGATTTATTTGATTAGATAATGAAAAAAATTAAGTTAGCTATAGCTGGATGCGTGGGGAGGATGGGCCAACAGCTCATTAAGTCAGCGCATAAAAATAAAACTTTCAAAATTGTATCTTTGACTGAAAACAGGAAGATAAATAGAAAAATAATTGGAATTAAGCCAGAACTAAATTCGATCAATGCGTTTAAAAGTGCAGATATAATAATAGATTTTACAGTACCTAAATGTACAATAGAAATTTTAAAAATTGCAGAAAAACAGAAAAAAAGGATTGTAATTGGCACCACTGGCTTTTCAAAAACAGAGGAAAATTTGATTAAAAAATTTTCAAAAAAAATTTCAATTCTTAAAGCTGGAAATATGAGTTTAGGTGTTAATCTTTTAATGTATCTTACTGAAATTGCTTCAAAATCTTTAGGAAAAAACTTTTTAAGCAAAATTTTTGAGGTTCATCACAAGTATAAGAAAGATTATCCTTCTGGTACTGCGCTTATGTTAGCGAAGGGAATAGCTTTTGGGCAAAATAAAGATTTATATAATATAATTGGTAAAAAATTTTTAAATAAAAAATCTTTTCCATACGGAAAAAAAATAAACTTTAACTCAATTAGAAAAGGAAATATAGTCGGAGAACATGAAGTAAAGTTTTCTAGTGGTAAAGAGATTATAACTTTAAATCATGAGTCTTTTGATAGAGCTCTATACTCTGAAGGTGCGCTTACTGCAGCTAAATGGTTGTTCAATAGAAAACCAGGTCTTTACTCAATGAGGGATCTTCTAAATTTTAGGTGAATAAAAAAAAAAAATCTAAGGTCATCATCAAGATCTTGAATAAATTCTACCCTAAAGTTCCTGTTCCACTTAAATATAAAAATACATTTACTCTTTTAGTTTCAGTTCTTCTCTCAGCACAATGCACTGACGTGAATGTGAATAATGTTACTAAAAAAATTTATCCAAAATATTATAAACCTGAACACTTCATAAAATTAGGAAGAAAAAAAATTGAGAGATTAATTCAAAAAATTGGCATTTTTAGAGTTAAAGCTAAAAGTATTTTTTATTTATCAAAAACATTAATTGATAAGCATAACGGTAAAGTACCTAAAACTTTTAGAGAACTTGAAGAATTACCTGGCGTTGGTCATAAAACCGCTAGTGTGGTGATGTCTCAAGGATTTGGATATCCTGCTTTTCCAGTAGACACTCATATTCATAGACTTGCTCAAAGATGGGGCCTTACAAATGGCAAAAATGTTATTCAAACAGAAAAAGATTTAAAAAGTGTGTTTCCTAAAAAAAATTGGAATAAACTACATCTCCAAATAATATGGTACGGTCGAGAGTATTGTAAAGCAAGAGATTGTTTTGGAATAACTTGTAAAATATGTAAAAGCTGTTATCCAAATAGAAAAAAGCCAATTAAAACAAAAAAAGCATAATTTTTATGAAAGTTCTTGGTATTGGAAATGCAATTGTAGATGTTATCTGCAAAGTAGACGAAACTTTTCTTAATCAAAATTATTTAACTAAAAGTACTATGAAGTTAGTTGATGAAATAGAATTTAAAAAATTACTTTCTAGTCTTATAATTGAAGAAACAATTTCTGGCGGGTCAGTTGCTAATTCAATTGTAGGACTCTCTAAATTAGGTAATAAGGTCGGTTTTATTGGAAAAGTGAGTGATGATGAGCTTGGGAATAAATATGAAATTGGATTAAAAAAGGAAAAAGTCAATTATATTTATTCCAAGAAAAAAGAAATAATACCAACTGGTACTTGTTTAATTTTAATTACACCAGACTCGGAAAGAACTATGATAACTTTCCTTGGGACTGCAGGTAAAATAAATCAAAAAGATATTGATATTAATGCTGTAAAAAAAAGTGAAATTTTGTTTCTTGAGGGATATCTGTGGGATGAAGGTGAGCCAAGAAAGGCTTTTGAAAAATCTATCGCTAACGCTAATAAAGTTGCAATGTCTTTATCAGATATTTTTTGTGTTGAAAGGCATAGACCTCATTTTTTTGATTTAGTAAAAAATAAACTAGATATTACTTTCGCTAACGAGCAAGAAATCATGTCATTAATAAATGCTAAAAAATTTGACGATGTGATTCAATTTTCTAAAAATAATAATAAACTAATAGTTATTACTAGAGGGGAAAAAGGCGCTATAGCAATCCAAAATAATAAAATCACTGAGTGCGATGCAAAAAAAAATTTGAAGATTGTAGATTTAACAGGAGCAGGTGATTTATTTGCGGCTGGATTTCTTGATGGATATATTAAGAGTAAAACGATAAAAGAGTGTCTAGAAAAAGGTACAGATATGTCATCAGAAATTATTCAAATAATCGGCGCAAGAATAAGCTAAATTATTTTTTTTTTCTTTTAAAACTTCCTTTGCCTTTTTTTGGTTTAATTACTCTCTTTCTATATTTAAGAGAGAATAGGTCTTTTGCATATTTATTTCTATTTTTCAAAGAAAGT
>CACBZI010000034.1 GCA_902543665.1 uncultured Pelagibacteraceae bacterium
TTTTGAGTGAACTATAGTTACTGTGCAATTTTCCTTTAATAATAATTGAGCCATTGGTTTACCATTTAAATTAGATCTTCCTATTATAACAGCATGTTTGCCTGCTAAATTTGATTCTATTTTTTTAATCAATAAAAGACATCCCAAAGGTGTACAAGGAACGATTGAGTCATAACCTGATGAAAGATTACCAACATTCATTGGATTAAAACCGTCTACGTCTTTGGATGGATTAATTGCATTAATAATTTTCCCCTTACTTATCTGGCTGGGCAAAGGAAGCTGAACTAAGATACCAGAAATTTCATCGTTTTTATTCAATTCATCAATTTTTTCTAAAATATCTTTTTCACTCACATTTTTTGGATATCTTATTATTTCAGAGTTAATGCCAACTTCTCTAGCACTTTTTTCTTTATTCTTTACGTATATTAAACTGGGCGCAAAATCTCCGATCAAGATAACTGTAAGGCTGGGTGTTTTACCGCTCTTTTTCTTTAAATCTGAAATTTCTTTTTTAATTTCATTTCTAATAATCTCTGCTTGTTTTTTTCCATCAATAATCATCTTAAAAATAATCCTGGTGCAAACATTTCAAAAACTAAATTCCTAAAAAACATCAATCCTAAGATCAGTATCACTGGAGAGATATCTATAGACCCTAAGTTGGGTAAAAATCTTCTGATAAAATTTAAAGGTGGAGCTGTAAGTTTGTAAGAAACATCTAAAACAGAATATACAAACCTATTACTTGTATTTAAAACATTAAAAGCAACCAGCCAACTAAATATTACGTGAATAATTAATATCCAAATGTAAAGGCTAACTATATTGTCGAATAGAATTAACATCGACTTCATTAATTTTTCTCCACATAAACTGATGTACTTGGGAAAGCAAAAGACGCATTATTTTTTTCTACTATATTTTTTATTTCAAGGGCTAAAAGATCTTTTACCTTCATCCACTCTAAGTATTTAGTGGTTTTAGTAAAACATATTAGTTTAATATCTATTGAACTTGCAGCAAATTGATCGATTTTTACTGATAGCATTGTATTTTCTGATTTTGAAAATAATTCGCTATTTTTTATATAATTTTCTATTTGTTGTTTGATATCAATTAATTGTTTGCTTGTTGTTCTATACTCTAAACCTATAATCCAATTAATCCTCCTATTGGTAATTAAAGAATTATTTATTACTGCTTTTTCCGCAAACTGAAAATTAGGGATTGTTGCAAGAGATTTGTCAAATCTTCTAACAACTGTAGATCTAAAACCTATTGACTCAACTGTGCCTTCAATAACATCTTCAACAAATATCCAATCTCCAACTTTAAATCTTTTCTCGACTAAAACTAATATACCTGAAATTAAATTTTTAAATAAATCTTGCGCTCCGAGTGCAACAGCAACACCAAATAGTCCTAGTCCGGCTATAATTGGTCCAATTTTAATTCCCCAAAGTTCTAAAACAGCCGCTAGTCCAAGAATTATTATTAAGACCTTCAGAGCTTTGATAATCCAATTAACTAAATCCCTTGAGAGTAAATCACTGACTGATTTTACAACAGTTGAAAAGGGTCCAATAATTTGGTGAAAAGTCCAGAATATAAGAATTGTAATTAAAGAACGATTGATAGTTTCTAAAAAGTCTGCAGCTTGAGTTTCAATAGTTAGATAGCTAGTAGCTACAAAAAAACCTAATACAATCGGAAAAAACTTAGCTGGCCCTTCCATGGACTTTACAAGAGTATTATCAAAGTTATTTGAGGTTTTTGATACGTAATTCTCCAATCTTTTAATTACGAATTTTGAAAATATTCCTCTTAAAAAAAGAAAAAATAAAAAAATTATCAAAGCAATAATAATTTCGGAAATATTAACTCCTGAAATACCTTTATTCCAAACATCTAAAAATAATATCTTAAAATTTTGCAATACTTCCATCTAATTACCAATTTTTATAAGTTCATCTCCAGCTTCGAAGGTTTCTAAATTTTTCCATCCAGCTTCTTTGAAAACATTTATAACTTTTTCACTTATACACATAACTCTTGAGCCTGTCATCAGTCCATTGAGTGAGTACTTTTTTGCTAAATCAATAAAGCTTTCTGCACTCCTTTTTGAGTAAACAAAAATTATGTCAGGAGGATGATCTTTGATTAAATTATTAGTATCTTTATTTAATTCTTTAATTTTTTCTGAAGTATAATTGATAATTTTATCTATTTGAAAACCTTCCTTTTGTAACTCTAAATCCAAGTCTGAGGTAATATTATCTCCACATATATACGCCAAGACTTTTTTTTTATTTAAGTCGCCTGAATTAACAATAATATTTTTTAAGGCATTTATCGTCCCTCCAGCTGAAATAGTATTATTATAACCTTGTTGTCTTACAATCTTTTCTGTAATTGCTCCAACGCAGAAACAAAGTTTATTTCTATCTGGTTTTAATAGTTTTAGACACCTTATTGCATTAGCACTTGTAAATATAAATGCATTGTATTTCTCGGAGTCAATAGGATCAAGTTCTGCTTTAGAGATCTTTAAAGTAGGCACATGAATAATTTTATGACCTAAAGAAAGTAATTTACCCATTAAATCTTCAGAGTCAATTAAGGGTCTTGTTATTATAATATTCATTTTTTTTTAAATTTTTCTCCAGCTAGATTTAATAATTTTTCACCAACACTTTTTCCTATAAAAGAAGCATCAACCTCTCTACCTGTGAGTTCATATTCAAAACTCTCTTGACCACTATCTGAAAAAAGCTGGGCTTTAAGTTTTAAATTATGGTTTTCAACTTCGGCTAACCCACCTATCGCAGTATCGCAATCACCTCCAATGGTTTGAAGCATTTTTCTTTCAGCGATTGCACAAAGACTAGTTGTATTATCGTTAATTCTTTTTATTAAATTTTTAATTTTATCTTCCTTTCTACATTGCACAGCAATGATTCCTTGTCCCACCGCTGGTAAAATGTGATCACAATTAAAAGTGAAGCTAATTTTTTTATCGAGTTTAAGTGATTTTACTCCGGCAGCAGCAAGAATAATACCGTCTAAATTGTTTTCGTTAATTTTATTTATTCTAGTGTCAATATTTCCCCGAATATTGATTACAGAAATTTTATTATTAATTTTTTTTAATTGAAGCTCTCTCCTTTTTGAGCTTGAACCGATTTTTACTCCATTTTTTAAATCAGAAATACTTTTAATTTTTTCACTAATTATTACATCTCGGTAATCATTTCTTTTTAAATATGCTCCTATCAAAAGATTCTCATTTTCATTTGCCTCCATATCTTTCAGGGAATGTACTGCAATATCTATTTCTTTTTTTGATAAGCTCTCTTCTATTTCTTTACAAAATAAATTTTTTCCACCTATTTCTGAGATGTTCTTATTTAGATTCAAATCACCGGATGTTTTTATAGCTTTAAAACTAATATTTTCCTCTTTAAGGTTGTCATTATTTTTTATTAATAGTTCCTTAACTTTAGCTACATAGGCTAATGAAAGTTTACTGCCCCTAGCTCCAATTGTAATTTTTGTCATTTATTGATTATATATTTGATAGAAGTATTTTATACTATCTTAATTTTTTTAAGAGATGACAAAAAAGATTACATTTTTAGGAATTGAAACCAGCTGTGATGAAACTGCTGCATCCGTGATTAGGGAAAATAATAGGGGCACCGCAGATATTTTATCTAATATCGTTTCAAGTCAGATTTCAGAGCATAAAAAATTTGGAGGAGTGGTACCTGAATTAGCTGCTAGAGCGCATATAGAAAATATTGAATATATAATCAAAGCTGCCTTGGAGGAAAGTAAAGTTTCTTTAAATGAAATAGATGGCATTGCAGCTACTGCGGGTCCAGGTTTAATTGTATGTTTAACAGTTGGACTTAACATAGGTAAATCGATTGCTGCATTTTCAAATAAACCATTTGTTGCAGTTAATCATTTAGAAGGTCACGCTCTAAGTCCAGGATTAGAAAATAATATTCAATTTCCTTATTTACTTTTGTTAATTTCTGGAGGTCACTCTCAATTTTTAATTGTGAAAGATGTAAATAAATATGAACAATTAGGGACCACAATTGATGATGCTTTAGGTGAAGCTTTTGATAAAACTGCAAAAATGCTTGACCTGGGTTATCCAGGTGGGCCGAATGTTGAGAAATTTGCAAAATTGGGAGATAAAAATTTTTTTAAACTCCCAGAGCCAATAATTAATAAAGCAGGTTGTAACTTATCCTTTGCTGGTCTCAAAACTGCAGTTCTTAGAGAGTCCAAAAAAATTAATGGAGAAAATAAGCTAAAATATAATTTAGCGGCATCCTTTCAAAATACAATAAATAAAATTCTTTATAAGAAAACCAAAGTTGCTGTTGAAGTTTTTAGAAAAAAAACAAAAAAAGAAAGTTTTCAATTTATAGTAGCTGGTGGTGTTGCGGCTAACGAAACAATAAGAAAAAATTTATCAACTTTGTCTGACGAAATGAATTTTGAAACCATTTACCCAAACTTAAAATTTTGCGGTGATAATGCTGCTATGATTGCTTGGGCTGGAATTCAAAGGTTTAAAAAAAATATGACTGATGATGTTAATATATCAGCTAAGTCGAGATGGCCTCTTGATAAAAATGCTCCTTACATGAAAGGACCTGGATTAAAATTATAATGCAATACTGGTTAATGAAATCTGAGCCAGACGTTTGGTCAATCGAGCAACAAAAAAAAGCTGGAAAAAAGGGTGTGGCATGGGATGGTGTAAGAAATTATCAAGCTGCAAATAATTTAAGAAAAATGAAATATGGTGACTTGTGTTTTTTCTACCATTCAAATATTGGAAAAGAAATTGTTGGTATAGTTAAAGTAATTAAATCAGCTTTTATTGATAAAACTGATAAAAAAAAGAGATTTGTAGCCGTTCAAGTTAGGTTTGTAAGAAAATTTAAAAGGGCTATTTCTTTGGAAAAAATTAAAGAAAATAAGAATATTTCTCATTTAGCGTTGATAAAACAAAGTAGGTTGTCAGTAATGCCAATTGATTATAAAAGCTGGAAAATTATTTGTAACATGGGTAAAATATAAATAACTTAGAGGTATTTGTGGCTAAAAAGAAAAAAAAGAAAAAATCAAAAGTAAAGAAGTCTAGAAAAAAATCTAGAAAAGTTAAAAAGTCTAGAAAAGTTAGCAAACCTAGAAAGAAAACTAAAAAATCTAAAAAAAGAAAAAAATCCAGAAAAAAAACTAGAAAATCTAGACGAATTAATTTTAAAGCTCCAATATACTCAAAAGATAGTGACGGTAATTCAGTTATTAAAGTCTCAGACAGTTGGGCAAATCATGCCTACGTAAACGACTCTAAATATAAAAAGAAATATAAGATGTCCATTAAAGAAAACGATAAATTTTGGGCTAAAGAGGGAAAAAGAATTACTTGGATGAAAAAGTATACAAAAATTAAGGACGTAAAATACAGTAAAGATGAGGTGAAAATAAAATGGTATTATGATGGAACTTTAAATGCTTCAGCGAATTGTATAGATAGACATTTAAAGAAAAATCCAAGCAAAACAGCAATCATCTGGGTCGGCGATGATCCCGCTGATACAAAAAAAATTTCTTATAAAGAATTGCATCAAAACGTCTGCAAAGCTGCAAATGGTCTAAAAAGTTTAGGAATACAAAAAGGAGATAGAGTTACAATTTATCTGACTATGATTCCCGAATTGGCATACATTATGTTGGCTTGTGCGAGAATAGGTGCTGTACACTCGATTATTTTTGGTGGTTTTTCACCTGACTCAATAGCTACTAGGATAACTGATTGTGAGTCTGAATATTTG
>CACBZI010000035.1 GCA_902543665.1 uncultured Pelagibacteraceae bacterium
AAAGAAAAAGAACCTTTCTATGCATCGGTATATAAACACAACGTTCTTAAAAATAATAGATCTGTAAAAATAAATAAATATACTTTAGGTATCGAACTTGAAGTTTGCTATCTTCTTAAAAAAAGTTTTTTTGATTTCAAAAAAAAGATATCAAAAAACAATATTAAAAAATTTATAAATTATATTGCTCCATGTATTGAAGTAGTTGGCTATAGACAAAAGAAAAAAGGGATTAAGAGTTTTGGAGATTTATGTTCCGATTTTGGAGCAAATATAAAATTTATTGTTGGTACAAAAAAGAAATTTAGAAATAATAATGTAAAAAACCTAAAAACTAATATTTCTAATTCAAAGATTAAACAATCCGTAAATGGAAATACCAATACCGTTTATCTAAATCCAATGAATTCTTTATTGTTTGTTTTAAAAAAACTCCAGAGAGATAAAGTAAAACATGATAATGATTTTTATGTTTTTACTGGCTCATCAGTAGGAGTTGTCCCAATTCTTAGCAAAGGTATTTATAAAGGCAAAATCGAAAATTTAGGATCTGTTAAAACAAAAATTAATTAGATAGAAAGTAGCCACCGACTACTAAAATGATAATTCCCGAGACGTACTTCAAAGTCTTCAGCATTGACTGTTTTCTTTCACTATGAAATTTTCTTTTAGAAAGAAAATATATATTTGTTTCATGTTTATTTCTGAATTTTGGTCTTAGAGGAGAAGGTATTGTTTTGTTTTCAATGTTTTTAAATTTTTTAGGATTAATTTGTAACATAAGCTTATTAACTCCATTTCTTTGAAGTTATCAACAATATTTACAATTTAAGAGTGCGTCAATAATGCTAGTGATAATCATTCTCAATATATTGTAAATGATAATCATTATCAATAAGCGAGAAAATAGTGAAAAAAACTATACTAATAAGCTATCTATTTTTAGTTGTATTTGCAGGAAGTTTATTTGCAAACGAAGTAAATATATTTAGCGCAAGGCATTATGACTCTGATGTTCAACTTTATGAAAAGTTTACTGCTAAAACAGGAATAAAAGTAAACGTTGTATCAGGAAAGTCAGGTGCTTTAGAAAAAAGGATAATTGAAGAGGGAGCTGATAGCCAAGCAGATCTATACATCACTGCTGATGCTGGAAGACTTGGTGCTTTTGAAGCTAATCTTCAAGGGGGACTTACTAGTGCAGCTATCAAATCTGCTGTACCAATTAACTTCAGAACATCAAAATGGACTGGTATAGCTAAGAGAGCTCGAATTGTTTATTTTGCTCCAGAAAGAGTGAGTGGTGCAGAATTAGCTGGTTTAACTTATGAAAGTTTAGCTGATCCTAAATGGAAAGGCAGATTAGTAATTAGAGCTTCAAACAATATTTACAATCAATCACTTGTAGCTTCATTAATAAAGAATAATGGAAAAGGTAAAATAGCTGATTGGTCAAAAGGTATGGTTTCAAATATGGCTAGATCTCCAAAGGGAAATGATAGAGCTCAGATACTTGCTGTTGCAGCAGGAGAAGCTGATATAGCTGTAGCTAACACTTATTACTTAGCACTAATGCTTTCTGGAAAAAAAGGACCGGAACAGCAAGCTGCTGCAAAAAAAGTAAAACCTTTCTTTCCAAATCAAGATGGAAGAGGAACTCATATGAATATTAGTGGTGCTGGACTTGTAAAAGGTGCGCCTAATAAAGCTAATGCAATAAAATTAGTCGAGTTCTTATTAAGTGAAGAAGCTCAAAATCATATTGTAAATAATACTTTTGAGTATCCAATGATAAAAGGTGTGTCTCCACATCCACTTGTTGTAAATATGGGATTAGATTTTAAACAAGATCTAAAAACAAAAGTTGTTAATTACGGAAAAAGACAAGCAGATGCTTTAGAGGTAATGACAGCAGCAGGTTGGAAGTAGTAAAAAATAATATGAGACAAACAATTAAAAAAAAAACTTGAGTAAGTTAAAAACAGGTTGTTTACCTTGTATGTTAGAGGTCAGAAAAATGAAACAGAAAATCTCAAATAGAAAGATTTCTGGAATTAAAATTGAGGAAGTAAAAGTAATTGTATCTTCAATGTTTAAAAATGACAAAGTATAATATATGGTTTTTTGGATCACTGATTGTAGCCTCGGTGGTTGCCATGCCTATTATTACTATTTTTTTTAGCTTTTTTAGTGAGACGAGCAATTATTTTTACATTTTAAAAGAGACTTTTTTAATTGATTATATTTTTAATTCAATAACAGTTTTATTATTTGTAATATTTTTTACTTTTATTCTTGGAATTTTTTCAGCATACTTTGTATCTTTTTATGATTTTCCTTTATCAAACTTTTTTAGTTGGGCTTTAATCTTATCATTCGCAGTTCCAGGTTATATTTATGCATTTTCAATAATTGCCTTTTTTGAAAATTTCGGTACTGCATTTTCACTATTAACATTTCTATTTGGTGAAAATAATTATAATACCATTATTCCAAAAATAGATGGATTAATTGGGGCTATAATATCTTTATCGTTTTCTTTGTTTCCGTATGTTTATGTATTAATAAGAGCATCGTTTTATTATCAATCGAATAATTACATTGAGGTAGGAAAAAATCTTGGTCTTTCGACAAAGGAAACCTTTTTAAGAATAGTTTTGCCCTCTGCAAGGCCAGCAATCATTGCAGGTTTAGCTCTAGTGTCGATGGAATGTTTATCAGATTTTGGCACTGTATCTTTTTTTAGTGTTAATACATTAACCACTGGAATTTATAATTCTTGGTTATCTTTTGATGACCTAAATACGGCTAATCAGATATCTTTTATATTGCTAATTTTCATTCTTTTACTTTTTTCGATAGAGATTTACTCACGAAAGGAGGCAAGATATCATCAGCCAGGTAGAGGGTTTAAACCAATTACAAAAATTAAATTAACTGGAAGAAAGTCCATATTTCCGATTATTATTTGTTCATTAATTTTTCTATTGAGTTTTATTTTTCCAGTTTCCCAGATGATTTATTGGACAATGAAATTTCCTAAATATTTACAAGATATAAATATATTAAAAATTAATTTGAATACTTTAATGCTAGTGGCTTCAGCTAGTGTAATAATCGTAATTATTTCCCTATTTATCAATTATGGAAGCAGAATATCAAAAAGTAAAATCTTAAACTACATTACAACTTTTTCAATTTCTGGGTATGCGATACCAGGAGTTATTTTAGCACTTGCTTTTATTACATTCTTTTCAAATTTAAGTGATTTTTTTACGAATAATTTTGAATTAAAAAGTTCTAAGAGCTTATTTATTGGATCTATTTTTGGATTATTATTGGCATATTTCATAAGATTTTTTTCTTTATCTTTTAACGGAATAAAATCAAGTTATGAAAAAATTAACAATTCCATTGATGAAAGCGCTTATCTACTTGGTTACTCTAAGATTAATACATTTTTAAAAATTCATGTTCCTTATTTAAGTATAAATATTATTTTGATAGTTTTATTGATTTCTCTAGAGGTAATTAAAGAATTACCCATGACAATGATTTTAAGACCTTTTAATTTCGAAACATTTGCTACTCAGGCCTATATATATGCATCTCAAGATTTACTTGAAGCAGCTGCATTACCATCTCTTTTTTTAATTTTTTGGTCTACAATTTTGATACTACTATCATCTAGATATATACTTTCAAAAAAAAATTAATATAATCATTTAAATGATTAATAATTTTTTTGAGATCCTAAACGGTAACTTTACTGCTAGTGAAAAAAATAAAGTAAATAACGTAAATCTTGTAATAGAAAAACAAGGTGAAATTATCTCTTTATTGGGTCCTTCTGGAATCGGAAAAACAACGATACTAAGAACGATTGCTGGTTTACAAAAACTAAGCGGAGGTATAATTAAACTTAGAGATACAATTTTAGCTTCTGAAGAAATTCATATTGAGCCAGAAAAAAGAAATGTGGCTCTTTCTTTTCAAGATAATTCTCTTTTTCCTAACTACAAAGTGATTGACAATATAAACTTTGGAAAAAAAAGATCTAATGGTCATGGCTCGAAAATAGATGTTAAAGAAATAATTAAATTATTACGTATTGAACCTATATTACAAAAATATCCTCATCAAATAAGTGCTGGGGAGGCTCAACGAGTTTCATTAGCTAGATCTTTAATGTCTAAGCCTGATTTGTTATTGTTAGATGAACCGTTTTCAAACATAGATCAAAGCTTAAAAGAAGAAATTCAAGTATCTGTTAAAAAACTTTTAAAAAGAATAAATTTGACAACCATTATAGTAACTCATGACTCGTACGAAGCCTTCTCGATGGCTGATAAATGTGGAATAATTTTAGATCAAGAATTAAAGCAATACGATGTACCTTACAATGTTCATCATGAACCCAATTCTATTGATGTTGCGAATTTTTTAAATAAAGGAATTTTCATCGATGTTCAGGTTGTAGATAGCGAGTGTGCAGTTCATAGGCTTAGACATGATGAACTTGGCGAAATCAGAGGGAAGCTTTCTAGCAATTTTCCATCTGGTTCCAAGGTAAAACTTCTTTTGCAACCAGAGGACTTAATTCATGATGATCAAAGTAAATTAAAATTAGAAGTGGTTGATAGAAAATTTAGAGGAACAAATTTTATATATACTTTGAGAACTAAAAAAGGTGAGCATTTGCCAGTTTTTGTTCACTCTCATCACATTCATCAACATGAGAAGTCAGAACAATTTGGTGTTAAGTCACCGATTTATATTGACCATCTAGTATGTTTTTAAGTAAATATATTCATGTAGCGCCCTTAGCTCAGCTGGATAGAGCATCGGTTTTCTAAACCGAGGGTCGTAGGTTCGAATCCTTCAGGGCGCGCCAATCTAAATTATGGTTAAAAATATTCTTATTACTGGTGGTGCTGGATATATAGGTTCACATATATCAGAGATATTAATAAAGAAGAAAAAAAAAATATTTATTTTAGATAATTTATCAACTGGGCATAAAAGATTGATAAATAAAAAAGCAAAATTTATTTTCGGTGATATAACGAACAGAAATTTAATTAAAAAAACCTTAAAAAATTACAAGATAGATAGTGTGATACATTTGGCTGCTGTTTTATCAGTAGAGGAAAGTCAAAAAAAACCAAATAAATATAAATGGATAAACATTGAAGGAACTAAAAGACTTTTATCATCAATCAAAGACTCAAATGTAAAAAATATAATTTTTTCATCTACATGTGCTGTATACAGAGATGGATTAGATAGAGTGTCTGAAAGATCAAAATTAAAACCAACTAGCGTATATGGTAAAACAAAATTAAAAGGGGAAAAATTAATTAAAAAATTATGCAAAAGCAAAAAAATGAATTACGGTATTCTTAGATTTTTTAACGTTGCCGGTGCAAGCCCTTCTGGAAAAATAGGTCAAATTAATATAGGAGATCAATTATTTAAAAATCTCTCATTAGAATTAAATAAAAGATATCCAGTTTTTAAAATATATGGAGATGATTACAATACAAAAGATGGAACATGCATCAGAGACTACATACACGTATCAGATATTGCTCAAATCCATTATGAAGTATTAAAAAAAATTAATAAAATTAATAATTCAGTTATATTTAATTGTGGTTATTCAAAGGGAATATCTGTTAAAGAAGTGATTAAAGCATTTAAAAAAAATACTAGAAAAAATATAATAGTTAAAATTTTAAAAAGAAGAAAAGGTGATATGGCAAAAATTACGGCTAATTCTTCAAAATTAAAAAGATTTATAGGCTGGAAACCAAAATATGATAGTTTAAATAAAATAGTTAAAAGCTGTCTATATTGGGAAAAAA
>CACBZI010000036.1 GCA_902543665.1 uncultured Pelagibacteraceae bacterium
ATGTATCCAGAGTTTATCTAACTCTAGTCTAAATATTTTTTTGTTCCTTTTATTTTTTATTTTATTGATATTAATTATGATATCTCCTAAATAAATTTCTTTTTCAGTTCTAATTTTTTTTTTTAAATCTTTTTTTACATAAAAAGGAAATGACAATACATCTGTAGACTTATTTTTTTTTCTAAATTTTTTGTTTAATTTTTTTATTTCTTTATTGCCAGTTAACAACAAAGTTAAATATATAATTTTTCTTTTGTGTTTCTTAAATTTTTTATTGAAGTTTGCAAATTTTTTTTCTAAATATTTATGTGTATCTTGAATCAATTTTTTGCTTGTTTTATAGTTTGAAATTATATTAACTTTGATCATCAGTGCTTTTCTTTTGATAAGCCCTAATAATTTTAGAAACTAAGGGATGTCTTACAACATCATTATGATCAAATTCAATTATTTTTATTTCTTTTATGTGTTTTAAAATATTTTTTGACTTTATAAGACCTGATTGAAATTTATTAATTAAATCTATCTGAGAAGGGTCACCATTAACTACCAATTTTGAGTTTTCTCCTATTCTAGTTAAAAACATTTTAATTTGAGTTTCTGTAGCATTTTGCGCCTCATCTAAAATAGCAAAACAATTTTTAAGAGTTCTTCCTCTCATAAAAGCTAGTGGTGCAATTTCTATTTCACCGGACTCAATTTTTTTATCTATTTTATCAGCACCAAAAAGTTCATACAGAGCGTCATATAAGGGTCTTAAATAAGGATCCACTTTTTCTTTCATATCTCCTGGCAAAAAACCTAATTTTTCTCCAGCTTCCACTGCCGGTCTAGATAGGATAACTCTCTCTATTTTTTTTTCCATAAGCATTGTAACTCCAACTGATACCGCTAAAAAACTTTTACCTGTACCTGCAGGTCCTAATGAAATAATTACATCATTCTCTTTAAGTGCTTTAATGTATTCTGATTGTTTTTCTGATCTCGCTATTACAGATTTTCTTGGTGTCTTGATCAGTTGTTTGAAAGATTTTACATTAGACTCTTCTAATTCAATATTTTTTTTCACAGATAAAAGTATATCTTCTTTTTCTATTATTTTTGTCACTAAATATTTATTTATTAAAAATTTTAATGCTTCACAGAAGATATTTATATTTTCTCGCTCTCCCTTACATGTAATTGAATTGCCCCTAAAAAAAACATTAGTATTTGTGGATTTTGATAAATCTTTTAAGTTTTGATCAAATTGACCAACAATTGACATCAACATTTGATTATCAGTTATTTGAATATGAACTGTTTCTTTATCAATTTTTTTTATTATTAAATTCTGATCTAATTTACTAATTTCTGACATTGTTAAGCTGCAAATTCCGTCTCTTTTTTCTGAATAATTTCTCCGTATAATGTATTTTGGTTTCCACTAACTATTTTAACTTCTTTAATTTTTCCTTCTAAATTTTCATTCGTTTTAACAATTACTGAATTCAAATACTCGTCTCTACCAAAAAATTCATTTTTACTACCTATTTTATTTTCAAAAAGAACTAGAGAATTTTTATTTAAAAGATTTTTTCTGTAGTTCAACTTTATCTCATTTGCAATTTTTTGAAAAATTATCAATCTCTTTTTAGCTATACTCTCATCAATTGGTTTCATGCTAGCAGCTGGCGTCCCTGGCCTTGGGCTAAAAATAAATGAAAAAGAATTTATATATTTCACTTTTTTCATTAATTGAATTGTTAGATCAAAATCCTTGTCTGTTTCTCCAGGATAACCAATTATAAAATCACTCGAAAATTGAATATTATTTTTAAAAATCTTTAATTTAGCTATAATATTTAAATAATCCTTTATTGTGTGTTTCCTATTCATCATTTTAAGAATTTTGTTACTACCACTTTGAACTGGTAAATGAATAAGTGGCATAAGTTTTTCTGATGTATTATGTATTTTTATCAGATCTTCTGTAAAGTCGATTGGATGAGATGTAGTGTATCTAATTCTCTTTAGATTTTTGATTTTTGAAATTTCTTTTATTAAATCTGAAAGTCTCTTGCCTTTGAAATTATACGCATTAACATTTTGACCTAGTAAAGTTATTTCCTTTGCACCGTTACTTACTAAAGATTTACATTCTTGAACTAATTCTATAATTGATCTCGAGTACTCGGCACCTCTAGTGTAAGGGACTACGCAAAACTTACAAAACTTATTACAACCCTCTTGGATAGTTAAAAATGATGAAACTTTACTTTCAGAATTTTTAATATGATTTAACTGATCAAATTTTTCTATAACTTCAAATTCTGTTGAATTAATTTTTTTGACACCTTTTTCAGCTTTAAGCAAAGTCTCGTTAAATTGATGATAAGATTGTGGACCTATTACAGCATCAATATATTTTTCTCTTCTAAGTAAGATCTCTCCCTCTGCTTGGGCAACGCATCCACTAATAACGACAATTGGTTTTTGTTTATTTCTAAATGCTTTTTTTATTCTTCCGATATCATGATAAACTTTTTCTGTAGCTTTTTCTCTAATATGACAAGTGTTTAATACATAACAATCAGCATCTTTAGGGTTAAGTGTTTTTCGATAATTAATCTTTTTCACAAGATCGTAAATTCGATTACTATCATATTCATTCATTTGGCACCCTAATGTTTTTATGAAGATTTTTTTTTCCAATTTATTTTTTAATCTTTGTTCCGTATAATTCTAGTTTATGGTCAACAAGATTATAACCAAGTTTTTTTGCAATTTTTTTTTGTAGATCTTCAATATCTTTGTCTACAAACTCTACTATCTCACCACTGTTAATATCTATTAAATGATTGTGGTCATCATTAATTTCATAACGAGCTTTACCTGCTTTGAAATCATGTTTAACTAATATTCCCGACTCTTCAAATAATTTTACTGTTCTGTAAACAGTGGCAATACTTATTTTATCGTCGATTGATGTAACTCTCTTGTGAAGTTCGTCAACATCTGGGTGATCTTTTGAGCCATAAACTTCTTTTGATTCTGAAAGAACTTTTGCGATTACTTTTCTTTGATCAGTAAGTCGCACACCTTTTTGTTTACATTTTTCCTCAATAATACTCATAATTTTAATTTAACTTAAATAGATAGGCTTAATCAATTTTTTTTCTACTAAGTTATTAATTATTAGTTTTTCTATATTTTTTTGATCAAAAACCTTTAAATTATTGTCAATATAACCATATAATTTTACCTTTTTTGAAATTTCAAGACCTTTTGCTACTGCTAAAGAAATTCTAATACCTGAAAAGCTTCCTGGCCCCTGATTGACTATAACGCTAAATGTTTCATCTATTTTTACGTTGTGACTATCAATAAATTTTAATATCTCTCTAACAAGTTTTTCATTATTTGTTTTCTTTTCGTGAAAATTTTTAATAAAAAAATCTTTATTTATTCTTAATCCTAATTTATCATCTCTTCCAATGAAACTTATAATCAAAAAATTCTTTATCATTTTTTTTTCTTTGTTATTTATTGAATTTAATCAATTTAAATTAAATGCTTCAAGTCATCAAAACTTTGAAGATTTTGGAATAATATCCATAATGTATCATAGATTTAATGAAAACAAATACCCATCTACGAATATTCAATTAGATGTTTTCAAAAAGCAACTCGAAATAATAGATAATGAAGGAATTAAATTTATACATCCTAAGAATTTTAAAAATAGCATGTCAAATAATAAAGGTGATAGAAAGATCTTATTCACTGTTGATGATGGTTTACTATCATTTTATGAAAATGCCTGGCCTATTTTGAGAGAAAAAAAAATTCCTTTCATTTTATTTGTAAATACAAGAGAAGTTGGAGCATTTAACTACATGAGTTGGGATCAAATTATTGAATTGCACAATTCTGAGTATGTTGAAATAGGAAACCATAGTCATTCTCACGAATATCTTGCAGATGAAGATCCTGATGTGATTAAAGATGATATACTAAAATCTATTGAAATATTTAAAAATAAATTAGGTAGAAACTCTGAATTCTTCTCCTATCCATTTGGTGAATATAGTTTAGAATTTAAAAAAATTATAAAAAATTTGGGATTTAAATTTGCTTTTGGTCAACATTCGGGAGTAATTGACGAGACAAAAGATTTGTGGGAATTACCTAGATTTCCAATCAATGAAAAATATGGTGAATTAAGTAGATTTGAAACGTTGATAAAAACATTGCCATTTAAATATAGAAATATTTCACCAGAAGATAAGTATCTTTTACAGTCAGAAAATCCCCCCGAGGTGATGATTGAATTTTATGAAAATATTAAAAATTTAAAGCGTATTAATTGCTTTTCTAATGAAGGTGATAAATGGAGAAATTCTAAAATTTCTTTCAAAGAGGAAAACATTTTAAATATACATATAGCAGAAAAGTTTGTTGGAGAAAGAGGACGAATTAATTGCTCTCTACAAGAAGGAGAAGGGTTTTGGAGATGGCTTGGAATACAGTTTGTTATCAGTGAAAAATAATTAAGAATTTAATTCTACTTGTTTCACAGAATTTACTAGCTTAACCGGCTCAAAATCATCTAAATTATTTTGGGTAATAATTTGATTTAAAGTTTTTGTATATTCTGAGCCTGTTTGGGCATAATTCTTTAATGTACCAGTTAATGATAAACCGGAGACACTTTTCTTTGAGTCTCTGAGTTTTTTTCTTTTTTCCCTGAACTTGAAATAACTTTTGTGAGTATTTAAATTGTTTTTATAAGCTTTTACTGATGCTCTTAATATTGGAAATTTTAAAATTTTATGATTTTTGTCATTGTCTCTATCTAATGGAGCAATGCCTTGCCCGTCCCAAGTCCATTGTCCAAAGATCGCATTTCCTTCC
>CACBZI010000037.1 GCA_902543665.1 uncultured Pelagibacteraceae bacterium
GAACTTTCAAATAGGATGGCAGAAAAATCAAATGAAATTATCAAATTCCTTTTTAATATGAAGGTTGTAGCCACAATAAATCATAATATTGACAAAGACACTGCTGAGTACATAGTTAAAGAGTTTGGACATAAACCAATTCTAGAGGAAAAAAAATCGCTTGAATCAAATAAAAAAAATGAACAGTTAAAAGGGGATGTAAAAATAAGACCACCAGTAGTTACTATTATGGGACATGTTGATCATGGCAAAACTTCATTACTAGACTCTCTTAGAAATAGTGATGTTGTCTCAGGTGAACATGGAGGAATTACACAACACATTGGGGCTTATCAAGTCAAAGCAAGTAATAATAAATTAATAACATTTATTGACACGCCAGGCCACGCAGCATTTACAGAAATGCGCGCAAGAGGTTCAAAAATCACAGATATTGTAGTCTTAGTGGTGGCTGCTGATGATGGAATTAAGCCGCAAACTATAGAAGCAATCAAACATGCTAAGGCGGCTAATGTTCCAATAATAGTAGCAATTAACAAGTGTGATTTACCTGAAAAAAATATTAATAAAATTAAAAATGAAATGATGCAATACGAATTAATTGCCGAAGATTTAAGTGGTGATACTCTTTTTGTAGAGGTTTCAGCACTAAAAAAATTGAATTTAGATAAATTGAAAGATAGTATTTTACTTCAATCTGAGATCTTGGATTTAAAAGCATCTTATTCTGATAAGGCTAAAGGTGTTGTTATAGAGTCAAAAATAGATAAAGGCAAAGGACCAGTATCAACAATTTTAATAAGCAACGGTAAATTAAAAAAAGGCGATTATTTTATTTGTGGTGATACTTGGGGCAAAATTAGAGCGATGATTAATCACGAAGGGTCAATTGTAGACGAAGCCTATCCATCTATGCCAATAGAAATCCTTGGTATGAATAGTTCGGCATATGCAGGTTCAGAATTTTTAGTAACTAAAAATGAAGAAGAAGCAAAAGAATTAGCTGAACTTAAAAAAGTCGATGCTACAAAAAGTAAAGTTTTGGCCAAAGACAAAACAACATTATTTGAAAATCAAAATAATAAAGACGAATTAAATATAATTATAAAGTCAGACGTTCAAGGTTCTAGTGAGGCATTAAAAATGGCAATTAATAAAATAGAACATAATGAGGTTTCCGCTAAAATTTTATTATCTGATATTGGAATGATAAATGAGACAGACGTTTCCTTGGCAAAGGCATCTAACGCAGTGTTAATTGGATTTAATGTAAAACCAAGTAGAGAGGCAGGAGATAAAGACTCTGAGATTAGTGTTGGTAAATCTTCTGTCCATTTTATAATATCAATTTTTTCTCCATGCAGTTCATTGACTATTGTCTGAACCCTGCTTCCTCTCATTCCAACGCATGCTCCGACCGGATCTATTGATGAATCTTTTGAATGTACACAAATTTTTGCTCTACTTCCTGGATCTCTAGCTACTGATTTTATTTCGATTGTACCTTCATAAATTTCTGGAACCTCTTGAAAAAATAATTTAGCCAAAAATTGAGGATGTGCCCTAGATAAGAATATTTGATGACCTTTAATTTCTTTTTTTACTTCATAACAGAAAGCTTTTACTCTATCTCCAGTTTTTAATATTTCTCTAGGTATTAGCTCATCTTTTTTAATGACGCCCTCAGCTTTTCCTAGATCTATAATTACATTACCGTACTCTAATCTTTTAATAATTCCACTTAATATGTGCCCTTGCTTATCAATAAAATCTTCGTACTGTCTATTTTTTTCCGCTTCTCTAACCCTACTGCTTATAACTTGTTTTGCACTTTGAGCAGCTATTCGTCCAAAATCTATTTGGGGTAAATCCTCATAAATCTTATCACCAACTTTTAAATTACTGTTGTTTTCAATTTTTTGGGCTTCGTTTAATTCAATTTCCCTAGCGGAATCTTCTACTTTTTCAACTATATCTAAAACTTTTTGAATTTTGATCTCACCACTTTGTCTGTCGATAATTACTTCAATATTATTATCGTTTCCAAATTTTGTAAGTGCTGCTTTTTGAATTGCACTTTCCATTGAACCTATAACTAATTCTTTGTCTATCGATTTTTCATTAGCAACAGCTTCCACTATTCTTAAAAGTTCCTGTTTATCTAATCCCCTATTTAGCATTTTTATTACCCCTAAAAAAAAATGGGCTAGTGCCCATTTTGGATTTTAATAATGTAAGACAGTATTAGAAGAAAATTAAGGTTTTTTCAAGATCACAATTTGAATAAATTTGCTTTATCTGTTTTTTCCCATGAAAATTCACCTTTATCGGTAGGTTTTCTTCCAAAGTGTCCATAAGCTGATGTAATTTCATAAATTGGATTATTAAGCCTTAGCATTTCTCTTATTCCTCTTGGAGATAAATCAAAGTTTTGATGAATAATCTTATTAATTTTTTCAATTTTTGAGTCATCACCATCTCCTAATTTTATAAAAATTGATAATGGTTTTGAAACACCTATTGCGTACGCTAATTGAATTAAACATTTATCTGATATACCTGAAGAAACAATATTTTTTGCCAAATATCTAGCAGCATATGCAGCAGATCTATCGACTTTAGTTGGATCTTTTCCTGAAAAGGCACCTCCACCGTGTGGTGCGGCACCCCCATAGGTATCTACTATTATTTTTCTTCCAGTCAAACCAGTATCACCATCTGGACCACCGATAATGAATTGTCCTGTTGGATTAATATAAATTTCTTTTGGATCAAGGTCACCTAAATAACTATCTGGTATAGAATTTTTTATATATGGCATAATAAGTTCTCTAACTTTTTCTTGGTTCAAGTTTTTTGAATGTTGAGTAGATATTACAACTGATGTAACTTTTATTGGCTTTCCATTTTCATACATCATCGTTACTTGACTCTTAGAATCCGGTTCTATACCTTTTAAAGTACCATTTTTTCTATCTCTCGCCATTAATCTTAAAATTTTATGAGAAAAATGAATAGGAGCGGGCATTAGATCCTCAGTTTCTTTACAAGCGTAACCAAACATAATACCTTGGTCTCCTGCTCCTTCATCTTTGTTATCTTTAGAGTCAACTCCCATTGCGATATCTTTAGATTGTTCATGCAAAAAAGTTTCAATATCAGCAGTTTTCCAACTGAATCCTTTTTGATCATACCCTATGTCTTTTATGCAATTTCTTACTTTGCTGATTATTTCGTCTTTTTCTATTTTGGGTCCTCTTATTTCCCCAGCTAAAACAACTTTATTAGTAGTAGTTAAAGTTTCGCAAGCCACTCTTGCAACCGGATCTCTTTTCAAATAAGTATCCACAACCATATCAGAAATTCTGTCGCAAACTTTATCTGGATGTCCCTCAGAAACCGACTCGCTTGTAAATAGGTAGTTTTTATTTGTCATTGTCTTCTGTAAAAAATAAAAATTAAGATATATGTAATTAAAAGAGTAAAAAATATCAAATCATTTTTATTTTTATTTTTGCTTTCAATTAGAGGTACTTGTAACTCAATATTTCCAGCTTCATTAGGATTAATTTTTTTTAAAATTTCACCTTTGTTGTTAATTATAGCGCTTATACCCTTGTTTGTTGAACGAATTAAAAATGAATTTTGTTCTACAGCTCTAAAGATGGCTTTAGCAAAATGTTGGTATGGACCAATTGAATTTCCAAACCATCCATCTTCTGAAATATTAACTATTAGATTAATATTTTTATCCGTGCGTTGAATAAATTCAGTAAATATAACTTCATAACAGATTAATGGTAATATATTTAATTCTTCAATTTTTAAATTACCTTTTTCTTCTCCTTTTAGAAACGCACCATATCCTTCTGTAATTTTTTTAAAACCAAATTTATTTAATATATTTTCAAATGGTAAAAATTCACCAAAAGGAACTAACTTTTGTTTTTTGTATTCTTGTAAAATTTTCATATCTTTATTTACAAGAACTATACTATTGTAAAATCCATTCATTTTTTTATTGTACCTATTTACTCCGAACAAAATAAAATGATTTTTATTAAAATTTTTTGATATAACTTTTTTAAATTCCAAAATTTCGTTAAAACTATAGCCACTAAAAACTCCCTCTGGCCAAATGAAAAGAGTTTTCAAATTAGCGTCTGGTTCAGAATATCTAATCAGTTTGTTTAATCTCAATAGAATTTTATCATAGGATAAACCGTACTCTAAGGGAAAATTTGGAGCTATAACTTTAATATTGAAACTGGATTTTATTAAATCAGGATTTTTATCATTTTTGTTTAAGGTGTGATTGCCATAAATATATAGAGCAAATAAAATGAGAATAATTAAAATAAATGAAAGAAATTTTTTTTTAGTACTACTTTTAAATAAAATTGCTAATGGTAATAAAAAAATTGTTATGATAATTAAATTAAAGCTAAAAAAACCTGATATATTCAAGAATTGTATTATTTCAGTAGCCCAAGAAAAGCTATAAGCCCACGAGTTCCATGGAAAACCTGATAAAATTTTTGCTCTAAGAAAATCTGATATGGCTAAACTTGAAGAAAAAAGAAGTATAGAGGTTAAATCTGTTCTTAAATAAGGGCCAACAAACAAAACAACCAATGAATAAAACAAGCTTAAAAAAAGCGGTATTAAGATTAAACTGAAAGGAATTAAAAATTTAAAGCTATCATCAAAAGTTAATGAATGACTTATCCAATATAAATTGCTTAAATAAAAACCAAATCCAAACAAGGTGCCTAGAATAAAAAGATTTTTTTTGTAAGGTTTTTTTCTATATTTATTCTTAGATTTTTTATTTACGAAGTTTATTAAAAGAAAAAATAGTG
>CACBZI010000038.1 GCA_902543665.1 uncultured Pelagibacteraceae bacterium
TCGTCGAAACACATTTAGATTTTATAAAAGCTGGAGCAGAAATTATAGTAACTAATAGCTTTGGTAGCAGAAAAAGAAGGCTTATCGAAAATGGTTTATTAAAAGAATATAAAAATCTGAATGTTCTAGCAGGAAAACTGGCAAAAAAAGCCGTAGCAATATCTAAAAAAAAAATTTTAATTGCTGGAAGTCTTCCGCCTCAAAATTTTACTTATTTTGCTGATCTTGGAAAAGATCTTAAATTTATAAAAGAAAGTTTTAGATCCCAGGCAAAATATCTCAATCCATATGTTGATTTCTTTTATTTAGACGTAATGAGTAGTTGGAAAGAGTGTTCATTGGGTTTGAGTGCAATTAAAAAATACAAGAAAAAAATTTTAGTTGGTATCCACATTAGGAGTAAAGGATTATTGCCCTCAGGTGAAAAATTTATAACTGTTGCAAAAAAAGTCCAAAAATATAAGCCCATTGGAATTATTGCTTCTTGTGTTTCGTTTGAAGATTTAAATGAGGTAATTAAGGATGCTAAAAAACTTAAAGTTCCATTTGGATTTAAAATCAATGCTTTTGAACATATTCCGCCAGGTTGGAAACCAGACTCGAATAATCCTAAGGTTCAGCTTGGAAAAAGAAAAGATCTTACTCCTAAAAAATTCTTTGAAATTTGTAAAAGATTAAAGAACAAGGGTGCAAAAATTATTGGAGGATGTTGTGAAATTACTCCTAAGCATATTAAATACTTAAACAATTTGAAATAATTATTTTTTTGCCTCTTTATGTTTTTGAATTCTTCTAGCATAATTTTGAGAAATTCGATCAAATATTATTGCTAGCGCAACTATAGCTAATCCGTTCATTAAACCCAATGCAAGGAATTGATTGGAAATAGATCTTAAAATTGGAACTCCTAAACCACTTACACCAATCATTGAAGCAATAACAACCATAGCTAATGCCATCATTATAGTTTGATTTACTCCAGTCATGATTGAAGGTAATGCTAAAGGTATTTCAATTTTGAATAAGATTATTCTTTTTTTTATTCCTAAAGCTTTCGCTGCCTCAACTACTCTCCTATCTACCTCCCTAATACCTAAATTTGTAAGTCTTACAATTGGTGGTATCGCGTAAACACAGACGGCTAACAATCCTGGTACTTTACCAATTCCTAAAAGCATAATAATTGGTATTAAATAAACGAATGTTGGAATAGTTTGCATCATGTCTAACACAGGAGATAAAATATTTTTTAATCTTTCAGATCTAGCCATTAAAACTCCAATAGGTGTACCTACTACTAAACAAATTAAAGTGGCTACAGATATGATTGCCATTGTAGACATAGTATCTTTCCACATGCCAAAATAACCGATTACAAAAAAACTTATCGCTGTACCTATTGATAACTTAAGACTTCTTGAACTCAACCAAGCTAAAAATGATAATAAAAATATAATTATTGGCCAAGGAGTAGTAATTAGAAACTTTTCAAACCAAACTAAAAATTTTAATAGAGGGCCAAAAAAGCCCTCTATTGAATCTCCGTACTCTCGAGAAAAGTCTTTAAAGGTAAGGTCAATACCTTTTTTCAAATCTCTTAAACTTTCCCTCTCCATTGAGGGGAATTTTAAGAAAAATTCGAGTTGCATCAAAAACAGTAATTTAAATTAAATTCCTGCTTTTATCTTTTTTGCAACAGATGAAGAAACCCACTTAGACCAAACTTTTTCGTGTTTCTTCATAAACTCAATCGCTGCATCTTCACCTTCAGCTTGATTATCAGTCATGTAAACTAACATTGAATTCATCACCGTACCTGGATAAATTCTTTTTTTCATGAATTTCATAGCCTCCGGACCTGCAGATTTTTTGAAGTTGTCAGTAACAACTGAATAAACTTCAGAGTCTACCCATCGTGTTTTTTTTGGTGTGGCACACTCTTGTTCTGGTTTAACCACACATTTGTGCCAGTTATCATCTCCACCCCACTTAACTCCAAAATCTAAAAGTCTCATATCGTACTTTCCGATTATTGCAGTTGGGCTCCAATAATAACCAACCCAATTTTCTTTTCTTTCAACAGCTTTTGCGATTGAACCATCAAGTCCTGCTGCTGATCCTGGATCAACTAATTTCCAGCCTTTTGCTTCCATATCGAAAGCTTTAAAAAGTTGATTGTTAATTAGTTGGCATCCCCAACCAGCTGGACATCCGACAAACGCACCTTTTGATTTGTCTTCAGGGTGTGGAAACAGATCAGGTCTTTTTAACAAGTCCTGAACAGTTTTAATTCCATGTTTTTCCATAGTGTAAGGCGGAACAAACCAACCTTCCCCAAGTCCGGTTATCGGACCTTTATTTACAATATGAATTCTTCCCTCACCTACAGCTTTTTGAAGCGGACTCATTACTGAATTAGCCCAAAGCTCAGGTGCAACATCCGGTTGACCTTTTTCATTCATTGAAGTGAATGATGGCATTGTATCACCAGGTAATAATTCTACCTCGCAACCATATCCTTTTTCTAAAATAATTTTATCAATATTCGCCATTAATGAAGCTGAAGCCCAGTTCATATTTGCATAGGTGATTTTTCCACACGCAGCATTTGCGATATTATTGAAAAACAAGGCAGCGAACATAACTGCCAAAAGTTTAGTTAATGATCTCATTTAACCCCCCTAGAGTTATTAATTTTTTATTTAATGTAACAAAATGTAGTGTGTATTGTAACCGGAACACAACTAAAAAGTGAATTATGGAAGATATACGTCTGAGATCTATTTGATGGCTTATATAGAAAAAATTACTTACATTTTTTACATAAACCAAAAAATTCTAGATTAAATCTCTTAAATTTCATTCCTTTTTTATGATTAAAACTCGATATGTATTTTGAAAGTTTAGCGTCACTTATTTCATCAACCATCTCACAACTTTCACAAATTGAAAACGCTGTAGCTTTTGAGATTTCACAATCTGAACTTCTGCATGCAACGAAAGCATTTTTGCTTTCTATTTTATGAATTTTACCCATTTCAATCAGCTTATCTAAAGCTCTATATATTTGTTGAGGCGCGTTAATTCCTTTTTTTTGTACATTGAATAAAATGGAGTAAGCTTTTAAAGGACCCTTTGCTTTTTCTATAATATCTAAAACAATTTGTTGATTTCTAGAAAGTGTTTGTGCTTGTGCCATTATATAATTTACCAATTAAACATTATTTTTTCAATTCAGAATATTTTTTAAACTTAATAAGTGAAAAACAAAAAAGTATTAAAGCTGCAGTTATAATTGAAGGTCCAGATGGAGTATTAAATTCTAAAGATGAAAACAATCCTATCACTACAGATAATAGTCCGCCAACCACTGATAGGAAAGCCATTTGTTGAGGGTTGTTAGAAATATTTCTAGCCATTGCTGCGGGTATAATTAACATCCCGGTAATTAAAAGAAGCCCTACAATTTTTATCGAAATTGCTATTATTGCAGCCATCAGAATTGTAAATATCGCATTTGCTCTATCCGGTTTCATGCCCTCAGCCTCTGCCAATTCATAATTTACGGTTGAAGCAAATAGAGGTTTCCAAATAATTTTTAATATAATGAGAATCAACGCCCCGCCTATCCAAATAAACATCAAGTCTATTTGATTTACAGCAAGTATATCTCCAAATAATAAACCCATAATATCAAATCTTATTGAGCTAAGAAATCCCAAGATTACTAGACCAACAGCTAGGGATGCATGTGCAAGTAAACCTAATAAAGCATCATTGGGTAATTTTGTTTTTTTTTGTAATTGTAAAAGAATGATTGCTAAAGATGCAGATATTAAAAAAACTGCAAAAGCAATATTAATCTCAAAAAAGACTGCCATAGTAACTCCCAATAATGCTGAGTGTGCTAAAGTTCCTGCGAAGAAAGAAAATCTTCTCCAAATGATAAAACATCCACATGGTCCAGTCACTAAGGCTATACCAATTCCTGCAATTAAAGCTCTTATAAAAAAATCATTTAACATTGCTATTGTTTGCGATTAATCGTTCCATCTTGAGAGTGAGTGTGATCGTGTTTGTGTTCATATAAAGTAAGAACTTTAGATGCACGATCTCCGAATAATTCTTTATATCT
>CACBZI010000039.1 GCA_902543665.1 uncultured Pelagibacteraceae bacterium
GAAAAATTAAAAAAGCTAAAGTTAAAGCAAAGCCTAGGTGAATAGCCCTAGCTGGTAAACCTTTGAACATCCCAACATTAAACCAAAAAGGGAAAGGAGAAGCATACCAAAGTTGAAAAAATGTCCAAAGAATAGCAATTCCAAAAACTATTTTTAAATGGATTCCTATTAAATTTCGAGTTGGAGAAATATCTTCTTGAATTTTATCTTTAATCTTACTTTGAATATTTTGATTCATTTTTGTTAAGATACCTTATTCTAAAAAAAAAGGCCCAAGAAATATTGGGCCTTTTTTAATAAAACTAAAAAGTTAGATTACATTAATCCAGCTTCTTTGTAGTACTTAATTGCACCTGGATGTAATGGAGCTGATAATCCATCAGCTATCATGTTTTTCTTTTCCAGTGGTCCAAAAGCAGGATGTTGAGCTCTGAAATCATCAAAGTTTTCCATTACCGCTTTTGTTACTAAGTATACAAGCTCTTCAGAAACATTAGCGCTTGTTACAACAGTAGCTTTTACACCAAATGTTGTAGCGTCTTTTTTCTGATTTGAGTAAGTTCCTTTTGGAATAACTGCTTTAGCGTAATAGTCTGCTCCATCAATTAAACCTTGAACTGGTGCACCTGTTAAATTAATTGGGCTAGCTTTTGCTTTGCAAGTAGCTGCTTGCTCCATAGCACCATTTGGAAATCCTACTGAATATCCAAATGCATCTATTTTACCATCACAAAGAGCTTTTACTTGCTCAGAAGAAGTAAGTTCAGTAGTTGCTTTGAACATACTCATATCCGCGCCCATAGCTTTCATTAATTCTTCCATTGTTCCTCTTTGACCAGAACCCGGGTTACCAATGTTTACTGTTTTTCCTTTTAGGCCTTTGAAATTTTTAATTCCAGATTTTTTACTTGCCCAAATTTGGAAAGGTTCGTTGTGAACAGAAAATACAGCTCTCAAGTCGCTGAACTGTTTTCCTTCCCATTTGCTTGAACCGTTGTAAGCATGATACTGCCAGTCTGACTGAGCAACACCAAATTGAAACTCACCATCTTTGATTTGTCCAATATTGTAGTTTGAACCACCTGTTGAAGGCGCAGTACATCTGTAAGCTTTAGCTGTACCTTTTTTTCTACCGTGGTCAGCACTAATTGCTGATTTATGTAACATTTTACAAATTGCGTTACCTGTTTGGAAGTAAACTCCAGTTGGTCCGCCCGTTCCTATTGTAAAGAACTCTGCTGATTTAGCGATTGATGTAATGGGGCTTGAAAAAGCAAACATTACTAGTACCGCTGAAATCAATGACATCATTTTTTTCATGTGTACTCCTCTTGTTATAATAATTAATTTAACTACGTTATCAGTTATAGGTCAAAGAGATTCTTATAAATTTTTGGCCCAATTTGACAGTTTAAAAACCCCTTCTACTACATTTGGAGCGAATTTTTTTATCATGTCATCATCTATCTGATTACAATTTGTAACATTTTTAAAAAATTCTGTTCCATTGAAATCGGTATAACTTAATCTCGTAAGCATTTTTTTTGGTTGAAAACCAAAATCAGAACCCGGCAGCATGGCAACTCCAATATCATTTAAAATTGCTTCACATAATTTAGAAGAGGTTCTATATTTTTTATTTTTAAATTCCGGCATCAAGTAAAAGGCTCCTTGAGGTGGAGCTATTAAAATTTTATTAGATTTTAAATTATTATATACAAAATCACCTACTGCTTTGAGTATTGCTCTTACTTTTAATTTATATAGCTCGTGTTCGTTAGTGTAAGCTTCCACAGATGCATACTGTGTTGGAGTATTCACTGTTGAATAAGACTCACTTGCTAGAGATTTTAAGCTAGATAGAAACTCAGTCAATTTTTTTGGTACAGCTAAGAAACCTAATCTCCAACCACCTGCTCCACACCACTTACTTAATCCACCTGTTATAAAAGTCAATTCTGGATAATATTTTGAAATAGAGTCATACTCGTTAGAAAATGTTAGGTCTGTATAAATTTCATCTGATAAAATTAAAATTTTATTTTTTTTTGCTACCTTAGCTATCTCTTTCAAATTATTACATACCGTACCAGAAGGATTGTTCGGAGAATTCAGAATTAAAATTAAATTCTTTTTTTTACCAATTGATTTAATTTTTTTTTCTATCTGTTCTCTTGTTGGAAACCAATTGTTAGATCTCGATGTTTCCAGCCAATGTACTTTGTTAGAGCCTATTTCAGCCTGGGGTTCGTATGAAACCCAGCCAGGAGCTGGTATAATAATTTCACCATTAAAAGCAAGATGGATTAATAACATTGCTTCTTTGGAACCTGGAGTAATTAATATATTTTCTTTTGGATAATCGTTTCCTGTTCTTTTTAATAAATATTTTGAAATTTTTTCTCTTAATTCGGGTAGGCCTTGAATTGGCAGATATTCTTTTCTATGAGCATTCATTTTCAAAACATCTACAATTTTTTCAGGCACCGGAAATGGAGATTGCCCAAAACCAAATTGAAAAACTTTTTTTCCTTTAGAAATAAGTTCTTTTGATTTTTCGTTTATTACTAAGGTGGAAGACTCTTTTAGTTTAAGAATTTTTTTTTTTACTTTAAAGGACATTTTACTTAGTTTACCTATACGGGGACTGACTATTAGAAGTCAAATCAATTGTTAAAAAATAGGAACATTTGACAAACTGATTCGGTCATGTTTTAATCTGTATTTGTTCTCAACATTGATCTACATATAGTATAAAATAAAATAGCTAGCACAAAAAATGAAAAATCAATCAGAAAAAATAATTGCATTACTCGGGCCCACAAATACGGGCAAAACACATATCGCAATAGAAAAAATGCTCAAGTTTAAGAATGGTATTTTTGGATTACCACTTAGGCTACTTGCTAGGGAAGTATATGACAAATGCGTTGATAAAGTGGGAGTTGAAAAAGTAGCATTAATAACTGGTGAAGAAAAAATTATTCCGAGTACTGCTGATTATTTTATCTGCACAGTAGAGTCTATGCCAAAGAATAAAGATGTTGATTTTGTTGCTATCGATGAAATTCAAATGTGTGCTGACAGGGAAAGAGGTCATATTTTCACTGAAAGACTTTTAGAATCACGCGGTAAAAAATTAACAATGTTTTTAGGTTCGCAGGTTATGGAAAGTATTATTTTAGAATTAGTTGATAATGTAAAATTTGAAAAAAAAGAGAGATTTTCAAAATTGAGTTATTCAGGAGTTAAAAAAATATCAAGATTAGAGAGAAAAGTTGCAATTATAGCTTTTTCTATTGAGGAAGTTTATGCAATAGCTGAACTTGTAAGACGTCAAAAAGGTGGAGCTGCAGTGATTATGGGTTCTTTAAGCCCAAAAACTAGAAATTCACAAGTAGGATTATATCAGTCAGGAGATGTCGATTATCTAATTGCTACCGATGCAATTGGCATGGGGCTTAATATGGATATAAATGAAATATATTTTTCAAATTTAAAAAAATTCGATGGAAAAAAAACAAGAAGATTAAATCTAA
>CACBZI010000040.1 GCA_902543665.1 uncultured Pelagibacteraceae bacterium
ACTCTTTCAATAAAAACCCCAAATAAACCCATTGAAACAAAGGCTGTAAATAAACAAACTACGTAAATTATCCAACCATAAGCATCAGGAAATATATTAAAAATCCAATCTTGATTACCCAAAAGATTAAACATGGTAAGACCGGCAAAAGCACCTATCATGAAAAATTCGCCGTGAGAAAAATTAACTACATCTAGACCTGTGTAGATTAACGAAATTCCAAGCGCAACTAAACCATAAATAATACCAACAGAAAGACCAATTGTTAAAACTGATTTGAGCGATTCAATATTCATATCGGGGCTATTTACACACCAACCAATATAAAGAAGCACAAATGTTCCGAATATGATATTTTCACCTTTTTTTCCTATTCTCAGTTTATTAAACATTGGCTTTAGTCCCTCCAAGATATGACTCTTTTACACTTTCGTCGTACATTAATTTCTTACTATCGCCCTCAACATTGATTACACCGTCTTTAATCACATACCCGTAATCAGCAAGTAATAATGCCATCCTAACATTTTGTTCAACGACTAGAACTGTTAGTCCATCTTGTCTTATTCTATTAATATTTTTAAAAATATCTAAAACAATTTGAGGCGCTAAAGCAGCACTAGGTTCGTCTAGCATTATCATTTTAGGATTAGACATTAATCCTCTTCCAATACATAACATTTGTAACTCACCACCTGATAAAGTTGCGGCCAACTGATCTTTTCTTTCATTTAATCTTGGAAAATAGTTATAAACTTTTTCTAAATTATCTAATAGTTGTTGCTTACTTTTCAAAATAAAGCCGCCCAATTTTAAATTTTCAGTGACAGACATTGCAGGGAAAACATCCTTTCCTTGAGTTACTTGCACTAATCCTCTTCCAACTATTTCGTGAGCGGGTAAGTTTTGAATTTGCTCACCATTAAATTCGATCGTACCTTTCCATGATCTAATTAATCCAGATGCAGCTCTCAGAATTGTTGATTTGCCTGTACCATTACCACCGAGCAATGCAACTATAGATTGTTTTTCAACTTTCATATTAGCTCCATTTAAAATTTGTACAGAGCCATATCCAGAAATAAGTTGATTTATCTTAAGCAATCATCCTCCAATTTTTTTTTTCTGATTTACCAAAATGTAATTATTAGTCATAGACATTATAACTATTATTTTATAGCCTTAGCAACAATTAAATAACAAATGGGGGAAATAATGAATAAACTTAAATTTGTTTTTTCAGCAATTGTCTTTTCCGCAGGTTTAGTAATCACAACTTTAGCTCAAGCAGAAACAATCAAAATTGGTGTTTCTTTTAGAATGCTATCAGATGTTGGTTATAAACACGGAGAGTTAATTACTGATACTGTTGCAAAGTGGAATAAAGAAGGCACTATCAACGGTCAAAAAATCGACTTAACACTTTATAACGATGAATGTAAATCAGAGAAAGGTGTAGCAAACGCAACAAAACTTGCTTACCAAGATAAAGTTCACGTTATAATTGGATCTAGCTGTAGTTCAGTAACATTACCTATGGTACCTGTTTCAGCTAAAGCTAAAGTTCCACAAATCATACCTCACTCAACAAATGCTGACATTACTAAAAAAGGTAGTGAATACATTTTTAGAGTACCTGTATCATCAAGATTTTACAAAATCGTACAAGGTAAATTTACTGCAGAAAATCAAGGTACTAAGATAGCTTATATCTATGGTCCAGATGCTGCTGGTAAAGATTTTGCATTATCTTTAGCTGATTACATGAGAGAGAACTACAACGTTGAGCCAACTTATATGGTTCAATCTGGAGAAAAAGAAACTGACTTTAGAAGTTACTTAACTAAAGCTAAAGCTACTAATCCAGAAGTTCTTGTAATTTCAGCTTTATTGGATGAAACAGTTAGAGGACTTGTACAATCGTATGAAGTTGGAATACCAAAATCTGTTCACAGAGTAACAGCTTCTATTGGTTCTAAAGTAGAGATACCAATAAATGCTGGTTCTGCTGCAAAAGGTGTAACTTTCTCAGCTGCATTTGCTGCATCTGACACTAGACCTGTAGCTAAGAAATTTGTGAAAATGGTTAAAGACAAATATGGTGTTGTACCTGGTCACGACTTTTCACAAATGATGGACTTACTAGATATTCTAGAGATTGCTCTTAAAAAAGTTAAATTCACTGGAGATCTAGCAGCTGACAGAAATAAAGTTAGAGACGCAATTGCTGCGACAACTGACTTTAGAGGTTTGGCTTCTGGTCCAATCAATTTTTGTAAATCAGGAACGCCTGAGTGTAGAGATGGTAACAGAACTCCTGTTATGATTGAGTACACTAAAGGTGGAAAAAACTTTAAAACAAAAGTTGCTGGCACTGTAACATTTAATGCTAGCGCTGGTTTATAATAGTTAAAAAAATTGTGAGCGGTAGGTAAAACTACCGCTCATTTTTTCAAGGAAACCACAAAAATGATAAACGTTAATAAATTGAAGAAAGTAAAAAGCAACTTTCCTGTAATGGTTGGCAAAGGTGCTATTTCAAAAAAAGATTGTGAAAAACTTATAGACGAAATTCGAAATGCAAAATCATTCGATGATTTAATACAAGGTGGTAGAAATAGAATTAACAAAGGGTCAAGTAATTTTAAAAATTATTTAAAAAAATCAAAATTATCTAATAAATTATATAAACAATTTAATAGCCAATCTTTTTACAAAAGAGTTGAAAATAGATTTAAAAAAACTTTTAAGGATTATGGTTGGTCAAATGCATACTTGCCCAGCAAATTTTTACGAGAAAAATTTACAAATAAAAAATTGATGAATTCAAAAGAATTAATGAAAATGTTGGGTAAAACTTATAAAAACCCGAATGTCAATTTAGATATAGATTTCTCTGTTTCTAGAGGAGGTTATAGATTAAGGCCCCACAGAGATGATGTAACAAGACTTTATAATTTTCTTATTTATTTAAATGATATACCAAAAAAAAATGGCGGAGCTTTATCAATTTTTAAAAAGAAAACTGATATGAAATATAGAAAAAGTTTTAAAAGATTTCCTAGTATTTCCGAACTATCAAAAGTTAAAGAATTTACCCCATCAAAAGGGAGTGTAATTTTCTTCCAATCCACACCTAACTCTTACCATGGCGTATCTTTATTTAGAGAAATCAAAGGTAAGAAAAGATTTTTCATTTATGGAAGTTATGCTTTAAGCAAACCTGTTGTATGGAGATATAAAAACGTAAGCTATTTACCTAAAATTAAGAAAACAAACAAAAGAATGCTTACATCTTCACATGACTCTGATTATTTAATGAGAGACGTTGGATAATGGAAAAATTTAAATCGATTATCAGAGATTATCCTTTTATTGCTTTTATTATAGCTTTCGTCATCTTAGCTTTTGTACCGTCAGTAGTTTTCACGGATGTTTAT
>CACBZI010000041.1 GCA_902543665.1 uncultured Pelagibacteraceae bacterium
CCGCATAGTTATATTTTAATAGATAAAGAAAAAAAAATTAAATTTTTTTGTGATTTAAATAAAATTTCACTATCAATGAAAAGATATTTAAAAGGTGTTGAATTCCTTAAAATTGAGTCATTACCTGATATCCTCTCAAAAATAGTTAAAAAAAAATTTATAATTGATAAGAATACATGCTCTCTCCATTTTAAAAATATTATTGAAAAGAAAAATATTATATTAAATTTTCAAGATCCAATTTATGTTTTAAAAGCTGTAAAAAGTGATAAAGAAATCAAAAATGTAAAAATTGCTCATGTTCATGACGGTATTGCGGTAACAAAATTTTTGATATGGTTAAAAAAAAATTTTTATAAAAAAAAGATCACAGAAATAAGTGCTTCAGAGAAGTTGCTAGAATTAAAGAAAAGAAATAAGAAGTTTAAATTTTTAAGTTTTCCAACAATTTCTGGAACTGGTCCTAACGGGGCAATAATACATTATAAGCCCACAAAAAAAACAAATAGAATTTTAAAAAAAGGAGATATCTATCTTGTTGATTCTGGTGGCCAATATGAATTTGGAACAACAGATGTTACTCGAACTATTTCCTTAAAAAATTTCAATTATAGAGTTAAAAATATTTTCACTAGAGTTCTTAAAGGACACATTGCGGTTGCTAATACAGAATTGAGGAGTAATATATCAGGTTCAATAATTGATTCTAAAGCTAGAAAATATTTAAAACAAATTGGTTTGAATTATTCACATGGAACTGGACATGGGGTAGGATATTTTTTAAACGTTCATGAAGGACCGCAAGCTATATCAAAAAATAATAAAGCAAAACTTCAGCCAGGAATGATTGTTTCTAATGAGCCAGGATATTATGAAAAAAATAAATTTGGAATAAGAATCGAAAATCTTATTTACATTAAAAAAGGAAGAAAAAAACTATTTGAAAATCTTACCATGGTACCTATTGATAAAGATCTCATAAACTTAAATTTATTAAATAAGTGGGAGAAAAAATGGATAAACAATTACCATAAGAAAGTTTTTAGCAATCTTAAAAGCTCGATGAACAAAATTGAATATGTTGAACTTAAAAAAGCGTGTTCAGCTATCTAGTATTTTTATCCACTCTTTTTCGCTCATTATTTTTATTTTAAGTTCCTGAGCTTGCTCAATTTTTTTCTTAGTAGGTTTGTTGTCTCCAACAACAAGTATATTTATCTTTTTAGACATCGTACTCAATACTTTAGCACCATTATTTTCTGCTATAGACTTAGCTTCAGACCGGCTCATGTTTTCAAAACCACCTGTAAACATAATTTTTTTATTTGAAAATTTACCTCCAACAACTTTAATAATATAATCTTCTATACTTAAATTCTGCAAAAGATTATTTGTAATTTTGGTATTAATACGATTAGAAAAAAAACTATGAATCGCTTGAATCTGTGTTTCACCAATACCATCAAGCTCTATTAGACTTCTCAAAATACTTTTTCTTTTTTTTTCATCAAATAATAGAGAAAATTCTTTTATAGAACTAAAAAATGCCGCAAGAATTTTTGCATTTTCTTGTCCTATATGTCTTATTCCAATAGAGTAAATAAACCTCTCTAAACTTATAGACTTAGATTTTGAAATTGCTTTTTTTAAATTTTCAATGGATAGATCTCCCCAGCCTTCAAGTTTTTTAATTTTGCTATAATCTAAATTAAATATATCTGAAGGTTCTTTAATTAATTTCAAATCCCAAAATTGATCAATAACTTTTTTACCTAATCCCTCAATGTTAAATGCTTCTTTTGAAACTATATGTTTTAATTTCTCTCTTGCGATATACTTACATTCATATCCTTTTAAACACCTTCTTACGGCATCCTCTTTTTTCGTGTTTTTACTCAATTCTTTTTTTGTAAGCGATCCACAAAGACATTTGTTTGGAAAGATGAATTTTTGACTATTATTTTTTCTTTTTGAAATATCAACTGATAATACTTGTGGAATAACATCCCCTGCTCTTTGAATATAAATAGTATCTCCAATTCTTATGTCTTTTCTTAAAATTTCATCCTCATTATGTAATGTAGCATTTGAAACCACAACACCTCCAACAGTTACAGGCTCGACTTTTGCAACTGGAGTGATCGCGCCTGTTCTACCTACCTGAATATTTATATCTTTTACTTTCGTTATGGCTTTTTCTGCTGAAAATTTATAAGCAATTGCCCACCTAGGAGAATTAGAAGTATTTCCTAATCTTCTTTGTAATTTAATTTCATTTACCTTATAAACTAATCCATCAATATCATAATCTAAAGACGATCTTATACTGTCAATTTTTTTATGATGTTTTTCTATCTCATTAATTCCTGTAACAGTTTTAGAGTGTAAATTAGTTGCAAATCCCCAACCTTTTAATTTTTCCAAAAATTCAGATTGTTTTAAAAAAGTCATTGGATTGACAGCGCCAAAACCATAAGCAAAATATTTTAAAGGAATTTTTGAAGTTTCTTTTGGACTCTTTTGTCTTAAGGAACCGCCCGCAGCATTTCTTGGATTTGCAAATTTATTTTTTAGATTTTCAAAATCTTTTTTTCCAATAAAAATTTCACATCTTATTTCCAATAAACTAGGTATGTCTCTGGAGATAATCTTCTTTGGAATAGAAGATATTGTTTTTAAATTTTCTAAAATATCCTCACCTATCTTTCCATCGCCTCTGGATAGTCCCTTCGTCAATTGTCCTTGTTCATAAGTTAAAGAAGCTGAAATACCGTCAATTTTTGGTTCTGAGTGAATTTCAATCTCTTCTTTTTCATAATTTAAAAAATTTCTAATTTTTTTTAAAAAATCTTTCATATCATCCTTGTTAAATGCATTCGATAACGATAGCATTAGCTCAGAATGCTTAATCTTCTTAAACTTATTAGATGGTGAGGCACCAATAATATTTTTTACCGAGTCTGATTTTATAATAAAAGGATATTTTTCCTCTAAGTCTAAAAGTTCTTTTTTTAATTTATCATAATTTGAATCAGATATTTTTGGATTATCATCTAAAAAATAATATTTATTGTGTTTTTTTAATATATTTAATTTTTTTTTATAATTAT
>CACBZI010000042.1 GCA_902543665.1 uncultured Pelagibacteraceae bacterium
TATTGTCGTGCCTCTTCTTTGTTTACACAAATGTGATCACCACAAATCATAACCGTTTTTGGTTTGTTACAACCCTGAAAAAGAAAAGCCAAAAAAAATATTAATATAAGATTTTTCATTTTAAACCAAGATTTTCAGGCATTTTGTAAAGAATATTCATATTTTGCACTGCTTGACCAGATGCACCTTTTACTAAATTATCTATTGCAGATAAAATTAAAATTGTATTTTTAAATCTTGTCTCGCAAATTGAAATATTACAATAATTTGTATTAAGGACATCTCCTGATCCTATTTGTGAATTAAGTTTTGATATTTTTACAAACATTGAATTTTTATAAAATTTTAAGAGTACGTTTCTAATTTTTTTAGCGCTTACATTGTTTCTTGGCTTGACATAAATCGATGATAATATTCCTCTAAACGTGGGTATTAAATGAGGTGTAAAAGTAAATTTTACTTTTTTTTTTGTGAGTTTTGATAATTCTTGCTGAATTTCACAAACATGTCTATGTTCTTTAATCTTATATGCGTATATCGAATTATAAAGATTCTTATGTTTAAATTTTTTTTCAAAATTTTTACCTGCTCCAGAATATCCTGATTTAGTATCAATTATAATTTCATCACATTTAATCAAATTTTTTGATATTAATGGCTTTAACGCAATTTGAATTGAAGTTGGATAACATCCTGGATTAGAAATAATCCTGTATTTTGATATTTTTGACTTATTAAATTCACTTATAGAATAAATAGAGTGTTTAATAAGTTTTTTTGCTTTGTGATTAATATTATAATTTCTAAAATATGTAACTGGATTTGATATTCTAAAATCAGCAGATAAGTCTATAAATTTTAAATTATTATATTTTCTAAAAGTTTTTTTAATAATATTTTGGGCTTCTCCGTTTGGTAATGATAGAAAAACTAGATCTAACAATTTCCAGTTGACACTTTTAATAGATGAAATTTTAGGTAAATTTCTTTTAATTCTTTTATCTATAGTTTTAACATTTTGGCCTATTTTTTTTGTTGCACATAGATATTCAATTTTTACTTTAGGGTGTTTAGAAAGTATATAAACGAGGTCTAAACCTGTATATCCTGTAGCACCTATTACAGCTATTTTTAATTTATAATTTAAAGCCATATTGACTTATATCACTGTCTTAAAAATAATAAAATTAAATGATTATCTTTTAGAAAACTGAAAGCTTCTCCTAGCCTTCCTGTGACCGTATTTTTTTCTCTCAACAACTCTTGAGTCTCTAGTGGTAAGTTTATCTTTCTTTAGATTTTTTTTCAAATTTTCATCAAGTAAAATAAGTGCTTTTGATATACCTAAAATTATAGCTCCAGCTTGACCTGATAATCCTCCTCCTTTTACTGAACATTTAACATCATAACTGGTTGCAACTTGTGAGATTTCTAATGGTCTTGTAACAATAATCTGATGAACAGGTCTTTTAAAATACTCATTCATCTTTAATCCGTTAACGTGTATATTTCCAGATCCTTTCTTAACCCAAACTTTTGCTATAGATCTTTTTCTTCTGCCTGTAGCATATTTACTGTCTTTAAAATTTAATTTTATTTTGTTAATCTTGTTAGATGAAGTTGCTATTTCTTCCATTATTTTACTAGGTTTTTTCTATTTAAACTCTGAAAATTTATAATTTTTGGATTTTGTACTTCATGCGGATGATTATCACTTTTATAAATCTTCAATTTTGTAAGTTGTTTTTTTGCAAGTGGACCACCAGGCAACATTCTTTTCACTGCTAGTTTTAAGATCTCCTGGCTTTTATTTTTTTCTTTTAAAATTAGCGGAGATGTTTCTTTTATTCCTCCAGGGTGACCTGTATGTTTAAAATACTTTTTATTTTTAAATTTTTTTCCAGTAAATTTAATTTTATCAATATTTGTAACTATAACGAAATCCCCGTTATCTATATGTGGATTATAAGTGGGCTTATTTTTACCCCTAAGCACTTTAGATATGTAAGAAGCCAATCTACCTACAGCTGCATCCTGGGCATTTATAACGTACCAATTTTTTTTTATATCTTTCTTTTTGATAAAAGGTGTCATAATTATTGGCGATAAATACCCACATATTTTGTTAATGTCAATTTATTTAATATGACAATAATAAAGATTTATTGAGGTAAAAACTAAAAAGACACTACCTATTTGATGAGCAGATGCTAAAAAAATATTTAGACCACTAATCAATGTTAATACACCTAAAAAAATTTGCAGTAATACAAAAAACAATAAAATAAACAATGGTTTATATAGTCTTTTATTTTTTTTTAAAAATATGTGAAGAGTCAAAAAAATTATATAAATTGAAATCAAATATGCTAAATTTCTGTGATAAAATTGTACTAATGAATGATTATCAAATTCAAAAAAACTTTTGAAATTTAAAAATATTAAATCGTTTGGAAAATAGCTTAAGCCCATTAATGGCCATGTTTGGTAAATTTTTCCTGCATCTAAACCTGAAACAAAAGCACCAATAACTACTTGTGAAAAAATAAGCAATATTAAGAATAAATATGGAATATTTCTTTTTGATATATCAAAAAATATTTTGTTGGTTTTTTTTTTTAAATTCAATATTAACCAAAAAATAATTGAAATAATTATTAAAGCATTAAGTAAATGAACAGAAAGTCTGTAATGGCTCACAGTAATGTCATTAACTAACCCGCTCTTAACCATGTACCATCCAACTACGCCCTGCAGTAATATTAATGCAAAAATAAAATAACAAATATTCATATACCTTTTTTCAATTTTATTTATAAAATGAAAATAAATAAGAGGAACGAGAAAAAAAATTCCAATTATTC
>CACBZI010000043.1 GCA_902543665.1 uncultured Pelagibacteraceae bacterium
GCATCCCTCAAATTAGGGCTAATTGACGGCATTGGTAATGCTGATCAAGTTTTAAAAGAAAAATTTGGAGAAAAAGTTGTTATTAAAACATTTGAAAAACCAAAAGGATTTATTGCTCGAAAACTATCCTCATCTTTTCAAGATCCCGTTGAAAAACTTGCAAATATAATCGAGGAAAAATCGATGTGGCAAAGATTTGGTTTATAAATGCCGGCTAAAAAAAAAGTCAAAAAATCTAATATTCTTTCATTTCAAGATATCATTATGAGTCTTCAAAAGTTTTGGGGGAAAAATGGATGTATAATTTTACAACCTTATGATTTAGAAGTTGGTGCTGGAACTTTTCACCCCGCCACTACATTAAGATCTCTAGGTCCCCAACCATGGAAAGCCGCTTATGTACAACCTTCAAGAAGACCAACGGACGGAAGGTACGGTGAAAATCCTAATCGCCTGCAACATTATTATCAGTATCAGGTGATAATAAAACCATCTCCCAAAAATATTAAGCAAACATATTTAAAAAGTTTAGCAGCTATTGGAATTAATGTAAAAAATCATGATATCCGTTTTGTCGAGGACGATTGGGAAAGCCCAACTCTCGGTGCATCAGGATTAGGATGGGAAGTCTGGTGCGATGGTATGGAAATTACTCAGTTTACTTATTTTCAGCAAATGACTGGGCTTGAATGTAAGCCCGTTCCAGTTGAAATAACTTATGGGTTAGAGAGACTTTGTATGTTTGTTCAAGGCAAGAAGAATGTTTATGATCTTGATTGGAATAGTGAAGGAGTCAAATACAAAGAGGTTTTCCTTCAAGCTGAAAAGGAATTTTCAGCTTATAATTTTGAATTTGCAAACACGGAAAGTCTTTTAAAAAATTTTGAAAATACAGAAATCGAATGTAAATCTTTACTTGAAAAAAAACTTTCTCTTCCGGCATACGATCAATGTTTGAAAGCAAGTCATATTTTCAATCTATTGGATGCTCGTGGTGTTATTGGTGTTGCAGAAAGAACTGGTTACATAACTAGAATTAGAGATCTTGCAAAAGGCTGTGGAGCAGTGTGGTTAAGCTCGCAAAGTTAAATTATGGCAGAACTTTTATTGGAACTTTATAGTGAAGAAATTCCACCACAACTTCAAATTGGAGCCAGAACACAGCTAAAAGAATTTATTGAGGGTTCATTTATAGAGAACGAGATAAAATATAAAGATCTATTAGTATACTCTTCACCAACAAGACTGGTCCTCTTAGCAGATGATATATCTGAAAATATAAAAGTAGCATCTAAAGAAATTAAAGGACCAAAAGTAGGATCTCCTGATCAAGTTATACAAGGTTTTGTGAAAGCAAAAAATGTATCAAAAAAAGATTTAATCGAAAAAGATATTGATAAAGGAAAATTTTATTTTATAAAAACTAAACCCAAGTCAATTTTAGTCGAGGAATTACTGAGCAAAATTATCCCAAAAGCCATCAGCTCAATTAGTTGGAAAAAGTCAATGAAATGGTCTGATCACAATTTAATGTGGGGAAGGCCTCTCCAATCAATATTTGCAAGATTTAACAATAAGAAACTTTCTTTTAACTTTGATCATTTAGAGACAACAGATGAAATAATTGTTGAGCAAGACCTGATAATAAAATCCAAAAAAATTAATAATTTTAAAGAGTACTTAAGTTTCCTTAAAACTTTTAATATTATTGTTGATCATCAAGCTAGAGAAGAAATTATTCTAAAAAAAATTAGTACTATTTCAAATTCTAAACACTATACAGAAAAAATTAACAAAAACTTATTAGAGGAAGTTGTAAATATTGTTGAAGACCCTAATTTATTACATGTTAGTTTCAACAAAGATTATCTAAAAATACCTCAAGAAATTATTATTTCTACTTTGGAGAAACACCAAAGGTATTTTCCAATTTTTGATAGTAGAGAAAGATTAACAAATAATTTTTTTGTTGTAGCAAACAAAAAAGATGAAAAAAAATATATAGCAGAAGGAAATAAGAGGGTCGTTGAAGCGAGATTAGCCGATGCTAAATTTTTCTGGGATAAAGATAGATCTAAAAATTTGATTAAACAAATAGCAAATTTAAAGTCAGTTACGTTTTATGAAAAACTCGGAACCATTTATGACAAAACTCAAAGACTAAGACAACTAGCAGGTTTTCTTTCAGATGATTTAAATATAAGTAAAGATAAAGTTCAAGTAGCAGCTTCAATTTCAAAATCTGACTTATGTTCAGATTTGGTAGGGGAATATCCTGAACTTCAAGGAGTAATGGGAAAATATTTTGCCTTGGCACAGGGATTTGAAAAGGATATCGCTAACTCAGTTAGTGATCATTATTTACCTGTTGGTTTAACATCTGTTTTACCTAAAAAACCAATTAGCTACTCAATCTCGATTGTAGACAAGATTGATACTTTAGTTGGCTTTTTTGTAATTGATGAAAAACCTACAAGCTCAAAAGATCCTTTTGCCTTAAGGCGTGCAGCAATAGGTTTGCTTAGAATAATAATTGAAAATAAATTATCATTTAAATTAAGAGACCTAATTAGTTATGCAATAAGACTATATCAGGAACAAGGTGTTGAGATTAAAAATGAGAAAACTGAACAAGAAGTTCTAGATTTTATTAAAGAAAGAATGAGAAATGTTTTAAAGTTAAAAAATATTAAACCTGATATTATAGAAGCCTCAGTTAACTCACATGCTGGTGATA
>CACBZI010000044.1 GCA_902543665.1 uncultured Pelagibacteraceae bacterium
AATTTTAGAAAAATAATCGGGATTGCCAAGATTTCTTAAACCTTCAAGATTAATACCTTTTACAAGGCTGCCATTTTTAATGTCTAATCTTGCTATAATTCTTTTAAACAAAACTAATTACAACCTTTTTTTTAATTGCCAAAAATTTGATTTTTTTTCCCAGAGGTGTTTTGGTCTGAATTTATCACAAAGATCTAAAAAATCTTCTTTTTTCATTGAAATATAATTTAAAAATTCTTCTTCATATTTTTGTGGATACTCTCCATCAAATTTTTTTATTAATGACTTGCCTTCATCTTTTGTAATATGCCCGTGTCTTACTTCCTGACAGGAGTCATTCATAGCTCTTCCAAACCCAAATTTTATATAACTTGTGTAATAAAAGAAGCCATCTATTTTATCATCTAAACTTGAATATTTAGTAAAAGTTCCCTCAGTTCTTTGAGGGTTTGCACTAAAATCAACATTCTTTACCGAAAAATAATACATTTCTTGTGGTATCCATCTTAAATAATAACCTAAGTAATGAAATTGAATATTATTTGAATTCACCTCATCAATCTCTAAGGGCTTATAACTTTGAAGATCAGATTTTGAAATACCTTCATCTAAGTATTCTTGAACCTTTTTTCCACCAAGATACGCCTCTTCAAAAGGTTTACCTTCCAATGGATCCATTTCAAACCCTTTCTGCTCTGTAGCTTCTGCATATGTTTTAGCTTTATAAGAAACTTTTTTTCCTCCCTTACCGGGCATTTCACCGTAAAAAACTAGTGCAATATTAAATTTTGCAGCCATCTTCAGCGCAAATGTCTTTTGACCAATTATAAATGGTTGAAAAGGATGCAGTAATCTTTTTGTTGCTTCGTGTGTAATCTTTTTATGAATTTTTGGGTTAGGTGTGTAAAGAAAATTATCAAATCCTCCTTTATGTAACCAATTTTGAAAATTTTTCCATCCAATTTCAGTATATAAATGCGGAGACCAAGTAACTGTAAGCGGATTCATTTTATATTTATGTTTTAAAATATAAGATGCATAAACACTATCTTTTCCTCCAGAGCCAGGAACAATACAATCATACTGTCCATTATTTTTCCTATATTTGTTACAAAGATCGATTAATTCTTTTTCTCTGCTAGTCCAATCAATTACCTTGCTATCAAATTCTTTTTTAACAAAATGACATCCTGCACACACACCATTTTTATCAAATTCCACTGTTGTCTGTAAAGATTCGGAAGTATGAAAATATTCATTTATAGTGGTTGGTCTTTGATTTATTAAGTTGCACTTTATGCAATATTTAATTTCTAAAGGCAATCCATTTTTATTTTTTTTCATTGTTCAATTTTTGAACGATACAATAATATTTTAATAATGTAAAGTAAGAGAAAGAATTAAGTTTCAATTATTTGGGACAATCGATCCATGTGCCTGGCTTTGAACAATCAATTTTTTTTTGTCTGAAAATGAATATTTTCGATCTTTAATATTTTTTCCTTTAATTAAATTATAGTACTCTTTAAGTTGAGGATTATTATTTAATGCCATAGTGTTTAACTCTTTATTTAATTTTTTAACTAATTTAAGTAAATTCTCAGGAGTTATATCATGTGGAATTATGCTTACCACATCATAAACTATTCTGCTTACATTAAAATTCGGCATAAATAGATTATTCTTTTTAACTATATCAAATAATTTTGTTCCAGGCAGAGGAGCAACCAAAGACACGGAGAAACTATCCGATTTTAAAGACTTAGCAAAATTTATAGTTTTATCTCTATTTGCTTTTGTTTCAAATGGAAAACCCATCATAAAATTTGTATGAACCATAATGCCTGCTTTATGACAAATGTCTATTGAATTAACTATTTCTTGAAGATCTAACCTTTTGCCAATAGTTTTATCTAAAAAATCTTGATCGCCGTGTTCTGCAGATATACCAAGTTTTTCAAATCCAGCTTCAGCCATGTGTTTAAACATTTCAAATCTTCTCTCTAAATTTTTTGGGGCATCAGCTCTAATAGAATTAGGGAGTGTGATTCTCAACTTAAATTTTTTAATTTTTTTACAAAACTCTACAACTCTTTTTGAATTTAGAGTAAAAGTATCGTCTTCTATTTGAATTTCTTTTACGCCATATTTTTCAACAGCGTATTTTACCATTGTATAGGCTTTCTCTGGATTTAAAGGTCTAAATCTTCCAGAATTTCCAAAAAAATTTGCGCTTGAGCAAAAATAACATTTTTCAGGACACCCTCTCTCTGTCATTATAGTTAAAAACTTTTTTGATTTCATAAATGGGTTATGTGGCATACCAATTTTCCAATACATTTCCATATCCATTAAATGCCATGCAGGTAAAGGTAATTCATTCATATCTAATCCTGGAGGTTCATAATTTTTTTTTACCTCTTTTAATTTTTCATCATAAAAAGCTACAGCAGGACAGTTATTTAGATCGCTATTTTTTTCGAAACGGTCACAAAAAATTGTAAAAGTGTAATCTG
>CACBZI010000045.1 GCA_902543665.1 uncultured Pelagibacteraceae bacterium
AGCATGAATAAGCTTTTTATTTGAAAGAGCTAGAGCTACGTGGCCTTTCCAGTAGATAATATCGTTTTTTTTTATCTTATTAATTTTTATATTTTTTTTAAAAAACTTTATTTGGTCTTTAGCATCTCTTGGACAGAATCTATTATTAAAATTTAAAAAAACTTGTATTAATGCTGAGCAATCAATTCCATTGAAAGACTTTCCTCCCCATTTGTATCTAATATTCTTAAAAATTGATATTTTTCTAAATGGATTTTTTTCTTTAAAAGCAATTGGCTTAACATCTTTTTTGTTTATCCATCCATTTGAAATTTGTAAGAATTTTTTCTTATTATTTATCACTTTGATTTTCGAACCAAATGACAGTTCTTTTATTTTTTTACTTTTATTGGCTAGACTAAAAACTTTGGATTTTAGAACATAAACTTTATGAGTAGGCTTTAAATATTCTGTGAATTTTCTATTTTTGACGTAACCTATGTAACCGTCTTCTTTGATCTTTATTTTCAACCATCTTTTTATTTTTTTGGATATTGAAAAACTATCTCCATAAATCATTTGTGTTACAATTTCAGACTTGATAGATGGTTTCTTATAAAGATTTGTAACAGCAAAATTATTTGTGAAATACTTAGTCATTTAGCTTAAGTTTATCCTTAATCATATAAAGGAATATTAAGGAAGGTATCACCATTACTGCTGTTATAATAAAAAATATTCCCCAATCTCCATTTAACCAATCTACTAAAGCACCTGATGAAGCAGCTAAAGTAGTTCTTCCTGCCGTTCCTATAGAAGCTAGTAAAGCATATTGCGTTGCAGTATAAGTTCTATCTACTAGCATTGAAATGAAAGCAACAAACGCAACTGTCGCAAATGCTGCTGCCATATCATCAAATATAACAGCAATTGCAAATAATAACTCTGACTTTCCTGACCACGCTAGCAAAGAAAATAATAAATTTGTAGATGCCATTAGTATTCCAGATACGAACATGGCTTTAATAACTCCAGAACGAATTGCAAATAATCCACCAAGTAAAGTAAATACAACAGTTGTAACCCAACCAAGACCTTTAGAGTATAAAGCGATATCTGATTTAGTAAATCCTATTTCTTTATAAAAAATTACAGACATTCGTCCTAAAAAAGCTTCACCAATTTTAAAAAGAAAAACAAAACCCAAAATCGCAATAGCTATGTTAAAGCTGTTTTTTTTGAAGAAACTTACTATAGGACCAATTATTGTCCCAGTTATCCATGAAATTATTTTTGTTAAGAAATTTGATGATCCTAGCTTATTTTCTATCATCTTATCAGTTTGTCTTTGCCTCTCCGCTCTATCAGATTGTTGTGGTTCATTAACAAATAAAAGTCCTATATTGCTACTAATTATAAGTATTCCCAAAATCAAAAAAGTTATCTGCCAGTAGTTTTCAAAACCTGCTTGTTGAAATAATTCAGCTGTATTTAGCGCTACTACTCCACCTAATTTATATCCAGTCCACCAACCAACCACCGCCATAGCAGCACCTGCTTGCATTGAATTTCCCTCGTTTTCCTCAATTTGTTCTATTCTCAAGGCATCAAGAGTTATATCTTGAGTTGCAGAAGCAATAGCTATTACAAGACCTACGCTTATAACTAATGCTAAATTCGTATTAGGATTTATTAAACTCCAAAAAACTAAACAAACTAAAATTAAAGTTTGCATAGTTATTATCCATCCTCGTCTGTGACCAACTTTTTTTGTTAGCCAAGGAATTCTAATTCTATCAATTATTGGGGCCCATAAGTAATTAAAAGCGTAAACAGCAAAAATTAATCCCGCCCAACCTATAGTGCTTCTGCTTAAACCATCTTCTTTTAACCAGAGACTTAAACTACTACCAATGATTACCCAAGGAAAACCGCTAATAGCTCCTAGTAATAATATTTTGATCATCCTCTTATCAAAATAAACTTTGAAAGAATCGTATAGAGTTTTCTTTTTATAAATTTCCATAGCCTAATTTCTCCAAAAAGATGGAAAGAATAGAACTAAAACTGCAAAAAGTTCCAGTCTACCTAATAACATTCCAGCTGATAAAATCCATTTAGATAAATCTGGTATATCCCTATAATTACCATTTGGCCCAATTATATCTCCTAATCCTGGTCCAACATTTGAGATAGAACTCGCGGCGCCTGAAATTGATGTTAAGAGATCTAATCCACTTATGGATAAAAGCATTGCGATAATTAAAAAAATAAATAAAAAAGTGAAAATAAAAATAATCACTGAATTTATGAACGGGTCTGAAATTTTTTGATTATTATACTTACTAATAATTACACTATTTGGAGAAACAAGTTTTTTAATTTGATTTTTTAAGAATATCAAAAGCATTTGTAATCTGAAAATTTTTATTCCACAAGCTGTGGAGCCAGCGCAACCACCAATAAACATTAAAAGTAAGAAAAAAATCAAAGAAAATTTTCCCCATAAACCAAAATCATCAGTTATATAACC
>CACBZI010000046.1 GCA_902543665.1 uncultured Pelagibacteraceae bacterium
TGTGTCCTAACATAGGATTTTCCTCATGGAGTTCTGAAATTCTGTCTTTAACTTCTTTTGCTGATAGATTTAAAGATCTCGCTACTTCTTCTATGTCTTTGTCAGTTTTTGGTAAAAATTCATGAAGTGGTGGATCTAATAATCTTACTGTTACAGGTAAACCTGACATGACTTTGAATATTTTTTTAAAATCTTCTTTTTGATGAGGTAAAAGTTTATCTAGCGCACTATTTCTGTCATCTTTTGATTTAGATAAAATCATTTGTCTTACAGATAAAATTCTTTCCTCATCAAAAAACATATGTTCTGTTCTACATAGTCCAATCCCTTCGGCACCGAACTCTCTAGCTGTTTTACTATCTGCTTCTGTTTCAGCATTCGTTCTTACTTTTAATTTTCTAAATTCATCTGCCCATTTCATTATTGTAGAAAAATAGCCAGATATTTCCGGTTGAACAGTAGGCACCAACCCTTTCATTACTTTTCCGCTTCCACCGTCTATAGTAATTATATCGCCCTCTTTAATAATTACGTCCCCAGCTTTAAATTGTTTTAATTCATAATCAATTGTTATTTCACTAGAACCTGAAACACATGGTCTACCCATTCCTCTTGCTACAACTGCGGCATGACTTGTCATTCCGCCTCTTGCCGTAAGAATTCCTTTTGCAGCATGCATTCCGTGTATATCTTCTGGTGAAGTTTCTAATCTTACTAGTATTGTATCTTGCATCATCCCATTTAATTTTTCTGCTTCATCGGCGGTAAAAACAACCTTTCCACTCGCAGCTCCTGGGGATGCAGGCAATCCTGAAGCAATTACTTCTTTTTTAACTTTATCATCTAAAGTTGGATGTAATAATGTGTCTAAAGTATTAGGATCAATTCTTTTAATTGCTTCTTTTTTTGAAATTAATTTTTCTTTAACCATATCTACTGCAATTTTAATTGCAGCTTTGGCAGTTCTTTTTCCTGATCTTGTTTGAAGCATCCAAAGTTTATTATTCTCAACTGTAAACTCGATGTCTTGCATATCTTTATAGTGCTTTTCTAACTTAAGAAACACTTTTGCTAACTCTTTATAAACTTTAGGCATAGCTTCTTCCATTGAAGGATCTTTTGAATTGGCATCTTGTTTTGCTTTTTTAGTGATATATTGAGGAGTTCTGGTACCCGCTACAACATCTTCACCTTGTGCATTTATTAAAAATTCTCCAAAGAAAGAATTTTCCCCAGTTGATGGGTTTCTAGTAAAAGCAACACCTGTCGAACAATCTTTGCCCATGTTACCAAAAACCATCGCTTGAACGTTAACTGCTGTCCCCCAGTGATCAGGAATTTGATTTAATTTTCTATAAGTTTTTGCTCTTTGACTATCCCAAGATAAAAATACTGCATTTACTGCTCCTAGTAATTGGTCTTTTACGTCTTGCGGGAAATTAGTCTTTTTTTCTTTTTTTACTAGATCTTTAAAATTTGTTATCAACCCGTCCCAATCACTCTCATCTAAATCTGTATCTAGTAATACACCTTTTGTTAATTTGTAATTATCAATTAATTCTTCAAATAAATGTCCTTTGACTCCAAGTACAACGTTGCTATACATTTGTATAAACCTTCTGTAACTATCTTTGGCAAATCGACCGTTTGAGGTTTTCTTTTTTAGTGACTCTACTGTTTTATCATTGAGACCAAGATTTAAAATCGTATCCATCATACCCGGCATTGAAATTCTAGCACCTGATCTAACTGAAACTAATAATGGATTTTTAAGATCACCAAACTTCTTTTTTGTTTTCTTTTCAATATTTTTAAGTTCTACTTCGATATTTTTAATTACACTTTTAGGAAGTTTTTTTTTATTTTTATAAAAAAGATCACAAACATCTGTTGTAATAGTGAATCCAGGAGGAACAGGTAAGCCTAGTCTTCCCATCTCACCAAGATTGGCACCTTTACCACCTAAAATGTTTTTTTTGTTCTTTAATTTTTTTGCAGATTTATCATCGAAACTAAATACAACTTTTGCCATTATAGACCTTCTAATTTTGAAAAATCGATAAAAGTATCAAATGTGTTACAAAACATTTTTAAAAGCTCTAATCGATTATTTTTAATATCTTGATTTTCATCATTTACTACCACATTGTCAAAAAAATTATCTGTAGACTCTTT
>CACBZI010000047.1 GCA_902543665.1 uncultured Pelagibacteraceae bacterium
TATTTAAGCCATGAAAATCAAATTTCTTAATTTTTTTTATAAATTGTACAGGCTCTGAATAGCCTTCCAGTTTATAAAATAGATCTTTTTTTATTAAATAATTTTTAAGTATTTTAAAAAAAGAGTTAAATTTTGAAAAAGAATTAATAATTTGTTTAAATTTTCCTCTATATTTCTCTGACTCTGATAAAGCGTGAATAAGTTTCATAAAGTAATTTTTAGGGACGGGCCACAAGATTTGGGCCATTTTACCATACTCGCTGTTATCCACAATTTCATAAAAATTGAAATCTACAATTCTTCCACCATTTTTATTAAAAGATAAGTCAGGAGACTCTACTCCAAAACCCTCTCTCAATATAAAATTGTTCTTTTTCATGATTTCTAGTATTTCGTCTTGTCTCACTTCTTTCGCCCAAACTGCTACATCAATATCATGATCCCATTCTATCAATTTATTGTCTCTAATGATTCCAAGAAGCGTGCCATGGCCAAGCCAATAATTAATTTTGTATTTTTCTAAAATACTGATTACCTCCAGAAAATTTTGATCTACTTCTATTTTATTTTTCAACTTACTTTCCTGGTATCAATTCCAATATATTTTTAATTGGATATAGATATTTATTAGTCTCTTTAGACCTTCCATTTTGTAGAATTTTTAAAGCTACCTTTTGCATCGCTGGATATGCAGCTCTTAACATATGATTAGCATATATCACTATATTGAAACCTTTTTCTATAAGTAAACTTTCTTTAACTTGATTGTAGGTTGATGGGACACAAACGAGTGGTGTATTTGGAAAATTTTTTTTAAATTTTTTTGAAAAATCAAAAATTTCATTAGGATGTTTAGCTTTACTATGTATCATAATTCCATCTGCTCCAGCATCAATATAAGTATTGGCTCTATCAATCGCATCTTGAGTCTTTTTTCCTAAAATGAAACTTTCTATTCTAGCAATAATCATAAAATCATCATTTCTTTTTGCTTTTTTACAAATCGAAATCTTTTCAGCAAATTTATTTTTGTTTTCTTGAAGTTGATTAGATGTATTTTGAAATAAAGAATTTTGTTTTAAGCCAGTTTTATCCTCAAATATTACTGCAGATATTCCTAATCTTTCCATAGATTTTATCTTCATGTCCAGATGATCTATTTGACCTCCAGTATCTCCATCAAAAATAAGTGGTTTATTTGTAACGTCAAAAATTTGATTTATACCTAGAAGCCTTTGAGAATTTTCCAGAGACTCATTGTCTGGTTTTCCCATTGCAGTCGAGTCTGTAAGAGAACTGGACCAAAATCCATCAAAACCATATTTTTTTCCATTTTTAGAATACTCTGTATTTTGAGCTATTATCGCAGAGATTGGACTATGTGTTTCTAAAAAGCGTGAAATTTTTTTTGAGTCAATCAATCTTCTTAGTAATCCTCGTCTTATATCTGGTGTAGTTGATACATTATTTAAATGATTAATTAGTGCAGCGGATGATATGCCTTTAGTGTGTGGAACTTCAACAAGTTTACCTCCGTATTTTTTTAATTCTCGTAAACAATTTCTCCTATAACGACTTTCAAATCCTGATTTCCAATCATCTCCGTGAACCATGAAATCTGGTTTGTACTTCCTGATATTTGACGAATAATCATTTTGATTTTGCGGGACTACTTTTTTTACTCCTTTAAGATTTATCAAAATTTTTTTTCTTTGTTCGTAATTAAGATAAGGTAATCTTTTAAATTCAGCTAAAGCTTTATCAGTTATAAGACCAATTAAAATATCGCCATAATGTCTTGCCTTTTCAATAAGCTTCATATGACCGTGGTGGACAGTATCTGCACTTAAACCAATGTACACAATTTTGTTTTTTTTCATATTAATTTGTTCAAAAAATGAACGCTATCCAAAATAGAGTCAAATGTAAAGCTTTTATTTAATAAATATGATCAAAAATTAATGAGATATCTTTTTTGCTAATTTTTACAGGATTATTCTTAAGT